>JBEIHT010000013.1:0-37184 GCA_040381155.1 Aphanothece sp.
CCACGCCGAAGCGCCGGAGCGCTGTTGGAGAGTGGCAGTCATGAGTACAGGAGGGGAAGCTCAGGCCACGAGGGCCAAAGCGGATGGAGGGGCGGAATCCCGCCACACACAACGTAACGGGATGTTGCGGGTTTTGTAAAGGGGGGTTCATGAAGAAAAACCGGGAGCGGCGGGTCCGCTGGAGTCCGAGCCTCACCCTCGTGCCCACCCGCGCCTGCTTCAACGCCTGCGGCTACTGCGGGTTCCGACGGGTTCCCGACCCCCGCGCCCCCCTCGCCGACGCCCTTTCCGACGCCAGCGCCGACGCCCGCCTGGCCGCCGCCCCCCTGGCGGCGGAGGTGCTGCTGCTCAGCGGCGAGGTGGCCCCCGGCTCCCCCTGGCGCGCCGCCTGGTTCGCCCGCCTGCTCGCCCTCTCCCGCCGCGCCCTGGCCGCCGGCCGCCTGCCCCACACCAACGCCGGCCCCCTCTCGGCCCGGGAGATGGCCGCCCTCGGCCGCCTCAACCCCTCCCTGGGGTTGATGCTGGAGGGCATCGGCCCGGCCTGGGACGCCCTGCACCGCCAGGCCCCCAGCAAGCGGCTGGCGGTGCGCCTCGGCCAGCTGGAGCAGGCCGGCCGCCTCGCCATTCCCTTCACCAGCGGCCTGCTGCTGGGGGTGGGCGAGAGCACCGCCGACCGGCGCCGCTCCCTTGAAACCCTCGCTGAGATGCAGCAGCGCTGGGGCCATCTCCAGGAGGTGATCCTGCAACCCTGGCGGCCGGCGCAGGCACCCCCCACGCCCCTGGACGATCGGACCTGCGACGACCTGCTGGCGACCATCGCCGAAGCGCGGGTGATCCTGCCGGCGGAGGTGCACCTGCAGCTCCCCCCCAATCTCTGGCCCGCCGGGCGACTGGTGGAGGCCCTGGAAGCCGGCATCGACGACCTGGGCGGCCTCGACACCAGGGACGTGATCAACCCCGCCTATCCCCAGCCCTGCCCCACCGATCTGGCCCGCCGACTGGCGGCCGCCGGCTGGCGGCTGGAGCCCCGCCTCTGCGTGCATGAGGCCTGGATCCCCCGGCTGCCCCCCGGCCTGCGGCACGCCTGTGCCGAGGCTCAGCGGCGTCTGGTGGGCGCTGGGCGTTGTTAGCGTCCGGCCCACCTGAAGGCGCTGAGACGATGGAGACCGCGCCCGACGCGCGGGTGCTGCTGGTGCGGCTGCCCTGCAATCCGATCTTCCCGATCGGCCCGGTGTATCTTGCCGATCACCTGCACAAGCAGTTTCCCGGCCTGCCCCAGCGGATCCTCGACCTGGCCGCCGTGCCCCTGCTCGACGTGCGCCAGGAGCTGGAGGCGGCGGTGGCGAGCTTCCGACCTAGCCTGCTGGTGTTCTCCTGGCGCGACATCCAGATCTACGCGCCGGTGGATGGCCGGGGGGGCAACCCCCTCCAGAATTCTTTCGAGGTGTTCTACGCCCGTAATCCTCTGCGCCGCCTGCGGGGAGCCCTGGGGGGCCTGCGGCTGATGGGGGCCTACTACGGCGAGCTGCGCCGCAACCTCGGCCTGATCCGCCGCGGGCTCCGGCTGGCCCGTCGCCATGTGCCCGGCGCCCGCGCCGTGGTGGGGGGCGGGGCGGTGAGCGTGTTCTACGAGCAGCTGGGCAAAAGCCTGCCGGCCGGCACGGTGGTGTCGGTGGGGGAGGGGGAGGTGCTGCTGGAGCAGCTGGTGCGCGGTGAATCGATCGCCGGCGAGCGCTGCTATGTGGTGGGGGAACCGCCGCGGCCGGGGCTGATCCACGAACCCCCCGCCCCGGTCGAGAAAACCGCCTGCGACTACGCCTACATCGCCACGATCTGGTCCCAACTCGACTGGTACCTCGACGGCGGGGATTTTTACGTGGGCGTGCAGACCAAGCGGGGCTGCCCCCACAACTGCTGCTACTGCGTTTACACCGTGATCGAGGGCAAGGCGGTGCGGATCAACCCGATCGCCGAGGTGGTGCGGGAGATGCGCCAGCTCTACGACCGGGGCGTGCGCGGCTTCTGGTTCACCGACGCCCAGTTCATCCCCACCCGCCGCTACATCGAGGACACCAAGCAGCTGCTGCGGGCGATCCAGGCCGAGGGGCTGACGGACATCCGCTGGGCGGCCTACATCCGCGCCGACAACATCGATGCCGAGCTGGCGGAGCTGATGGTGGCCACCGGCATGAGTTATTTCGAGATCGGCATCACCTCCGGCTCCCAGGAGCTCGTGCGCCGCATGCGCATGGGCTACAACCTGCGCACCGTGCTCGAAAACTGCCGGCTGCTGGCCCGGGCCGGCTTCCGCGACCACGTGTCGGTGAACTACTCCTTCAATGTGATCGACGAACGGCCCGAGACGATCCGCCAGACCGTGGCCTACCACCGGGAGCTGGAGGCCATCTTCGGGGCGCGCCAGGTGGAGCCGGCGATCTTCTTCATCGGCCTGCAGCCCCACACCCACCTGGAGCAGTACGCCTTCGACCAGGGGGTGCTCCAGCCCGGCTACGACCCGATGAGCATGCTGCCCTGGACGGCCCGCAAGCTGCTCTGGAACCCCGAGCCCATGGGCCGCACCTTCGGCCGGGTGTGCCTGGAGGCCTTCCGCCGCAACCCGGCGGATTTCGGCCGCACCGTGATGGATCTGCTGGAGCGCGACTACGGCCGTGCGCCCCTGGCGGAGGCCCTGCACGCGCCGGTGGAGGGCCGCCGGGCCCTGGCCACCGCCGTGCGCTGAGCCGGCCCCACGCGGGGCCTCACCAGCAGCGCCGGCGCAGCAGCAGCAGCAGCCCCAGGCCCAGCCAACCCGGCACCCCCCCCAGGGGGTTGGGCGCCCCGGGCCCGCCGCTGCCGCCGAGCCACTCCGGCAGGCGGGGCGCCAGCTCCAGCAGACCGCTCTGCAGGGCAAACCAGCCCCCCACCAGCCCGCCGTGGAGCCCCACCGCCCCCCAGAGCGGGCCGCCATCGGCCCGCCGCTGCAGGGCCAGGGCCATCCCGAGCAGAAACACCCCGCCGAACAGCCCGATCGCCGCGGGGGCGGGCAGCTGATGCCAGGGATGCAGGGCCGTGAAGATCAGGGCCTGCAGCGGCAGCGCCCGCCGCGGCCCCAGCTGCAGCTCCAGCTCCCCCCACAACCAACCACGGAAGAGCAATTCCTCGGCGAGGCCCACCCCTAGCAGCAGGGCCAGGGCATTGAGCGCCTCCCCCCAGCCCAGCCGCCCGCTCCAGCGGGCCTGGCCAAGGAGGAGCAAGAGCACAACGACCCCCGCAAGCAGCAGCAGGGCCTGGCCCAGGCCCCCCAGCCAGGCCCGCAGGGCCAGGCGGGGAGCCACCGCCAGCCCGAGCCGTCGCCAGGGCCTGGGCTCCCCCCACACCCGCCGCAGCCGGTCGGGCAGGCTGAGCAGCAGCAGGCTGAACGCCACCACCACCCCCAGCAGGTCGAGCTGATCGGGCCGCAGCTGGGGGGCGACCCAGGCGAGCGGGCGCACCACCAGCCAGCCCACCCCATAGAGGAGCGGCACGTACAGAAGCGTGCCCCACCAGCGGGGCCGGGCCACGGCCGAAGGTTGGCCGGCCGCCGGCGGCGCCATTCAGCTCTCCGGCTCGATCGTGCTGGTCAACCCCTTGGCCTTGAGGGTCTCGCAGTAGAACTCCGCCGGCTCCAGATCGCAGACGATCACCAGACCCACGCCCGTGTTGTGAGCCTCGAGCATCACGGCGATCGCATCCTGCTCGCTCAGGGAGGGCACCACCTGGCGCAGGGTGACCACCACGTACTCCATCGAGTTGACCGGGTCGTTGTGGAGCAGCACCCGGTAGCGGGGGGAGGGCTTGCGCACCCGCTCCGGCGCCTTCTCCATCACGGCGGCGCCTCCGGGCTTGCCGGCGGGCGTCTCGCTGGCGCGGGCACCGCTGACGGAAGAGAGGGTCACGGCAGGCCTGGCGACGACATCATGGACACCGACTTTAGGGAGCCCCTTCAAAGGGCCCGCACCCGCCGCATCGCCTCCTCCACGTTCGCCCTGCTGTTGAAGGCCGAAAGGCGGAAGTAGCCCTCGCCGGCGGCCCCGAAACCGCTGCCGGGGGTGCCCACCACGTGGGCCCGCTCCAGGAGCTGGTCGAAGAACCCCCAGGAATCCACCCCCTCCGGCGTTTTCACCCACACGTAGGGGGCCTGCTCGCCGCCGTACACCGTCAGCCCGGCGGCCGCCAGCTCGCGGCGGATGATCGCGGCGTTCTCCATGTAGAAGGCCACCAGCTCCTTCACCTGGGCCTGGCCCTGGGGGGAGTACACCGCCTCGGCGCCGCGCTGCACGATGTAGCTCACCCCGTTGAACTTGGTGCACTGGCGCCGGTTCCACAGGCCCCACAGCTCCACCCGCGAGCCGTCGGCCGCCCTGCCGCTCAGGCCGCGGGGCACCACCGTCAGGGCGCAGCGGGTGCCGGTGAAGCCGGCGTTCTTGGAGAAGGAGCGGAACTCGATCGCGCACTCCCGCGCCCCCTCGATCTCATAGATCGAATGCGGCAGCTGGGGATCCTGGATGAAGGCCTCGTAGGCGGCGTCGAACAGGATCAGGGCATCGTGGGCGCGGGCGTAGTCGACCCAGGCCTGCAGCTGCTCCCGGCTGGCCACGGCGCCGGTGGGGTTGTTGGGGAAGCAGAGGTAGATCAGATCCACCTTTTCCGCGGGGATCTGGGCGGTGAACCCGTTGGCGGCGGTGATCGGCAGGTAGGTGAGCCCGCCATAGCGGCCGTTCGTATCGGCTTCCCCGGTGCGGCCCGCCATGACGTTGCTGTCCACATACACCGGATAGACCGGATCGGTGACGGCGATGTGGTTGTCAGGGCCAAGGATGTCGAGGATGTTGGCACTGTCGCATTTCGAACCATCGGAGATGAAGATCTCCTCGGCGCTCACCTCGCAGCCGCGGGCGCGGAAGTCGTGGGCGGCGATCGCTTCGCGCAGCCAGGGGTAGCCCTGCTCCGGGCCGTAGCCGTGGAATCCCTCCCGTGTGCCCATCTCCTCGACGGCGGCCTTCATCGCGGCGCGGCAGGCCTCCGGCAGCGGTTCGGTGACATCGCCGATGCCCAGGCGGATGATCGGCGCCTCGGGATTGGCCTCGCTGAAGGCCTTCACCCGCCGCGCGATCTCGGGGAACAGATAGCCCGCCTTGAGCTTGAGGTAGTTGGCGTTGACCTGGACCATCGCGGCGCTCGTCGGGGCTGGGGTGAAGGGGGATTGTCCTATGCCGCCGCCGGCGGCCGGCGCCACTGGACCTGCATACCATCGGTGCAGACCGACCGCCGCCGGACCGGCGACCCGCCGTGACCGCCGCCCCGCCCGCCCCACTCCCACCGACCTCCCGCCCCGCCGCCGCTGGCTCGGCCGGCGCCGCCGAACCGGTCGACTTCGACAGCCTGGTGGACCTGGAGATCGCCCGACCGGCCCGCTACCTGGGCAACGAGCTCGGCGTGCTGCCGCGCGACTGGTCGCAGGCGTGGAGCGCGGCCGCGGTGCGCTGGGCCCTCACCTACCCCGAGATCTACGAGGTGGGCGCCAGCAATCTGGGCCACATCCTCCTGTATTCGATCCTCAACGCCGTCCCGGGCCAGCTGTGCGATCGCGCCTACCTGCCCGGCGCCGACCTCTCCGCCCGGCTGCGCCAGCGGGGCCAGCCCCTGTTCGCCGTCGAGAGCCGCCGGCCGCTGCCGGCCTTCGACATCCTCGGCTTCTCCCTCAGCTACGAGCTGGGCGCCACCAACATCCTGGAGATGCTCGATCTGGCGGGCATCCCCCTGCGCGCCGCCGAGCGGGGCGATCTGCCGCTGGGCGATCCCGGGGCACCGCCGCTGATCTTCGCCGGCGGACCGACGGCCACCAGCAACCCCGAGCCCTTCGCCCCCTTCTTCGACTTCCTCGCCCTGGGGGACGGGGAGGAGCTGCTGCCGGAGATCGGCCTGGTGGTGGCCGAGGGCCGCGCCGCCGGACTGGGACGCCGCGAGCTGCTGCGGGATCTGGCCCAGGTGCCGGGCATCTACGTGCCCGCCCTTTACGCCCCCGGCAGCGACGGGGTGACGCTGGAGCCCCTGGAGCCGGGGGTGCCCCGCCGGCCGCTGCGCCGCACCGCCACACCCATGCCCCACTACGCCATGGGGCTGGTGCCCCACGTGGAAACGGTGCACGACCGGCTGACGGTGGAGATTCGCCGCGGCTGCACCCGCGGCTGCCGCTTCTGCCAGCCCGGCATGCTCACCCGCCCCGCCCGGGACGTGGAGCCGGAAGCGGTGATCGAGGCGGTGGAGGAGGGAATGCGCCGCACCGGCTACGCCGACTTCTCGCTGCTGTCGCTGAGCTGCAGCGATTACCTGGCCCTGCCGGCGGTGGGGGTGGAGCTGCGCAACCGCCTGGCCCAGAGCAATGTCAGCCTCAGCCTGCCCAGCCAGCGGGTGGACCGCTTCGACGCCGACATCGCCCACATCCTGGGCGGTACCCGTCGCTCCGGGCTCACCTTCGCCCCGGAGGCCGGCAGTCAGCGGCTGCGGGACATCATCAACAAGGGCCTCAGCGACGAGGAGCTGCAGCGCGGTGTGCGCACCGCCATGGAGAACGGCTACCGGCGGCTGAAGCTCTATTTCATGATCGGCCTGCCCGGCGAGGGCGACGCCGATGTGCTCGCCATCGCCGACACCTGCCGCTCCCTGCAGCGCCACTGCCGCGACCTGGGGCCGCTGGCCCTGAATCTCACGATCAGCAACTTCACCCCCAAACCCCACACCCCCTTCCAGTGGCACAGCGTTTCCACCGCCGAGTTCCGGCGGCGGCAGGAGCTGCTGCGCCATGCCCTGCGGGCGCTGCGGGGAATCAAGGTGAATTTCACCGACGTGCGCCTCTCGGCGGTGGAGGATTTCATCGGTCGCGGCGATCGGCGCCTGGCACCGGTGATCGAGGCAGCCTGGCGCTCCGGCGCCGGGCTGGACGCCTGGTTCGAGTCGGCCGAGCGCAGCTCACAGGCCTGGGGCCAGGCGATTGAGGCGGCGGGGCTGGGGGGCCGCTACCGGGCCCTGGAGATGGGGGCCTGGTCGGCGGCGGAATCCCTGAGCCCGGAAAACCTGGAGGCCTTCTGCGGCCAGCCCCTGCCCTGGGATCACATCGACAGCGGCGTCGACAAGGCCTGGCTGGCCGCCGACCTGCGCCGGGCCCTGGAGGCGGCCGTGGTGCCTGACTGCTCCTTCGCGGGCTGCAGCCACTGCGGCGTCTGTGGTCCGGAGCTGGGCCACAACGTGGTGGTGCCCCCCCCACCGGTGCCGGAGCGCCTGCCGGCGCGTGCACCGGCCAGCGAGCGCCGCAGCCGCCTGCGCTTCGGCTTCGCCAAGACCGGCTCGCTGGCGCTGATCAGCCATCTCGACAGCCTGCGGATGCTGGAGCGGGCGCTGCGGCGCAGCGGCCTGCCGGTGAGCTTCAGCGGTGGCTTCCACCCCCTGCCCCGGCTGCAACTGGCCCTGCCGCTGCCCCTCGGGGCCGAGGGACACGGCGAATGGCTGGATCTGGAGTTCTGCGCCGCGGTGCCTGCCGATGCCGCGCGGGAACGGTTGCAGGCGGTGCTGCCGACCGGCTTCCAGCTGCTCTCGGTGGCGGAGGTGCCGGTGGCGGGCGCCAGCCTCTCCCAGGAGTTGCGGGAGGCCCACTGGCGCTTTGAGCTGCGGCCACAACGGCAGCCGGGGGAGCCGCCGCCGCCATTGCCGGCCCAGCGCTGGCAGCAGGCCATCGCGGAGCTGGAGCGCTCCCCCAGCCTGATCTGGCAGGACACCGACAAAAAGGGCCGTCCCCGCGAGCGGGACTGCCGCCCCTTCCTCGCCGCCCTGGCGCTGGAGGAGGGGCCCGACCCGGGTCAGGGAGACGCGGTGCGGTTGGCGCTGGAGGCCCGCATCGACCCCCAGGGTCGCAGCCTCAGGCCCGAATTCCTGCGCCACTGGTTATCTGAACGCCTGGCCACACCCCTGGAGCTGGGGCGGATCGAGCGAAGTGCCCTGCTGCTGGCCCCGTGCTAGGTTGCCACCAGAACGGTCGCCGGTAAGACTCTGGGTTATCGACTCAGGTCCGCCGCGGGAGTCCCTTCTCCTCCAGACACCGTCCCAAGCCTTCCTTACCGGGTTGCTTTCTAGAAGCTCCTCGCTGGAAGCGCTTTGCAGACCCACCCCGATCGGGCTGGTCGCTTCCTTCAAGGCGCGGGGTCAGAACTCTCGGCTCCGCCAGCTACTTCCCCGCACCGGGCCAGCCCCGTGCGTCCATCGATGCCCCCACGACCGGTGGGCATCTTCACCCACGGCACCGTCCCCGCATTCCCGGATGGCGACCGTCCGCCGGGCCCGTGCCCGGCCCCCTGCCCCAGGCGGGACCCCACTCCTGCCATGTCTGGGCAGGGCTCCCACGAGCCCAGCAGATTTCTTCCATGCCCCAACAGATCGTCATCGCCGAGCAGCTGCGCATCGCCGCAGTGCTCACGGACGACCGCGTCGATGAACTGGTGGTGGCCCAGGGCCGCTACCAGATCGGCGATGTCTACCTCGGCACCGTCGAAAACGTCCTGCCTGGCATCGATGCCGCCTTCGTCAACATCGGCGAAAGCGAAAAGAACGGCTTCATTCACATCACCGACCTCGGTCCGCTGCGCCTGAAGAAGGGCGGCGCCGGCATCACTGAACTGCTCGAACCGCGCCAGAAGGTGTTGGTGCAGGTGATGAAGGAGCCAACCGGCACCAAGGGCCCCCGCCTCACCGGCAACCTCAGCCTGCCCGGCCGCTTCCTCGTGCTCCAGCCCCATGGCCAGGGGGTGAGCATCTCGCGCCGCATCAACGGCGAGAACGAGCGCAACCGCCTGCGGGCGCTGGCCGTGCTGATCAAGCCTCCCGGATCGGGCCTGCTGGTGCGCACCGAGGCCGAGGGGGTGTCCGAAGACCTGCTGATCGATGACCTCGAAGCCCTGCTGCGCCAGTGGGAGGGCATCCAGCAGGCAGCCGAGACCGCCAACCCGCCGGTGCTGCTCAACCGCGACGAAGACTTCATCCACCGGGTGCTGCGCGATTTCTACAGCGGCGAGGTGGTGCGGATCGTGCTCGACAGCCCCGGGGCGGTGGGGCGGGTGCAGGCCTTCCTCGGCGCCGACCAGGCCAACGTGCTGGTGGAAGCCCACGGCGAAGCCACCGAGATCCTCGACCACTTCCGTGTCAGCACCGCCATCCGGGACGCCCTCAAGCCCAGGGTGGAGCTGCCTTCCGGCGGTTACGTGATCATCGAGCCCACTGAGGCGCTGACGGTGATCGACGTCAACTCAGGCTCCTTCACCCGCTCTGCCAACGCCCGCGAAACGGTCCTCTGGACCAACTGCGAGGCCGCCGTCGAGATCGCCCGCCAGCTCAAGCTGCGCAACATCGGCGGTGTGATCGTGGTCGACTTCATCGACATGGAGTCGAGGCGCGACCAGCTGCAACTGCTCGAGCACTTCACCCAGGCCCTGCGGGATGACTCCGCCAGGCCCCAGGTGGCCCAGCTCACCGAGCTCGGCCTGGTGGAACTCACGCGCAAACGCCAGGGCCAGAACATCTACGAACTCTTCGGCCGCGCCTGCCCCAGTTGCGGCGGCCTGGGCCATGTGGCGGTCCTGCCCGGCCGCGACACCCTCCAACCCCTGGCCACCCTGCAGGGTCTGGTGCGCACCCCCACGCCCGTGCGCAGTGAGCCGCCGGTGGCGGCGAGCGCTGAAGCCAGCGGTGGCGGACGCCGCCGCCGGGGAGGGCGTGGTCGCGGTGGCGAGCCGGCCGAGGCGGCGGCGAGCCCCACCCAGGAGGGGGATCTCCCCAGCTACAGCCTCTCGGCCAACGGCGAGGCGCCTGCCGCGGCGAACGAGTCCGGCGGCCGTCGGCCCGAACCCGATCTGGTGGCCGTGCCGATGGATGAGCAGCAGGAACTGGTGTACGGCTGGCTGGGGCTGAACCCGGCTCTGCTGCTCGATCCGCCCCCCAGCGGCGACAACCTGATGGTGCGGGTCGTCCGTCCGGGCGAGGACGCGGAAACCGTGCTGGAGCAGGCCCGCCAGCAGCTGGCGGCCAGCGGTTCACGCCGCCGGCGACGGGGACGGGGCGCGGGCGGCGACAGCGCCGGCTTCAGCGATCGGGGCCAGAGCTTCGAATCGGCCGAAGACAACTTCACGTCCCCCTCGGCCCCTGCCGTCACCATCACCCCCGTGCCGGTGGTGAGCGCCCCGAGCCTCAGCCAGGGCGAGCTGGTCACCGTGGCCGTGCCGGTCCATCGCCGCATGCCGGCCAGCGTGGCGGCAGCGGCGGTGGCGACGACGCCCGTGGAGGTGACAGCGCCCGAAGACGAAGGGGAGGCCTCCTCCTCGGAGCCGCGCCGCCGTCGCCGCCGCTCCTCGGCGAGCGTCTGAGGGGGCGGGGGCCTTGCCCGCCGCTCCCCGGCCGCCGCTGGAGGACCCCTGGGCGGGCCACGACCCCGCCGCCTGCGCCGGAATCGACGAGGTGGGCCGGGGCGCCCTGTTCGGCCCGGTGTTCGCGGCCGCCGTGGTGCTGCCCGCCGCGGCCCTGGCGCCCCTGGCGGCCGCCGGCCTCACCGACAGCAAGAAGCTCAGTGCCCGCCGCCGTGACCAGCTCGTGCCGCGGATCCACAGCCTTGCCCACGGCTGGGGGATCGGCCAGGCCAGCGCCGCGGAGATCGATCGCCAGGGCATCAGGCCCGCGACCGAGCTGGCCATGCGGCGCGCCCTCAGCCGCCTGGCCCGACCGCCGGCCCTGGTGATCGTCGACGGGGTGCTGCCCCTGCGCGGCTGGGGCGGCCCCCAGATCTGCCTGCCGAAGGGCGACAGCCGCTGCGCCGCCGTCGCCGCCGCCAGCGTGCTGGCCAAGCAGGAGCGGGATGGCCTGCTGCGTCGCCTGGCCCTGCGCTGGACGGGTTACGGCCTGGAGCGGCACGTGGGCTATGGCACAGCCGAGCACCGTGCGGCCCTGGCGCAGCTCGGGCCCACCCCCCTGCACCGGCTCAGCTTTCTGGGTGGGCGCGGCACCAGCCCTGGAAATCCCCCACCAGCTGCTTGCCCACCCGCGTCCGGATCCCCAGCAGGATGCCGCTGAGCACGGAGCGACCCGTGGCCTCCAGCACCTTCGCCGGGATCACGCGGAGCAGGGCGGGCCGACTCACCGACACCGCCAGGCGCGCTTCCCCCGCCAATCCCTCCGGCTCGGGAGCCAGCCAGGAATCCAGAGTGAGCTGGAAGTCCTCCACCAGACCCAGACCCTCCAGCTGGCAATCAAGGGCGCAAAGCTCCAGTCGGTCCCCGGTGTGACGCGCCTGCAGCTCCACGATCGGCTGGATCTCCAGCTGGAACACCTTCACGTGGGTGACCGAGTAACGGTAGAGGCCTGGCCCCAGCGGCTCCAGCTGGCGGGGATCCAGCAGGGCCTCCACCACCCGGCGCTCCTCACCGAGGTAAGCGGGCAGTCGCGGGGCGTTCTCCACCACCGGAAGCGTGAGCTGC
Organism: Aphanothece sp.; assembly: GCA_040381155.1. GTDB lineage: Bacteria > Cyanobacteriota > Cyanobacteriia > PCC-6307 > Cyanobiaceae > Cyanobium. The sequence continues at coordinate 11,550 of JBEIHT010000013.1, forward strand.
TGACTGGCGCTGAACACCAGGGGCATGGCCAGCGGCCGGCAGGGCATGATCCTATCGATCCGCCTTTCCTGAGCGCTTCGCCATGCGCCTTGCCTTTCTCGGTCCCGTGGGCACCTACGGGGAGCGGGCCGCCCGCCGGCTGGCGGCGCTCACCGGCCAGGCCGACGCGGAGCTGGTGCCGCAGCAGAGCATCCGCACGGTGATTCAGTCCCTCGCCTCAGGGCGCTGCGAGGGGGCTGTGGTGCCGGTGGAGAACTCGGTGGAGGGGGGCGTCAGCGCCACCCTTGACGCCCTCTGGGAGCACCCCGATCTGAGCGTGGAGCGGGCCCTGGTGCTGCCGATCCGCCACGCCCTGGTGGGCAGCGGACCGCTGGAAGGCATCAGCGAGGTGCTCTCCCATCCCCAGGCCCTGGCCCAGTGCGGCCAGTGGCTGGGCGATCACCTGCCCCAGGCCCTGCAACTGCCCACCAACTCCACAGCGGAGGCGGCACGCATGGTGCGGGGCAGCCGCTTCCGGGGCGCGATCGCCTCGCCCGAAGCGGCTGCCGAGCACGCGCTGCAGGTGCTGGCCTACCCGATCAACGATGTGCCCGGCAACTGCACCCGTTTCCTGTTGCTGGGCCGCGGTCCCCGCTCCCAGGAGGGCCCCCTGGCCAGCCTGGCCTTCTCGCTCCACTCCAACCAGCCCGGCGCCCTGCTGGAGGCCCTCTCCTGCTTCGCCCGGCAGGAACTGAACATGAGCCACATCGAATCGCGACCGTCCAAGCGGGAGATGGGCGAATACGTGTTCTTCGTCGATCTCGAGCTGCCGGCCGGTCCGGCGCCGCTGGAGGGGGCGCTGCAGGAGCTCAGGCCCCTCTGTGAGCATCTGGCCCTGTTCGGGGCCTACCCCCTCGATGACCTTTCGGGGGAGGAGGGGGCCAGCGGCGTGGACGCCCTCGCCGGCAGCACCACCGGGGTCTGAAGGCCCCGGCTGCCGCGGAACACCCCGAAGCGCATCAGGCCGCTGCGGAAGGCCCAGTCCATCAGCAGCAGGGTGGGGGTCTCCCGCAGGCCCTGCAGCACCGCCTTCGGCCCCAGGCCCAGCACCGCCTGGGGTCGCCGCAGCCCCTCCAGGATCGAATCCCGCCAGGAGGGCAGCATGGCATCGCTCCAGTCCGCCGTCTCCACCGTCATGCCCCCGGCCCAGGCGCTGCGCTCCAGGTGGCGGCGCAGTCCGGTGATGCTGGCGAATTCCGGGTGGGCCCATTGGTCGAGCAGCTGGCGCATCACCAGCCGCTCCAGGCCATTCATCTCCCCGTCAGCGGGGTCGCGGCGGTTCCAGTCAGCCACCACCAGCCGGCCGCCGGGGCGGAGCACCCGCAGCAGTTCATCGGCATAACGCTGCTTGTCGGGCATGTGGGGGCCGGCCTCCACGCTCCAGACGGCGTCAAAACCACCCCCTGGCCCCCCCTCCGGAAGGTCCAGGTCCAGGGCATCCATCACCGCGAAGCGGCAGCGTTCCGCCAGCGCCGGCGGGGTGAGCTCGCGGGCGCGGGCGATCTGGGCCGGGCTGATGCTGATCGCCAGCACCTCGAAGCCATAGTCGCGGGCCAGGATGCGGGCGCTGCCGCCGATGCCGCAGCCCACATCCAGCAGACGGGAGCCCTTGGGCAGGCGGTCGAGGCCGCTCCAGCGCACCAGCTCGTGCACGAAGTCGCTCTTGGCCTGGCGGAAATCCCGGCGCCGGGGCGGATCGCCGTAGTGGCCGAGATGCACGTGATCACCCCAGAGGCGCTCGAGCAGGCGGTCCTCGGTCCAGGCGTCATAGGCCTGGGACACCGAAGCGGAGCTGCTGTAGCGCCGGTTGCGGCGGAACCACAGGGCGGCGCCCCCCGCCAGAACGGCGGCGAACAGGGCAGCGGCCGCGGGGCCGGAGGGAGGCGAGAAAGCCATCGTTGCCGTCAGTCCTCGGGGCCGCTGGGGTCTTCGCTCTCGTCGTCCTGGCTGGAGAAGGTGTCCTTGAGGACGGTGCGAGCGGCCAACTGGCGGCGTGTCTGGTCGAGCAGGTCGTATTCCTGGCGCAGCCGCTCGCCCGTGTCGGTGATCTCCAGCAGGGCCTGCTGGTGATCGGCCACCGGACCGCCGAGGTGGGCACCGATCCAGAAGGAGAGCTCCCGGGGCAGGTCCGGCAGGTCGCTGGGCAGGGTGGTCGGCTTGCCGATCAGCTTGCCGGTGAGCTCCACCACATCTCGCAGGGCCTGACTGACCTCAAGGGTGAGATCGGCAAGGCTGTCGTGATCGTCCTGGATCTGGTCCTCGATCCAGCTCACCATCGCCACGCGGAAGGGGGCGTCGCGGACGATGTCGAGCACACGGAAGCGCTGCTGCCCCAGGGTGACGATGTTGCTGCGGTCGTCGTCCTGGGTCTGGCAGTGGAGGATCTCGGCGCAGCAGCCCACATCGGCCATGCGCTGCTGGCGGGGATCCCAGCGCACCACCCCGAAGCGGCGATCCTCGGCCATCACCGTGCGCAGCATCATGCGATAGCGCGGCTCGAAGATGTGCAGGGGGAGCACCTCCTGGGGGAAGAGCACCACATCAGGAAGGGGGAACAGGGGCAGCTCCCGAACGGCCAGATCACTCACGGGGGCAACGCGCCGAACGGCCGTGGCTGGGGGAGGGGATCCGGGGGATCTGCGGGAGCCAGAGCGGCGGTCGCAACGGAAAGCGGGAAAGGTGGCCTGATCCTAGGGAGAACGTCCAGGCTGACGCTGGCGTCAGGCCGCCGCCAACCGAGGCGAGCAGGGGGCTCAGAGCTTCACTTCAATATCGACACCACTGGGCAGATCCAGCTTCATCAGCGCGTCGATGGTCTTGGAGGAGGGGTTGTAAATGTCGATGATGCGCCGATGGGTGCGGGTCTCGAAATGCTCGCGCGAGTCTTTGTCGACGTGGGGAGAGCGAAGCACGCAGTAGATCTTGCGCTTGGTGGGCAGAGGGATCGGGCCGATCGCGGTGGCGGCGGTGTGGTCGGCGGTTTCGATGATCTTGTCGCAGGACAGATCGAGCATGCGTCGATCGAACGCTTTCAGCCGGATGCGGATCTTCTGCTGGGCGATGGAACTGGACATGGCGGGGAGGCGGTCGGAGAGCGGAGGGCGAAGCCGGAAGGGAAGCCAGTTGGCGGACCCAAGGATCCGCCAACTGGCACTCGCTCACTGGACGATCTTGGAGACAACGCCGGCACCGATGGTGCGACCGCCTTCGCGGATGGCGAAGCGCATGCCCTGCTCGATGGCCACCGGACAGATCAGCTCGGCACTCATCTTGATGCGGTCACCGGGCATGACCATCTCCACGTTGGCTCCATCGTCGGAGGTGAAGGCGGTGATCTGGCCGGTCACATCCGTGGTGCGGATGTAGAACTGTGGCCGGTAGCCGGCGAAGAAGGGGGTGTGGCGGCCGCCCTCCTCCTTCTTGAGCACATACACCTCACCCTCGAACTTGGTGTGGGGGGTGATCGAACCGGGCTTGACGAGCACCATGCCGCGCTCGATGTCCTCCTTCTGAATGCCGCGCAGCAGCAGGCCGACGTTGTCGCCCGCCATGCCCTCATCCAGCAGCTTGCGGAACATCTCCACGCCGGTGACGGTGGTGGTGCGGGTGTCGCGGATGCCGACGATCTCGACGGTTTCACCCACCTTCACCTTGCCGCGCTCGATCCGGCCGGTGGCCACGGTGCCGCGACCGGTGATCGAGAAGACGTCTTCCACGGCCATCAGGAAGGGCTTGTCGATCTCGCGCTCGGGCTCGGGGATGGCCTCGTCGACCGCGTCCATGAGGTCGAGGATCTTGTCGACCCATTCGTTTTCGCCACGAACCGCCTTATTGCCGGCCTGCATGTGTTCCAGGGCTTTCAGCGCGGAGCCGGCGATCACGGGGATGTCATCACCGGGGAAGTCGTAGCTGCTCAGCAGCTCACGCATCTCCAGTTCGACGAGTTCGAGGATCTCCTCGTCGTCGACCATGTCCTTCTTGTTCAGGAACACCACCAGGGCGGGCACGCCCACCTGCTTGGCCAGCAGGATGTGCTCCTTGGTCTGGGCCATCGGACCATCGGTGGCGGCCACCACCAGGATGGCGCCGTCCATCTGGGCGGCACCGGTGATCATGTTCTTCACATAGTCCGCGTGGCCGGGGCAGTCCACGTGGGCGTAATGCCGGATGTCGGTCTCGTACTCGACGTGGGCGGTGTTGATGGTGATGCCGCGCTCCTTCTCTTCCGGAGCTCCATCGATCTCGTCATAGGCCTGGGCCTTGGCCTTGCCCTGGGACGCCAGCACGTTGGTGATGGCGGCGGTGAGGGTGGTTTTGCCGTGGTCCACATGGCCGATGGTGCCGATGTTGACGTGGGGTTTGTTCCTTTCGAACTTCTCGCGTGCCATGGAAGGGAAGAATCGGGGGTGATTGAGTGGGGATAAAGATCAGGAATTGCCCTGATTCTTTGAAATGATGGCTTCTGCCACGTTACGAGGAACTTCCTCGTAGTGGCTGAATTCCATCGAGAAAATACCCCGACCCTGGGTCATGGATCGGAGCTGGGTGGCGTAGCCGAACATCTCGGCGAGGGGCACCTTGGCCTGAACCTTGGATTGCCCGGCATCAACGGACTGCCCCTCAATCTGGCCACGGCGGGAGGAGAGGTCGCCGATGATCGAGCCGAGGAAATCCTCGGGGATCTCGACCTCCACCTTCATCATCGGCTCAAGCAGCACTGGATTGCACTTCTTGACGCCGTCCTTGAAGGCCATGGAACCGGCGATCTTGAACGCCATCTCCGAAGAGTCGACGTCATGGTAGGAGCCGTCGACCATGGTGACCTTCACATCGATCATTGGGAAACCCGCGATCACGCCGGACTGGCAGGTTTCCTTCATGCCAGCCTCGGCCGGACCGATGTATTCCTTGGGGACAATGCCGCCGACGATTTTGTTAACGAATTCGAATCCGGAGCCCGGTTCGCCAGGCTCCATCTCGATCACCACATGGCCGTACTGGCCCTTGCCACCGGTCTGGCGGGCGAACTTGCCTTCACCCTTGGCCTTGGCGCGGATGGTTTCGCGATAGGACACCTGGGGAGCACCGATGTTGGCCTCCACCTTGAACTCGCGCAGCATGCGATCGACCAGAATCTCCAGGTGCAGCTCGCCCATGCCGGCGATCACGGTCTGGTTGGTCTCGGGGTCGGTGCTGACCCGGAAGGTGGGGTCCTCCTCCGAAAGGGAGGTGAGGGCCTTGGAGAGCTTTTCCATGTCGCCCTTGGTCTTCGGCTCCACCGCCACCGAAATCACCGGTTCGGGGATGAAGAGGGATTCCAGGATGATCGGATCATTTTCCACACACAAGGTGTCGCCGGTGGTGGTGTCCTTTAGGCCGAGCACGGCCCCCAGGTCACCGGCCCGGAGCTCATCCACCTCCTCGCGCTCATCGGCCTTGAGCAGGATCAGCCGCGAGATGCGCTCTTTCTTGTCCTTGGTGGAATTGAGCACATAACTGCCTTTCTGCAGCACGCCGCTGTAGACGCGCACAAAGGTGAGCTTGCCGTAGGGATCGGCCATCACCTTGAAAGCCAGGGCACTGAACGGGGCGCTGTCCTCGCTGGGACGGCACGACTCGCTGCCATCGGGCAGCACCCCCTGAATCGGGGGCACATCAACGGGGGAAGGAAGGTAGTCGACGACCGCGTCGAGCATCAGCTGCACCCCTTTGTTCTTGAAGGCGGAGCCGCAGAGCATCGGCACCAGGCCGTGGTGCGTGACGCCGCTGCGGATGCCGCTGATCAGCTGCTCCTCGCTCAGCTCGCCGTTTTCCAGGAAGGCATCGAGCAGGGTTTCATCCGTTTCGGCGACGGACTCCATCAGGTTGGCGCGCCACTGCTCCACCTCGTCCTGCATGGATTCGGGAACTTCCTGCTCGAGGATGTCCGTGCCGAGGTCGTTGGTGTAGATGAAGGCCTTGTTGCGCACCAGATCAACGATGCCCTTGAGGTCGCCCTCGGCGCCGATCGGCAGCTGGATCGGCGCAGCGTTGGCCTTGAGACGGTCCTTGATCTGTTCGTAGACCTTCAGGAAGTTGGCACCCGTGCGGTCCATCTTGTTGACGAACACGATGCGCGGCACGTTGTAGCGGTCGGCCTGACGCCAGACCGTTTCCGACTGGGGCTGCACGCCACCGACAGCGCAGAAGACCGCCACCACCCCATCGAGCACCCGCATCGAACGCTCCACCTCAATGGTGAAGTCGACGTGCCCGGGGGTGTCGATGATGTTGATGCGGTGGTCCTTCCAGCTGGTGGAGATGGCCGCGGCCGTGATCGTGATGCCACGCTCGCGCTCCTGCTCCATCCAGTCGGTGACGGCAGCACCATCGTGCACCTCACCCATCTTGTGCACCACGCCCGAATAGAACAGGATGCGTTCGGTCGTTGTGGTCTTGCCGGCGTCAATATGAGCGGCGATCCCGATATTTCTGGTGCGTTCCAGGGGGTAGGCGCGAGCCACGGGGCAGGTCTCCGAGGGGGGTGGGTCGACAAAAAAGCGAGGGCTAGTCTACAGATCGGCTCCGCGCCGATCCAGTGGCGGCTGGGGCTCAGTAGCGATAGTGGGCGAAGGCCTTGTTGGCTTCGGCCATCTTGTGGGTCTCCTCCCGTTTACGCACGGCGCTGCCGGCCTCGTTAGCGGCATCCATCAGTTCGCCGGCGAGCTTCTGGGCCATGCTGCGCCCGTTGCGGGCGCGTGAGTAGTTGACCAGCCAGCGCAGGGCCATCGCGGTCCCCCGCTCCTGGCGCACCTCCATCGGCACCTGGTAGGTGGCGCCGCCGACACGGCGGGCCCGCACCTCCACCAGCGGCGTGGCATTGCGCACCGCCGTTTCGAACAGCTCCAGCGGGTCGCCGCCGGTGCGTTCGTTGATCAGGGTGAAGGCATCGGACAGGATGCGCTGGGCGGTGGACTTCTTGCCGTGCTTCATCAGCCGCGCCACGATCATCGAGGCCAGGCGGCTGTTGAACTGGGGATCTGGCAGAACGGGGCGCTTTTCGGCGGCGTTGCGGCGGGACATGGAGGAGGGGAGAAGGGAGCTGGGAAACCCTGGCGAAGGCAGGGAGGATCAGGCCTTGGGGGTCTTGGCGCCGTACTTGGAGCGGGCCTGGCGGCGGTCCTTGACCCCCGCGGTGTCGAGGGTGCCGCGGATGATGTGATATCGGACGCCGGGCAGATCCTTGACACGGCCGCCGCGGATCAGCACCACGGAGTGCTCCTGCAGGTTGTGGCCGATGCCGGGGATGTAGGCGGTCACCTCGAAGCCGGAGGTGAGCCGCACCCGGGCCACCTTGCGCAGGGCCGAGTTGGGCTTCTTCGGGGTGGAGGTGTACACGCGCGTGCAGACACCGCGACGCTCGGGGCACGAGCGCAGGGCGGGCGACTTGGTCTTGCGGATGAGACGCTGCCGCTCGGTGCGGATCAGCTGCTGGATGGTGGGCATCGAGGGCCGGAGGGAGCCGGTCGGATGGCCGACCGATAGCGACAATCGGCCACGTTACTTCGTCGCCGTCCCCCGTCCGGGAGAGCGGCTGAAGGCTGCGCCGCAGGCGCAGCTGCGCACCTCCCCGGAGGGCCGCACCAGGAAGCCGCCGCCGCTCAGGTCGCCCTTGTAATCGAGCTGCAGACCCGTGAGCAGACCCATCTGCTCGGCCGGGGCATAGAGGGTGACCCCATCGGCGCGGGCCACCGGCGTGCCCGCCAGGTGCCCAGGGCGCAGCCGGATCGTCCACTGCTCGCAACCGCCCTCCCGCAGATCGATGTGCATCAGGCCGGGGGTGCCGGCCACCGCCGCCTGGCGGCTGAGTTCAGCGGCGGCGGCGGCGCTGATCCGCAGGCTGTGACCCCGGGGCACGGAGGAAGGGTGGACGCTGGTGCCAGTGTGTCAGCCCCCCGGGCCGGCGGTGGGCCCGGCCTCAAGCACCAGGCCGAGCCCGTTGTGCACCGAGCCCGCCACCCCCCGACCCTTGACGGTGTGGGCCCCCCCCATCACCAGCCCCGTGGAGCTGCCGCCGTCCAGGTTGAGGGCGTCCCGCAGACCCAGATCCCGCAGCAGCAGGGCCGTCTCCACCAGGGTGGGGCCGGCATCCCCCACCCCCTGCAGGGTGATCAGCCAGAGCCTGCTGCCGTCGCTGCCGATCACGGTGCGAGGGGCCCCCTGGGAGAGGAAGGCGGGGGAGAAGCCCTCCAGGGTCCCGTCGAGAACGACGCGGCCGTCCTGGAGCAACAGCGGACCGCCACCCATCACATGGCTGGCCTCCCCGAGCGGATCGCTCACGGCACTGCGCAGGCCCAGGCTCTCCCCCTCACCCCAGGGCAGCGGAGCGCCGCCCCGGGCCACCAGCAGGCTGTCCCCCGGCCGCAGGGCGACCCCGGCGGCGAGGCGGGCGGGGTCGAGCCGCTCCCGTACTTGCCCGTCCCGCAGCAGCAGGGCCTGCTCGCCGCCTGAGAGAGCGCGATAGGCGGATCCCCAGTCGGCCGTGTAGCGGCTCAGGCCGGGGCGGATCCAGCCACTGTTGAGGGCCACCAGCGGCCACTCCCGGCCGCTGGGATCCACCAGGCTCTCCCGCAGAGTCAGCCGTCCGAAGCGGGGCAGGCTGCGGACCTCCCAGCCGATCGCCCCCCGGCCCAGGATCGGCCCCGACAGCCAGCGCCCGTCGTCCCGCAGGGCCCCGAGCGGCAACCGGCGCACGCGATTGAAATACCCCCCGTTGATCGCCACCAGCGCATCGCGGCCGCGGGCGAGCTGGGTGAGGGAACTCAGCCCCTCCATGCCATCGGCGCGGCGCAGGGGGCGCAGGCCCAGGGGGGCCGTGCGGGGGTCGAGCCGCACCGAGGTGATCAGCACCCGAGCGGCGCCCATCGATCGCACCTGCCGCTCCCACAGCAGCTGGGGGCCCAGCAGGGCCTGCAGGCGCGGATCGATCGGCGGAGGGGCCGGCTCCGGGGCCTCCGGCGCCGTGGCCGCCAGCTCGATCACCACCCGGGCCGGCTCCCCCAGGGTGAACACCCGCCGGGGGGGCGCCGCCGGGCTGGCCAGGGTCAGCTCGCCACCGCTCTGGCGGGCCTGCAGCCCGAGGCGCTCCAGGGTCTGCAGCTGCTCGGGCAGGCCCAGCAGCCCCAGCCGCAGCGCCCCATCGCCGGCGGCGCGCACCAGCGCCGGCCCCTCCAGGTCGAGCACCACCTGGCGCCGGCCGGGCTGGCGCCCCTGGCGCACCGCCAGCAGCCGCGGCGGCGGCAGCAGGAGTTCGAGGGTGTCGCCCCGCAGCACCAGCTGCACGCCATTGGCCGCCAGCGGCGCCGCCACCTGCACCGCCACCTCATCGGCCAGGGAGCGCTGGGCCTGCGGCGGCACCCGCAGGGCGCGGCCAAACCATTCAAGGTCCAGGCCGCCGTCGCTGAGGCTGCGGCTGCTGAAGCCCAGCTGCTCCTGCAGCACCTCCAGGGGCAGCCAGAGCTCCCGGGGCCGCTCGCCGGCCCCATCCACCCATTGCCAGCCGGCCTGCTGGCGGCGGCCGTTGATCACCAGGCTGGTGCCGCTCCGCAGCTCCGTCGGCAGGGGGGCGGCGGGGGAGGCCTGGCGGGGCGCCGGGTTGGGCAGCGGCGGTGGGGGTGGCAGCGGCCCGGCCGGCACGGGCAGCAGCGGCGTGGCGGCGAGCAGCGTCGCGCTGAGGGCCGCATTCAGGGCCGTCCAGGAGGCCAGGGCCATCGTCGCGGTCACCAGAACCCGAAAGGTAGCCGCCGCGGGCGGCGCGAGTCCGCCGCTCCCTAGGATCAACCGCTCGACCAGCTGGTGCCGGATGAGGCTGCCGACGGCTGGATTTGCGAGCACCATCCGAATAAAGACTGCCCCGGCCGATGCCCCACCCCCTTGATCCCGCCTGGCCCCACCGTGACAGCCCCGCGCCGGCGGCGGTGGCCGGGGAGAAGGACGCCTGTGGCGTGGGCTTCCTGGCCCGGCTCGACCGCCAGCCCAGCCACTGGTTGCTGCAGCAGGCCCTGCGGGGGCTGCGCTGCATGGAGCACCGCGGCGGCTGCGGCGGCGACAGCGACTCCGGCGACGGCGCCGGCATCCTGACGGCGATCCCATGGGCGCTGCTGGAGGCCGACTGGCCGGCGGCGGCGGCCTGCGCCCGATCGGCACGGGGCCTGGGCCAGGTGTTTCTGCCAGCCGACCCCGACGAGCGGGACCAGTGCCGCCTCCTCTGCGAGCAGGAGGCCGAGCGGCTGGGGCTGCGCAGCCTGGGCTGGCGGCCCGTGCCGGTGGAGGCCTCCGTGCTCGGCCCGATGGCCCGCCAGAGCGCGCCGGTGATCGAGCAGTGGCTGCTGCAGGCCCCGGAGGCCTCCCCCGCGGTCGCTGCCGACCTCGACTCCCTCGAATCCCTGCTGTTCCGCCTGCGCCGCCGCGCCGTCGACAGGGCCCGCGAGCGCTGGGGCGCCGACTACATCGGTCTCTATTTCGCCTCGATCAGCGGCCGCACCATCGTCTACAAGGGCATGGTGCGCTCGGAGGTGCTCGACCGCTTCTACGCCGACCTGCGCGACGAACGCTTCGCCGTTCCCTTCGCCGTCTACCACCGCCGTTTCAGCACCAACACCCTGCCCCGCTGGCCCCTCTCCCAGCCGATGCGGATGCTGGGCCACAACGGCGAGATCAACACCCTGCTCGGCAACATCAACTGGGCCAGCGCCGCCGAGGCCAACCTGGAAGCGGTCTGGGGGGAGGCCGCATCGGATCTGCGGCCCCTGGTGAACGCCTCCTTCAGCGATTCCGCCAACCTGGACGCCACCCTCGAACTGATGGTGCGCAGCGGCCGGCCGATCACCGACAGCCTGCTGACCCTGGTGCCTGAGGCCTTCCGCAACCAGCCGGACCTGCGGGAGCGGCCCGAGATCCGGGCCTTCTACGAATACAACGCCTGCCTGCAGGAGCCCTGGGACGGCCCCGCCCTGCTGGTGTTCAGCGATGGGCGCATGGTGGGGGCCACCCTCGATCGCAACGGGCTGCGGCCCGCCCGCTACTGCCTCACCGCCGACGGCACGGTGGTGATGGGCTCGGAAACGGGCGTGGTGGAGCTGGACGAGTCCACGATCATCGAGAAGGGGCGCCTCGGCCCCGGCCAGATGCTGGCCGTCGATCTGGAGAACGGCCGCCTGCTGCGCAACTGGGAGGTGAAGCAGGAGGCCGCCGCCCGGCTCCCCTACGCCGCCTGGCTGGCGGAGCACCGCCGCAGCCTGGCGCCGGGGGCCTGGGAGGAGGGGCTGCGCCTGGGCGAGCTCGACCTGCTCCAGCAGCAGACCGCCTTCGGCTTCACCGCCGAAGACCTCGACCTGGTGATCGAGGAGATGGCGGGCAGCGGCAAGGAACCCACCTACTGCATGGGGGATGACATCCCGCTGGCGGTGCTCTCCAACAAGCCGCACCTGCTCTACGACTACTTCAAACAGCGCTTCGCCCAGGTCACCAATCCGCCGATCGACCCGCTGCGGGAGAAGCTGGTGATGAGCCTGGAGATGCACCTGGGCCGGCGCGGATCCGCCCTGCGCCCCGACCCGGCCGGCGCCGCCGTGCTGCACCTGCCCACCCCCGTGCTCAATGAGGCCGAGCTGGCGGACCTGGGCGAGCAGGGTCTGGCCGCCACCACCCTCTCCACGCTGCTGCCGGTGGTGGATGGCCCCGGCGGCCTGGAGAAGGCCCTCAACCGGCTCGGCTTCGAGGCGGAGGCGGCGGTGCGGGCCGGCAGCCAGATCCTGATCCTCTCCGACCGGGTCGGAGCGGACGGCGAGCCGATCGGCATCAGCGCCGGCACCACCTACATTCCGCCGCTGCTGGCGGTGGGGGCGGTGCATCAGCAGCTGCTGCGCCTCGGGCTGCGGCTGCAGGCCTCGATCGTGGTCGATACGGCCCAGTGCTGGAGCACCCACCACCTGGCCTGCCTGATCGGCTACGGCGCCAGCGCCGTCTGCCCCTGGCTCACCTGGGAGACCACCCGCCACTGGCTGGCCCACCCCAAGACCCGCTCCCTGATCGCGCGGGGCAAGCTGCCCGACCTCAGCCCGGCCCGCGCCCAGGCCAACGTGCGCACCGCCCTCGAGGACGGCCTGCGCAAGATCCTCTCGAAGATCGGCATCTCCCTGCTGGCCAGCTACCACGGCGCCCAGATCTTCGAGGCGATCGGCATCGGCGCCGACCTGATCCAGCTGGCCTTCGCCGGCACCACCAGCCGGGTGGCGGGCCTCAGCCTGACGGATCTGGCCAGTGAAACCCTCGGCTTCCATGCCAAGGCCTACCCGGAGCTGAACCGCTCCAAGCTGGAGTTCATGGGCTTCGTGCAGTACCGCACCGGTGGCGAATACCACATGAACAGCCCGGAGATGGCCAAGGCCCTCCACGCCGCCGTCGCCGCCGGTCCCGGTTACGACCATTTCGCCACCTACCGGACGCTGCTGGAGCATCGACCGGTGACGGCCCTGCGCGACCTGCTGGAGTTCCGGCCGGCGGCCACCCCCCTGCCGATCGAGCAGGTGGAGAGCGTGGAGAGCCTCTGCGCCCGCTTCTGCACCGGCGGCATGAGCCTCGGCGCCCTCTCCCGCGAAGCCCACGAGGTGCTCGCCGTGGCGATGAACCGCATCGGCGGCAAGAGCAACAGCGGCGAAGGAGGCGAGGATCCGGCCCGCTTCCACGTCCTCACGGACGTGGATGGCGAGGGCCACTCCCCCACCCTCCCCACCCTGCGGGGTCTGCGCAACGGCGACACCGCCTGCTCGGCGATCAAGCAGATCGCCTCCGGCCGCTTCGGCGTCACCCCCGAATACCTGCGCAGCGGCCGCCAGCTGGAGATCAAGGTGGCCCAGGGGGCCAAGCCCGGCGAGGGGGGTCAGCTGCCCGGGCCGAAGGTGGATCCCTACATCGCCTGGCTGCGCAACAGCAAGCCCGGCGTGGCCCTGATCTCGCCACCGCCGCACCACGACATCTATTCGATCGAAGACCTCGCCCAGCTGATCCACGACCTGCACCAGATCAATCCGGCCGCCAAGGTGTCGGTGAAGCTGGTGGCGGAGATCGGCATCGGCACGATCGCCGCCGGCGTGGCCAAGGCCAACGCCGATGTGATCCAGATCTCCGGCCACGACGGCGGCACCGGTGCCTCGCCCCTGAGTTCGATCAAGCACGCCGGCAGCCCCTGGGAGCTGGGGCTCACCGAAGTGCACCGCAGCCTGCTGGAGAACGGCCTGCGCGACCGCGTGCTGCTGCGGGTCGACGGCGGCTTCAAGACCGGCTGGGACGTGGTGATGGCCGCCATGCTCGGCGGCGAGGAGTTCGGTTTCGGCTCGGTGGCGATGATCGCCGAGGGCTGCATCATGGCCCGCGTCTGCCACACCAATAACTGCCCGGTGGGGGTGGCTACCCAGAAGGAGGCCCTGCGCAAGCGCTTCACCGGCCTCCCCGAGCACGTCGTCAACTTCTTCCTGTTTGTGGCCGAGGAGGTGCGGCAGCTGCTCAGCCAGCTCGGGGTGGCCCGCCTGGAGGACCTGATCGGCCGCACCGACCTGCTGGCACCCCGCGCCGTGAGCCTCACCAAGACCCGCTCCCTCGATCTGTCCTGTCTGCTGGCCCCCGTACCGGGCGCGGAGGACCGCTCCTGGCTGGTGCATGAGCGGGAGGCCCACAGCAACGGGCCGATCCTGGAGGATCAGCTGCTCAACGATCCGGAGGTGATGGCGGCGATCGAAGGCCACGGGTCCCTGACCCGCGAACTGGCGATCGTCAACACCGACCGCAGCGTCGGCGCCCGCCTGAGCGGCGAGATCGCCGCCCGCCATGGCAACAGCGGCTTCCGCGGCCAGCTCAACCTCCACTTCGAAGGCGCCGCCGGTCAGAGCTTCGCCGCCTTCCTGCTGCAGGGCATGCAGCTGCGCCTGGTGGGCGACGCCAACGACTACGTGGGCAAGGGCATCAACGGCGGCCGGGTCGTCCTGGTTCCCCCTGCCGGCGCCGGCGATCCCGCCGCCAAGGTGATCCTGGGCAACACCTGTCTCTACGGCGCCACCGGCGGCGAGCTCTACGCCCTCGGCCGGGCCGGCGAACGCTTCGCCGTGCGCAACAGCGGCGCCCGGGCGGTGGTGGAGGGCACCGGCGACCACTGCTGCGAGTACATGACAGGCGGGGTGGTGGTGGTGCTCGGCAGCACCGGCCGCAACATCGCCGCCGGCATGACCGGTGGCGTCGCCTTCCTGCTGGATGGGGACGGCGGCCTGGCGGAGCGGCTCAACCCGGAGACAGTGGCCCTGTGCGAGCTCACCACCCCGGAGCAGGAGGCCCTGCTGCGGCCCCTGCTGGAGGCCCACCAAGCCCACACCGGCAGCGCCCGGGCGGCGGCGATCCTGGCCGACTGGCCGGCCTGGAAAGGGCGCTTCAAGCTGCTGGTTCCCCCCAGCGAGAAGGCGTTGGTGGGCCTGGCGGAACGGCTCGAGGCGGTGGCCTGATCCTCCCCAGGGGCTGAGCCCCTGAATCACGGCCGAGCACCGGCAACCACCGGAGGGCATTCAACCCTCCCGGCATGGTTCCCCTCACCGTTCGGGCCCATCGGCCCGCCCTCCCCCGTTCGATCCGCCAGCCGCCCTCGCTGCTGCTGGGCCTGGGCCTGAGCTACGGCCTGTTCGTGGCCTGCCTGGGCCTGCGCTGGAGCGTCGTCAGCCTGGGCGCCCTGCCCCCCCTGGCCGGCTTGGTGGTCTGCCAGCGGCAGGCGGCGCGACGGCGCCGTGCGGATGCCGCCCTGGCCAACCCAGGGGGGGCGGGATCGCTGATGGATGGCGCTGAACTGGCCCGCCGCCTCGATCAGATCGCCTCGCGGAATCCGGCGTTGGCCGGCGGAGCCGCACGCCAGCAGCTGGAGGAGATCCGCCAGCTCGCCGTCCGCTGCGCCCAGCTCGATCCCCTCTCCACGGTGGATCTGCTGGTGCTGCTGGAAGAACTCGTGGATCGGATCCAGCACCCGGCCACCCCCCTGGAAGGGCCCCTGCACGCGGTGCGCCAGGGGCTGGCTGGCGCCCACCAGGACACCCTCCAGCAGGCGAACCAGGCCCCGGAGCTGCCCGTGCGCCTCTCGATCCTCCCCTCCTCCCTGCTGCCATGAACACCCGCACGCTTCTGCCCGGCGGCCTCGCCGCCCTCGGCCTGCTGGCCACCTGTGGGGGCTGCCTGAGCCTCCTGCCGGTGACCGATTTTGAGAGTGCCTTGCGCCATCTGGAAGGCGACCTGCTGCCGCGGATCCAGATCGAAAACAGCGAACTCCGCCCCGCCGGCACCCTGGCCATGGCCGGAGCGTCGCTGCCCCTGGCCGAGCGCCTGCCACCGCCGGAGGCCTACCCGCTGCAGGGGATCGCGGGGCAGGGCTCCACCGCCGGCGGCAGCCTGCCGGTAGAGATCGTCAGTTCCGTGGAGAAGGCCGATGCCTCCCGGCCCGACCGACGCTGGCTGGTGCAGGTGGCCGAGCGCTTCAACCAGCGGGGGGAGCGCAGCGATGGCGGCCGGCGGATCGAGGTGCGGATCCGCACCATCCCCTCCGGCCTGGCGGCCCAGATGCTGGCGGCGGGAACCCTGCGGCCCGCCGGCTACTCCCCCGCCAGCGAGCAGTGGCTGGAGCTGCTGCGGCAGCAGGGGGTGCCGACCCGGCGCCTGGAGGCCCGGCTGGTGGGCAACGGCTCGGTGATCGCCCTGCGGAACCAGGCCTGGCGGCGGTTGGGGGCCAGCGGCTCGCCGACCTTCTCCGGAGTGGTGGATCAAGCCCTCTCCGGCCGGCTGCGCATGGGCTACTGCAACCCTTACATCTGCTCGCCGGGTCTGGATTTTCTCCACACCCTCCTCTGGTTGAGCGCCGGCCACAACCGCGACGGCAAAGCGCTGACGACGGCCGATCTGCAGAGCGATGGCGTCAGCCGCAGCTTTGCCCTGTTTCAGCAGAGCCTGACCAGCACGGCGCCCACCTACCTGGAGATGGTGGAAACCTGGCGGCGCAATCCCAGCGGCTTCGACGCCATGGTGATGGCCCACCAGACCTATCTGCGGCTGAAGCGGGAGCCCGGCTTCGGGGATCTGCTGGCCGTGCCCTTCGGCAGTCCCCAGGATTCCCCGCTCGCCGACCTGCCGTGGACCACGGCGGAGCAGCGCCAGGCGCTGGAGCGGTTCGCCGCGTTCGCCACCTCACCGGCGATGCAGGAGCTGGCCCGCCAGGCGGACTACAGCCAGGCTCCGCCGGTGCCGGCCGAAGCCCGGCCACCCCGGGCGGACGGGGACCTGCTCGGCCAGGCCCAGCGCCAGTGGAAACGCCGCAAGGATGGCCGCCGCACGGTGTACATGCAGCTGGTGATCGACCGCAGCGGCTCCATGCAGGAGCACGGCCGGATGCATCAGCTCAAGAAGGCGGTCAGCCTGGCCACCGCGGCGATCAACCCCGGCAACCAGGTGGGACTGATCAGTTTCAGTGATCGACCCCAGCGCCATCTGGCCCTGCAGCCCTACGACAACAGCGTGCGCAACCGGCTGCTGGCGGCGGTGAGCGTGCTGCAGCCCGACGGGCCCACCGCCCTCTACGACGGCCTGGCGGTGGCAATGGCCGACCTGATGCGGGCGCGGCGCCGCGACCCGGCGGGGCGTTTCGTGGTGCTGCTGCTCACCGACGGCAACCGCACCGAGGGCTTGGCGCTCAACGACCTGAAGCCGGTGCTCCGTCACAGCGCCATCACGGTTCTGCCGATCGCCTACGGCGAGGTGAACCAGGGCGAACTGAGCGAAATCGCGGCCATCCGCGAAGGCGCCGTCTACCAGGGCACCCCGGAGCGGATCGTGCCGCTGATCAATGACCTCCTGCAAACCAATCTGTGAGGACATGACCGTGACCTGTCCACGCCCCCTCGCGGCGGTCTGGCTGGGCCAGCTGGCCCTGGCCGCCGTTCTGATCCCCCTCCATCCGGTGCCGGTGCGGCCCCTGCTGATCGAGCGGAGCTCCTGCACTGCCGAGCAATCGGCGGAGCTGGTGGGGCGCTATCGCCCCCTGTACTGGCAACACCAGCTGGGGCAGCAACGCTGGGATCCGGTGATCCGCTACGGCGTGTTCGGGGAGGAAAGGTTGGGGCAGCCGCCCAGTCCGCAGCAGCTGGCCGACAGCGCCGCCGTGGGCGTGGAGCCCGAGGAGCAGCGGGCCGTGCTGCACGACCGATTTCCCGACGCCCTGATCCTTCGCTGCGGCGGCGACTGAGAGGCTGACATTGACGCTTGCTGGGGCCATATACAAGTTGGGGAAGCCTTCCTTTCTCCTTGCATGCTTGACCCGTTGCTTCTCCAGGCGCCGCCGGCCCTTTCCGTGCCTGGCCTACCTTCCGAAGTGGTGCCGTTGGTGGCCCATCTGATCGGAGCCCTGGCCATCCTCTTCGTTGGCTGGATCGTCGGTGGCGTGCTGGCCCGTCTGGTGCGTTCCCTGCTGCGCCGGTTGTCCCTCGATGCCCATCTCAGTGCGGCAGTGCCCGGAGCGGCCCTGCCCACCTCCAGCCTGAGGCTGGATCGCCTGCTGGCGAGCCTGGTCTTCTGGATCGTGATGGTGCTCGCTGTGGTGGCGGCCCTGAATGTGCTGAACCTCACCACTGTTTCGGAACCGCTCAATCAGTTCCTCAACCAGATCTTCGCCTTCCTGCCGAAACTGGGAGCCGCCCTGCTGCTGGCGGCTGTCGGCTGGGTGGTGGCCATCCTGGCGCGCTCTGCCCTGCTGGGGGCGACCCAACGCCTGGATCTGGATCAGCGTCTGCTGGATGGCGACGCCGCCGGGGAGGGGAGACCGGGCCTGGCGGTGAGCAACACCCTGGGGGATGTGCTGTTCTGGCTGGTGCTGCTGTTTTTCCTGCCACTGATCCTCAACGCCCTCAATCTCGGGGCTCAGGTGACGCCAGTGGTGAATCTGTTCGATACCTTCCTGTCGGCCCTGCCCCGCCTGTTCAAGGCGGCGGCGATCGCAGCAGTCGGCTGGTTCCTGGCCCGGGTGGTGCGCACGATCGTGTCGAACCTGCTGGAGGCCACCGGTCTCGACGGAGTGGGCGCTGAATTCGGCCTGAATCCCGAGCGGGGGGCACAGTCGCTCTCCTGGCTGGCGGGCACCCTGGTTTACGTGCTGATCCTGATCCCAACGGCCACGGCCAGCCTGGACGCTCTGGCCATTCCTGCCGTCTCCGGTCCGGCCACGGCGATGCTGGACCGCATTCTCACGGCATTGCCCCAGATCTTCACCGCCGCCTTGATCCTGGTGGCCGGCTTTGTGGTGGGCCGTTTCACGGGTCAGTTGGTGGCCAGGCTTCTGGCGGGCATCGGCTTTGACGGCATCTTCCACTGGCTCGGCATGCCCGATCTGGCGGAAGGCGCCGGCAGCCAGCCGGAGGGAACGGCCAAGCGCTCGCCCTCCGACGTGCTCGGGGTGGTCACTCTGGTGGGCATCCTGCTGTTCGCGTCCGTCGCGGCCACCAATGTGCTCGCGCTGCCCGCCCTCACCGAGGTCATGCAGGGTCTGCTGAGGCTGTTCGGCCAGATTCTCACCGGTCTGGTGGTCTTTGCCGTCGGCCTCTATCTCGCCAACCTCGCCGCCCATCTGGTGGGCAGTTCCGGAGGGCCCCAGGCCCAGCTCCTGGC
Source organism: Aphanothece sp. (assembly GCA_040381155.1). GTDB lineage: Bacteria > Cyanobacteriota > Cyanobacteriia > PCC-6307 > Cyanobiaceae > Cyanobium. The sequence continues at coordinate 30,303 of JBEIHT010000013.1, forward strand.
CCGCACCAGCCGGGTGGCCATCGTGATCTTCACCGGGGCCATGGCCCTCGAGCAGATCGGCGTCGCCTCCAGCATCGTCAACCTCGCGTTCGGCCTGCTGCTGGGGTCCGTGGCGGTGGCCAGCGCTGTCGCCTTCGGCCTTGGCGGGCGGGAGGTGGCGGCGGAACAGCTGCGCGAATGGATCCGGGCCAGCCGCGAGCCGGGGTCCTGAGCGATCAGGGGCGGGGATGCTCCCGCATCAGCCGCCGCACCTCTCCGGCGTGGTAACTGCTGCGGGTGAGCGGACTGCTCACCACCTGCAGGAAGCCCAGCTCCTCCTCCCCGTGGCGCCGGAACGACGCGAACCCCTCCGGGCTGACGAAGCGCTGCACCGGCAGGTGTTTCGGCCCGGGGGAGAGGTACTGGCCGATCGTGACGATGTCGACGGCATGGGCGCGGAGGTCGGCCATCACCCTCCGCACCTCGGCGTCGCTCTCCCCGAGCCCCACCATCAGGCCCGATTTGCTGTAAGCCCGCGGCCAGCCCTGCCGCACCCGCCGCAGCAGCTCCAGGGAGCGGCCGTAGTGGCCCTGGGGCCGCACCCGCCCGTAGAGGCGCGGCACCGTCTCGATGTTGTGGTTGAGCACATCCGGGGCCGCGTCCATCACCGTCGCCAGGGCCTGCCAGTCGCCGCAGAAGTCGGGGATCAGCAGCTCGATCGTGGTGGCGGGTGAGCGCAGACGCACCTGCTCGATGCAGGCCACGAACTGCCGGGCTCCGCCATCGGCCAGGTCGTCCCGGTTCACCGAGGTGATCACCACATGGGTCAGGCCCAGCCGGGCCACCGCCTCCCCCAGCCGCTCCGGTTCGCTGGCATCGAGGGGCCGCACGCTGCGGTCGAAGTCGATGTCGCAGTAGGGGCAGGCCCGGGTGCAGCCGGGGCCCATGATCAGAAAGGTGGCGGTGCCGCCCGCGAAGCATTCGCCGATGTTCGGGCAGCTGGCCTCCTGACACACCGTGTTGAGCTTCAGGTCGAGCAGCAGGTCGGCCACCGCCCCGATTCGCTCCAGCTGGGGCGCCTTCACCCGCAGCCACTCCGGCTTGCCGCTGGCGGCTACCGGGGGCGCCGCGGCGGCGGACACGGGCGGGGGATCGGCGGGTGTCACAGGGCCGGGGCGGGATCGCGCCGACTCTAGGAAGCCCTTTCGCCCGGTCCCCAGCGGCCGCCGATCCCCTACACTCCAGCCAGCGGGATGTAGCGCAGCTTGGTAGCGCACTTCGTTCGGGACGAAGGGGCCGCAGGTTCGAATCCTGTCATCCCGATTGATCGCTGAGCCCCCTGGGTTTCAGCTCAGCTCCGCCCCGGGGTACCCCCTGGGGGTCACCATCCAACCCTCCTGCACTCGGCTGGTTGAATTCCCCACCAGCACGAGGGTGAGCATGTCCACCGCGTCGATCGGCAGGTTCGCCAGCTCGTGCAGGCTCACCCGTTCGCCGGCCCGCCCCAGCTGGCGCGCCAACACCACCGGCGTGCTGGCGGGCCGACCCTCCAGCAGCAGGTCGCGGGCCCGCTCCAGCTGCCAGTCGCGGTCGCGGGAGCGGGGGTTGTAGAGCGCCACCACGAAATCGCCGGCGGCCGCGGCCCGCAGGCGGCGCTCGATCACCTCCCAGGGGGTGAGCCGGTCGCTCAGGCTGATGGTGCAGAAGTCGTGCATCAGCGGCGCCCCCACCCGGGCGGCCGCCAGCTGCAGGGCTGAGAGGCCCGGATGCACCGCGAAGGCGGGGCGCTCGGCCCGCGGACGCTGCAGCCAGAGCTCCAGGGCCAGCCCGGCCATGCCGTAGATGCCGCTGTCGCCGGAGGACACCAGAGCCACCGTCAGCCCCTGCTCGGCCAGGGCCAGGGCCTCGGCGCAGCGCTGCCGCTCCTCCGTCAGCCGACCGTCGCGGCGCAGCTGATCCGGACGCCGCAGCGGTTCGAGCAGATCGAGGTAGAGGCTGTAGCCCACCCAGACCGTCGCCGCCGCCAGCGCTTCACGGGCCTCGCCCGTGAGCGCATCCAGGCGCCCCGGACCGCTGCCCACCAGGTGCAGCGCCCCACGGGCGGGGGCCCACTGCTGGGGCGCGAGGGCCACCGCCAGGGTGGCCGCCCCCCGCTCGCCCGGCTCGGCCCGGCCGATCTGCTTGGCCACCAGCAGGGGGGCGGCGCTGGCCGGCGTTCCGCACGCTTCGGCGGCGGCCAGGCGGGCGGCGGCTTCCGCCACCGAGGGGGTGCCCAGTTCCCGGGCCACCACCGCTGATGGGGTGGGCACCGGCACCGCCGCCAGCCGCTCCGCCTCGTAAAACCGCAGCGGCCAGCCGCGCCGGGCCGCCAGGGCCAGCAGGGCCGGCTCATCCCCCTTGCGCGACGCGCTGGCCAGCCCGGCCACCGCTTCCACCGCCAGACCGTGCTGGCGCAATGTGGTCTCCAGCAGCCGCTCCAGCAGGCTCTCGCTGGTATCCCGCTCGCAACCGAGGCCGATCCAGAGGCAGGGGGGATGCCAGCGGCAGCCCTCCCCCAGCCGGTGGCTCACCACCAGGTCCGCGCCGTCCGCCGGCCCCGGGATGCCGGCGGCCGCGGGACAGGCCAGGCCGACGGCGGCGGGCAGCTCCCGCCAGAGGACAAGGCCACTCTCCTGGGCCACCAGGGGCGGAACCTCGCCGGCGGCCCGCACCATCAGCGTGCGCCAGTCGCCGCTGCCCCGCCGCCAGCCCCAGGCGCTGCCGAAGGCATCGAGGGCCAGCCGGCCCGCCGCGCCGCTGGCGCCGCTGAGCACGGCCTGCCCCCCGAGCAGGGCGGCGAGCCGCTGGGCCAGCCCTTCGCCGCCGGCACCGTGACCTCCAAGCAGGGGAATGGCGTAACGCCCCTGGGGATCGAGCACCACCACCGCCGGATCGCACGCCTTGCCCGCCAGCAGGGGGGCGATCAGGCGGGTGACCAGGCCGCAGGCCCCCACCGCCACCACTGCCGACACGCTCCCCCAGCGCTCCGCCAGCCAGGGTCCGCTCTCCCCGTTCCCCTCCCAGGCCCGGTGGATGTCCGTCGTCAGTCCGCCCTGCTCAAGCTGGCGCAGCACCGCCTCGGCCGCGGGGCTGAAGCCCAGGGCGATGATCCCTCCTGGCTCGCCCCTCATCGCGCCAGCCGCTCGCGCCAGGCCGCCAGCGCTCCAGCCGGGGGATCCCGGCGGAGGGTGCCATCGGCGTTCAGCTCCTCCCAGGCCGGGGGTGGGGTGGGCGACAGGGAGGCCGGGCCAGGGTCTGGTTCTGGTTGTGGTTGTGGTTCTGGTTGTGGTTCTGGTTCTGGAACCGCCATCGGGGGGAGGTCGTCGGGATCGGGGGACGGGACGGGTGGCTCGGTCACGGGCTCGGGCTCGCTGGCGGTCGGCGGCTCGGCTGGCGCCTGGGGCTGCACTGACGCTTCCGACTCCGGGGACGGCTCTGGCTCCGGGGCGGCAGGAGGGGCCGCGATCGGAGAAGGGATTGGAGCTGGGGGGGGCTCCTGGAGCAGCTCCGTTGCAACGGCTAGCGGCGCCTCGCCCAGCAGGATCGCCAGGTCGGCGGCGGAGAGCCCCGGCCCCTGCCAGGCGGGCCGGGGCCGGGAGGGATCGAGCCGCACCTCCCGGACCAGGCTGTTGAACGGTGGGTTCAGGGGCTCCCCCCGGCCATCCAGCAGTTCCAGTTGCAGAGCGTTGCGGCCCGGGCGCCAGCCCCGCAGCCAGAGCGGCGTCTGGCGGTCCACCAGGAACGAGTCGCCGTTCACCGTCACCCGCAGCCGCCAGAGGGCATCGTCATCGCGCAGGTGCTGGAGGGGGGCGTCGATCAGCAACCAGTCGAGCAGGAGCGGCTCTGCCGCCGCCGCGCCGGGGCTGACCGCCAGCAGCTGGGGCGTGCCAGGCTCGGGCAGGGCCAGGGAATTGACAGCTGTGCGGTGCAGGCGGATCTGGGCCATCGCCCCCGGGCTTTTCACCACTTCCCCCCAGGGCCGCGCCGCCATCACCGTGAGCCGGTGACTGCCCGGCGACAGCTCGGGCAGGGTGGTTTCCGTGCGGGTCAGGGGCAGGGGCTCGCCGTCATCGATGGCCACCAGCAGATGGGGACCCAGCCCGAGCGCCCCCCCCTCCACCAGGGGCCAGTCCTCCACCTGCAGCCGCAGGGTCCAGGGGCCGGCGGGCAGCACCGCCTCCGCCGACGGAGCCAGGATCCTCAGCCGCGGTTGACGTTCGGCCAGGGCCTCGCGCAACTGCTGCACCGCCCCCGGGGGAGCCACCTCCCGCAGGCGCTCTGCCGCCGCCACCCCCAGGGCAGGCGCCGCCGGCGGGGCGGAGGGGCGCCGCGACCAGCCCAGGGCCTCGGCGCGTCCCCCCAGGGCAGGCAGGGGCAGGGCGAGAAAAAAACAGACGATGAAAACGACAGCGGCGAGACGACCCCGGCCAGGTCCCGGGCCAGGACCCCGGCCGCTGCGTCCCCTGCCCACCCAACCACCCCAGCCCACGCCCCGATCCCCTGTGTTCGGCGCCCATTCTGCTCAGGCGGGTCGGCGGCAAAAAAAACGCAGGGCGAAGCGGCTCAATCCACGGAGAAGAGCTATGGGAAAGCGCGCCTCATTCAGGCTTTTTCGATCTCAACAACCCTTGGTCAGACCCCAGTCAGAGCCTGGCGAGCGCCGGGATTGAACCTTTGTAACTGGCGACCAAATCCGCTTGTTTCCGGCCCCTATACTTTCGCCAGCGGTCCCCTTCCGGGGCCCAAAGCACCAGTCCTGGCAAGGGTTCTGCCCTTTCCAACTGGCGCCCGTGGTCGAGCCTGCCTCTCCGGCTCCGCCCGACCATCGGGTCCCACCGACGGTCCCGGTCCCCAACCGCCGTGGTCTCCACGGTGGCTGACCCGCCGACACCGTCCAGGGGTGGCCCTCCACCTCGACTCCGTCCCTCGAGGAACGTCTCGATGACCATCAGCCCACCCGAGCGTGGGAAGAAGGCGGAAGCCATGGTCGACCGGAACCCAGTTCCGGCGACGTTCGAGCTTTTCGAGAAGCCCGGACATTTCGACCGCAGCCTCGCCAAAGGTCCCAAAACCACCACCTGGGTTTGGAACCTCCACGCCAACGCTCACGATTTCGACAGCCACACGAGCGACCTCGAAGAGGTCTCTCGCAAAATCTTCTCAGCCCATTTCGGCCACCTGGCCGTCATCTTCATCTGGCTGAGCGGCGCCTTCTATCACGGGGCCCGCTTCTCCAACTACACCGGCTGGCTTGCCGATCCCCTGCACGTCAAGCCAAGCGCCCAGGTCGTCTGGCCGATCTTCGGCCAGGAGATTCTCAATGGCGATATGGGTGCCGGCTTCCACGGCATTCAGATCACCTCCGGCCTCTTCCACGTGTGGCGGGCCTGGGGATTCACCAGCGAGTTCCAGCTCCTCTGCACCGCCATCGGTGCCCTGGTGATGGCCGGTCTGATGCTCAACGCCGGTGTCTTCCATTACCACAAGGCAGCCCCCAAGCTCGAGTGGTTCCAGAACGTTGAGTCGATGCTCAACCACCATCTGGCCGGTCTGCTGGGCCTCGGCTCCCTCTCGTGGACCGGGCACCTCCTGCACGTGTCGCTGCCCACCACGCAGCTGATGGATGCCATCGACGCCGGCAAACCGCTGGTGCTCAACGGCAAGACCATCGCTTCGGTGGCCGATATCCCCCTGCCCCACGAGTTCCTCAACCAGGACCTGCTGGCGCAGCTCTTCCCGGGCTTCGGCGCCGGCATCTCCGCCTTCTTCACCGGCAACTGGGCCGCCTACAGCGATTTCCTCACCTTCAAGGGTGGGCTCAATCCTGTCACCGGCAGCCTCTGGATGACCGACATCGCCCATCACCACCTGGCGATCGCCGTCCTCTTCATCGTGGCCGGTCACATGTACCGGACCAACTGGGGCATCGGCCACAGCATCAAGGAAATCCTTGAGGGCCAGAAGGGTGATCCCCTGCTGTTCCCCGCTCCGAACGGCCACAACGGCCTGTTCGAGTTCATGACCACCTCCTGGCATGCCCAGCTGGCGGTCAACCTGGCGCTGCTGGGCTCGCTGACCATCATCGTGGCCCACCACATGTACGCGATGCCTCCGTATCCGTACATCGGGGTCAGCTACGCCACCCAGCTGTCGCTGTTCACCCACCACGTGTGGATCGGCGGCTTCCTGATCGTCGGCGCCGGCGCCCACGCGGCCATCGCCATGATCCGCGACTACGACCCCGCCAAGCACGTCGACAACGTGCTCGACCGGGTGCTCAAGGCCCGCGATGCCCTGATCAGCCACCTCAACTGGGTGTGCATCTGGCTGGGCTTCCACAGCTTCGGCCTCTATATCCACAACGACACCATGCGTGCCCTGGGGCGTCCCCAGGACATGTTCAGTGACACCGCGATCCAGCTCAAGCCGGTCTTCGCCCAGTGGATTCAGGGCCTGCACGCCGCCGCCGCCGGCACCACCGCTCCCAACGCCCTCGCTGGCGTGAGCGAGGTGTTCAACGGTTCCGTTGTGGCGATCGGTGGCAAGGTGGCCGCCGGTCCGATCCCCCTGGGAACGGCCGACTTCATGGTCCACCACATCCACGCCTTCACGATCCACGTCACCGTGCTGATCCTGCTGAAGGGTGTGCTGTACTCGCGGAGCTCCCGCCTCGTCCCCGACAAGGCGACCCTGGGCTTCCGCTTCCCCTGCGACGGCCCCGGCCGTGGCGGCACCTGCCAAGTGTCGGCATGGGACCACGTGTTCCTCGGCCTGTTCTGGATGTAAAACGCCCTGTCGATCGTCATTTTCCACTTCTCGTGGAAGATGCAGAGCGACGTGTTGGGCACTGTCAAAGCTGATGGC
>JBEIHT010000014.1:0-36181 GCA_040381155.1 Aphanothece sp.
CAATCACGAAAACCATGAGCAAGCAGAGGCACCGCCGGCGCAGCCAAGGCGGAACCACTCCGGAAACAAAGCCCCAGGACGGGTCGGGGGTGGCTCAGTTTTCGGTGTCGGAAGTGGCGCAGTTTTGGATGTCGGTTGACACTGGAGCGGCATCTGGATCATGAACGGCAAATCTCCATCGGGATGGGCCACTCTTCCCTATGCCGGTAGAGCCATGCCCGTGTAAACAGCATTCATTCACCCAGCATTTGCTGATCTGCCAACGGACACTCATCCAACGTACCCATTCATTCGGGGGGCGGAGCAGCCCTCCACAAACTTTTCGCTGTTACCCCCTTCTCAGCGGCTGGATTCCCACTTCCATCTGACCAAGCGACTGACTGCAACCCGGCGATCGACAAGGCCCAGGCCGCAGGACTCTCAACCCCGGATCCGCTGAGCAGCATTGACCCGTTGGCGATGCCCAGCCGCAACCTGCCCATCACTGCCGTCGGGGAGCCGAAAGCCAACGCCCAACGCAATTTCACTGATCCAGACAGCCGCATCCTCAAAGGTGGGGACGGCTGGATCCAGGGCTACAACTGCCAGGCGGCGGTCGATGGTGACCACCAGATCATCGTGGCGGTGGGGGTCAGCGACCAGGCCAATGATGCTCCCCATCTGCAGCCCATGGTGGAGCGGATCCTGGCCAACACCGGCCAACTGCCTGAGAAGCGGATCACCGATGCGGGCTACTGCAGCACAGGCAACATCGAGGCCAGCGAGCAGCGGGAGCTCGATGCCTACACCTCCACCAGCCGGCAGGAACACGACAAGCGGCCACGGCCCTCGAGGGGGCCAACCCCCAGGGAACTCGATGCCAGGGGCCGGATGGACCGCAAACTCCGATCCAAAGCCGGCCTGGTGATCTATGCCCTACGCAAGGTCATCGTTGAGCGGGTGTTTGGGCAGACCAAAGGGGAACGGGGCCTGGATCGATTCCTGCTGCGGGGGCTGGAGGTAGTCGACAGGGAATGGACCCTAATGGCTATCACCCACAACATCTGCAAGCTGCACCGGGCCGCCCTGGCAGCAAGCTGAGGGAGGGAGCACCGCTCAGGGCCGCTCAGCCCCGAGGCTGAGAGCAGCGCTCAGAACTCCAGCAAGGAGTGGGAAGTGGGGAGGTTTTGTCTGCGAAAATGTGCGACAAACTCCTAGCCCGCAGCTCAAAGGGCTGACGGAGCCCTCAATGTGCGAATGAATGTCGCGCATAATCAAGCGATGCTGGAAAAGATCCTTGACAGAGCCAGCCGTCGCGGCAGGACTGGACTCAGGTTCAGGTCCAGGGCCCACAGCCAGCTCCCCGGATGGCATTAAACCGCCTACGGCAACTAGGATTTTGGGTATCGACGCAGGGGACTCGCGTAGATTGACATCAGTGAAGAGACTCTCCCCATGCGTAGGTTGCCGGCTGCTGGTCCCAAGTCCCGCCCCCTTAACCGCTCTGCGGCGATGACCTGTTGGGATCTCCAGCTCGCCCCGTCCAGAGCGGGGCGATGATCGCACATCGGAACGAGGACAATCGCAAGCCTAGGGCGAGGGTGGCCCATCGGCCCGATCAGGTGGCCCGTTCGCTGCGGCGGCCTGGAACCAGCCGCCCGTGGAAAAGATTGCCTGAGCCGGGATGATGCCCACCTCCCCTCCTCCAGACATGGCCCAGCGCCCTTCGCCCGGGACGGCACCGACGCAGGCGGTTCTCATCGTTGTTGCTTTTCATCCTGGCCAACGGGAGGTGGCCAGCCTGCAAGCCTGCCTGAAGCGGTTGACACCCTCGATCGCATATGTGGTTGTCAGCAATGATCATCGCGCGGGCGAAGCAGTTGAATCTCTGGCGGAAGACGCCTTGTTGTTCCTCACCAACCGCGCGAACCTAGGCTATGGGAGAGCGGTGAATCAGGCAGCGGCTGCGATCTGCAGACTGGGCCTGAACCCCCGCTACATCGGTGCTCTCAATACGGATCTGAGTTGGCAGCCAGGCTGCCTGGAGACATTGCTGGATTGGCTGGATGAGCATCCACATGTCGTAATGGCCGTTCCCGAGATTCAGAGCCCCGAGGGGGAAACGCAGAAGCTATGCAAAAAGAATCCGACCATGTTGGCACTATTCAGTCGCAGGTTCATCCCTGATAAGGTCAAGCCACCTTGGCTCAAGCGCTACGACCGCTGGTACACGATGGAGGCGGCGAACTACGCGGACGTTTTCGAATCTCCCTACCTGAGTGGTTGCTGCATGGTGATGCGCTACGCCGCATTCCAGAGGGTAGGGGGTTTCGATGAGGATTTCTTCCTCTATCTCGAAGACGCTGATTTAACTCGCCGTATGGGAATGCTGGGCCAAACCGCGCATGTTCCTGTCAGCAAGGTCTTGCACCACTGGGGCCGTGGCAACCACCACAGCCTACGACTGACCATGGTCAACCTGCACAGCGCCTGGCTCTACTTCAGAAAGTGGGGATTCCGCTGGAAATGAGCCGGCAACTCAGCCGCGACCAACCAGCTTCTGGCGAAGCCCCTTGATGCGATCGCGCAGGTTGGCGGCCTCCTCGAATTCCAGGTTCTTCGCCGCCGCCTTCATGCGCTCCTCCAGCTGGGTGATCAGCTCGGGCAGGGCGTCGAGGGGGATCGCCTCCTGGGGGAGTGCTGGCGCCGCCTCCTCTTGCGGCTCGTCGCCGATCCGCCGCGACACCTCCAGGAACGAGAGGATCGCGTTGCCCGCCCGCTTGCCGGCGGGGGTGGGGGTGATGCCGTGCTCCTCGTTATGGGCCTGCTGGATCGCCCGCCGCCGCTCCGTCTCGCTGATCGCCCGCGCCATCGAGTCGGTGAGGTTGTCGGCGTAAAGAATGGCCACCCCCTCCACATGGCGCGCCGCCCGGCCGATGGTCTGCACGAGGGAGCGCTCGGCCCGCAGGAAGCCCTCCTTGTCGGCGTCGAGGATCGCCACCAGCGACACCTCCGGCAGGTCGAGGCCCTCCCGCAGCAGGTTGACCCCCACCAGCACGTCGTATTCGCCGTTGCGCAGGTCCTGGATGATCTCGATCCGCTCGATCGAGTGGATCTCCGAGTGCAGCCAGCGCACGCGCACGCCGTTCTCGGCCAGGTAATCGGTGAGGTCTTCGGCCATGCGCTTGGTGAGGGTGGTGACCAGCACCCGCTCCCCCTTTGCCGCCCGGAGGCGGATCTCGCCCAGCAGGTCGTCCACCTGGCCCTCGCTGGGACGCACCTCCACGATCGGGTCGAGCACGCCGGTGGGGCGGATCACCTGCTCCACCACCTGGCCCTCGCTGCGGCCGATCTCCCAGGCGCCCGGCGTGGCGCTCACGAAGATCGTCTGGTTGGCCTTCTCCCAGAACTCGTCGCCCTTGAGCGGCCGGTTGTCGGCGGCCGACGGCAGGCGGAAGCCGTGCTCGATCAGCACCTGCTTGCGGCTCTGGTCGCCGTTGTACATCGCCTGCAGCTGGGAGCAGGTGACGTGGCTTTCGTCCACCACCAGCAGCCAGTCGCGGGGGAAGTAGTCGATCAGGCATTCCGGCGGCGTGCCCGGCTCCCGCCCCGCCAGATGGCGGGCGTAGTTCTCGACGCCGTTGCAGTAGCCCACCTGCTCCAGCATCTCCAGGTCGTAGGCGGTGCGCTGCTCCAGGCGCTGGGCCTCCAGCAGCCGACCCTGGCCGTTGAGGGCATCGAGGCGCTCGCGCAGCTCCTGGCGGATGGCGGCGATGGCCGACTTGAGCCGCTCCTTGGGGGTGACGAAGTGCTTGGCCGGGTAGATGTTGATGGTCTCCAGGCTCTGCAGAATTTCGCCGGTGGTGGGGTCGACATAGCGGATCGCCTCCACCTCATCGCCGAACAGTTCGATGCGCACCAGCCGGTCCTCGTAGGCCGGACCGATCTCCAGCACATCGCCGCGCACGCGGAAGCGACCACGGCTGATCTCCAGGTCGTTGCGGCTGTACTGGTTGTTGACCAGGCCGCGCAGGGAGGAACGCAGGTCGAGGCTGTCGCCCACCTGGAAACGCACCGCCGCCTTCAGATATTCAGAGGGGATGCCGAGGCCGTAGATGCAGCTGATCGACGCGACCACGATCACATCCCGGCGCTCGAACAGGGAGCGGGTGGCGGAGTGGCGCAGCATGTCGATCTCTTCGTTGATCGACGCGGTCTTGGCGATGTAGGTGTCCGAGACCGGCACATAGGCCTCGGGTTGGTAATAGTCGTAGTACGAGATGAAATATTCCACCGCGTTGTGCGGGAAGAACTCGCGCAGTTCGTTGCAGAGCTGGGCCGCCAGGGTCTTGTTGTGGGCCAGCACCAGGGTGGGGCGACCGGTGCGGGCGATGACGTTGGCGATCGAAAAGGTCTTGCCGGTGCCGGTGGCGCCCAGCAGGGTCTGGTAGCGCTCACCGCCATCGACTCCCTTCACCAGGGCCTCGATCGCGCCGGGCTGATCACCGCTGGGTGAGTAGGGGGCCTGGAGCTGGAAAAGCATGGGGCCATTCTGGGGGGTCCCCGCGGCAGGCCGCGGGGACGATGGCCGCCCCGGGCCGAGCCTCAGGCGACGCCGCCGTGGATCAGACCCATCGCCCGGGTGAGGGGCACTTCAAGGCCGAGCAGCTGGAGCACGATCGTGCTGAGCACGCTGTAGACCAGCGCCCCGAGCACGGCGCTCATGAGCCCGTTGCGCAGGCGGAAGCCCTGGATCAGCCAGGCCGCCAGGCCGAACAGGATGACGGTGATCAGCCAGTTGAACAGGAAGGAGACCGGGGTGATCAGACCACCCAGGGAGGTGATCGCCCAGATGGGGGCCAGGATGAACTTCATCGGCCAGACCAGCAGGGTGCCGAGCAGGCCGATGACCACGGCGGAGATCAGGGCGATCGGGAAGCTCTCCATCTCCACCCCGAGGGGCAGCCGGGAGACGAGCAGCAGGATCAGCGCCCGAATCGGCCATTGGAGCAGCCAGACCAGACTGTTGATCATCGTGAGCAATTCAGGACCGCTCCAGGCTAGGCAGCCTGCCGGCGGCGGACAACTGCGGACCGACAGCCGCCAGGGCTTCCCGCAACCCCCGCACCACGGCCACCATCGCCAGCTCATCATCGAGCCGGTTCACCGCCGAACCCACCCCCACGCCGCTGGCGCCGGCAGCGATCGCCATCGGCACCGTCACCGCGGAGAGACCGGAGGCGCAGAGCACGGGCAGCGCCACCGCATGGCTGATGGCGTGGGCAGCGGCCAGGGTGGGGGCGGCCTTCTCGATCAGCCCGAGCGTGCCCGCCGCGAGCGGTCGGGCGGCGCAGGCGCCCTCGGTCTGGATGAGGTCGGCGCCGGCGAGCTGGAGATCGGCGGCCAGGAGCTCCTGAGCGTCGAGCGGCAGGGTGTGGGGCACCGTCACCGAGAGCACCACCTCCGGCAGGAGGTGGCGGGTGCGGCGGGTGAGATCCAGCACGTCCTCGGCGCCGAAGACCCGACCGAGGGGATAGAAGGCATCGAAGTTGCCGATCTCCACCAGCTGCGCCCCCGCTGCCACGGCGGCGGGAAACAGTTCGGGATCCACGGCCGACACGCAGATCGGCAGGGCCGGGGCGATGGCCGCCACCCGGGCGACCAGCTGCGGATCGCAGGCGATGTCGATCAGATCAGCGCCGCCGGCGGCCGCGGCCCGGGCGATCCGCTCCACGGAGGCGACGTCGAAGTTGGTGAGCCCCGCGATCACCTTGAGCAGGCGCCGCTCCGCGATCCTGTGCGAGAGGACAGGGGGCAGGCTGGAGAGACGCGACATGGCGACGGCCGGGGATGCAGACGTGATTCTCCCACCCGAAGCCACAGCCTGGAGTCGCGACCACCTGCGGCTGCACCGCTGGCTGCGCCGAACCCCGACCCTGCTCCCCGCGGGGGCGCCCCTGCTGCTGGCGGTCTCGGGCGGCCAGGATTCGATGGCCCTGACCGGCCTGCTGCTCGGACTGCGGCGACTGTATGGCTGGCGTCTGCACCTCTGGCATGGGGATCACCGCTGGCGGGCGGAATCGGGCCAGCAGGCGGCCGCCCTGGTGGCCTGGGCTGCGGGGCGCGGGCTCGATCTGCGCCTCGAGCCGGCCCCCGTGCCCCCGGCCACGGAAGCAGCGGCGCGCGCCTGGCGCTACGGGTGCCTGGCCGGGGAGGCCCGTCGCCTGGGCTGCGCCCACGTGCTCACCGGCCATACCGCCAGCGACCGGGCCGAAACGGTGCTGCTCAACCTGGCCCGCGGCAGCCATCGGCGCGGTCTGACGACGCCCCGCTCGCTCCGCAGGCTGAACCGGGAGGCGGACAGCCCCACCCTGGTGAGGCCGCTGCTGCCGTTCACCCGGGAGGACACCGGGCGGATCTGCCGGGAGCTCGGCCTGCCGGTCTGGATCGATGCGGGCAACGGGGATCTCCGGTACGCCCGCAACCGGGTGAGGTCCGAGGTCCTCCCGGTGCTGGAGGGCCTCCATCCCGGCTCCGCCCGGCGGATCAGCGCCCTGGCGGAACGCTGGGGCCGGGAGCTGGAGGCGGAGGAGGAGCTGCTGGATCTGGCCCTGGAAAGCCTGGCGCGGCCGGCGACCGCGCCAGCCCGGGGGGCCCTGGCCCGACGACGGCTCACGGGCCTGGCCCCTGCCAGCCAGGGGCGCCTGCTGCAGCATTGGTTGCGGCGTTGCGATCGCGGCGCCCTGGCGAGTGACACCCTCGCCCTGCTGGTGGCCCGGCTGGCAACCGAGCGGGGGCCAGGACGACTGGATCTGGCCGATGGATGGCAACTGCGCTGGGGACCGAGCACACTGGAGCTGTTGCTGCCGGAACCCCATGGCTGAGTTCGCCGCGGCGGGCGATCCGACCCAGCAGTACACGGCCATCGAAAAGGCCTACTGCGAGGACCGCTGGTCGGACGTTCTGGAACAGGGGGAGAGGCTGCTGGCGCGGCTTCCCGGCGACGACCTCGGGCTGCGCCAGCGGCTGCAGCTGTTGATGGCCCACACGTATCTCTACGGCTTCAGCGACCGGACATCGGCGGCCGATCTCTACCGCGCCGTTGAGGCGAGCCAGGCTGAATCAGCCCTGCGCCAGATCGCCGCCCAGGGACTGCAACAGTGCAGTGTGCCCGTGCAGCCGCCTGCCGATGCCCTGCCCCAGCCGGCGGAAGCCGCACCCCTGCTGGAGGAGACGGGGCCAAGCCTGCATGAGGCGGCCCTGGCCCTGAGCCAGTCCGAAACGCCGGTGATGCCCTGGCTCGACACCCAGCCAGCCGGGGATAACCCACCAGCTCCCCTGGCGGAAAGCCCCGCCACAGCGGCAGAGCCCGCCCTGATCCCCGAGGTGATCGAGGAGCCGGAGCTGATCGAGGTTCACCAGGCCGACCCCAACCTTGCGGAGGAGCTGGAGCTGGAGGCCCCCCCCCCGCGGCTGGGCAGCCAAGAGGAGGAGGACGAGGATCTGGAGCTGCGCCAAGGTCTGCTGCGCGTCCAGATCCCCTGAAGTCCGCGGGCCCTCAGCCGGCGGCGGAGCGGCGACGGCGGGCTCGCCCGGCGGGCTCCGGCTCCATCGCCGGCTGGGCGTCAGCGGCGCGGGCGGAGGGAGCCGGAACGGCGACGGGAGCCGGGGCGCGGCCGACCGTGCGGATCACGTCACGCGAGGGCTCGCCGCCGCCGTCGCGACGCTGACGGGAGGCCGGACGGCTATCGGGCTCGCTGTCCGCCTGGCCCTTGTAGGCGGGAGTGCCGGCGGGCGCGGGGTGGACCAGGCAGACGATCAGCGGCTCCACCTGCAGCTCGCGGCGCAGGCGCCGCTGCAGGCCCACCTCCACCTCGCGCTGCACCCCCACCCAGTCCACCTCGGGGGCCTTGCCGCCGGTGTTGCGGGCGAGCTGATTCCAGCGGTTCTCCAACACCCAGCCGATCTCCCGCTCGGCCCAGATCGACAGCTTGCGGGGGTCGGCGGTGGTGACCACACCGCGCAGGTGCACCCGGGCCGGGGCCGTCATGGCACCGTCGTGGCTGATCGTGGCGAGCAGGGTGATCACCCCGTCCTCTGCCAGTTGCTGGCGCTCCTTGAGCACCCTTGCATCGATGATGCCGGTGCGGGAGCCGTCGAGCAGTTCGATACCGGCCTTGACCGGCTCGCCCTTGCGCAGCGAATCCGGCGTGAGCTCAACCGCATCCCCGTTATCGATGATCAGGGTGTGGTCGACGGGGATGCCCATCGATTGGCCGGTGCGGGAGTGGGCCACCAGCATGCGGTGCTCACCATGCACCGGCACGAAGTATTTGGGGCGGGTGAGGGCGAGCATCAGTTTTTGATCCTCCTGGCTGCCATGGCCGGAAACGTGGATGCCCTCACCCTTGCCGTACACCACCTTGGCGCCGAGCATCATCAGGCGATCGATGGTGTTGACCACCGAAATCGTGTTACCGGGGATCGGGCTGGCAGAAAAGATGATCGTGTCGGAGGACTTCACCTGCACCTGCGGATGCTCGCCGCGGGAGATGCGGCTGAGGGCAGCCAAGGGCTCCCCCTGGCTGCCGGTCATCAGCAGCAGGGTCTCCCGATCGGGCAGATCGCGGATCTGCTTGATCGGCACAAACAGATCATCCGGGCAGTGCATGTAGCCGAGCTCACGCGCCTTGGCGATCACGTTCAACATCGAACGACCCAGCAGCGACACCTTACGGCCGTGCTTCATGGCGAGCTCCAGAATCATCGCCACCCGTTGGGTCGAGCTGGCGAAAGTGGTGAGGATCACCCGCCCGTCGGCGTTGGCGATGTGCCGATCGAGGTTGGGAAACACCGACCGTTCCGGCGGGGTGAAGCCGGGCAGCTCGGCGTTGGTGGAATCGGAGAACAGGCACAGCACTCCCTTCTCACCGTAATGGGCGAGGCGCTGAATATCGAAGTTCTCACCGTCCACCGGTGTGTGGTCGAATTTGAAGTCTCCCGTGAACACCACCACGCCGACAGGCGTGGTGATGGCCAGCGTGAAGCTGTCAGAGATCGAGTGGGTATTGCGGATGAATTCAACCGAGAAGTGCTGGCCAACCTTCACCACATCGCGGGGTCGCACTGTCTGGATGGTGGTGCGATCGGTGACGCCAGCCTCCTCCATCTTGCCCTGCA
Source organism: Aphanothece sp. (assembly GCA_040381155.1). Classification (GTDB taxonomy): domain Bacteria; phylum Cyanobacteriota; class Cyanobacteriia; order PCC-6307; family Cyanobiaceae; genus Cyanobium. The sequence continues at coordinate 9,160 of JBEIHT010000014.1, forward strand.
GCATCGACATGGCCAGGCGCGGCCCGTAGATCACAGGAATGTTGATGTGGCGCAGGTGATAGGGAATGCCACCGATATGATCCTCGTGGCCGTGGGTGACGATCATGCCGCGGATGCGCTTCTGGTTTTCGCGCAGGAAGGCGGTATCGGGCAGCACCACGTTGACACCGTGCATGCCATCACTGGGAAAGGCGAGGCCGGCGTCGACGAGCATCAGGTCGTCGCCGTATTCAAAGACGCAGGTGTTTTTACCAATCTCATGCAAACCGCCCAGCGGAATCACCCTCAGGCAGGGCTGCTGCGAGCTGCGTGCAGCGGTGGCGGCGGACTTGGCACTGGACTTGCTGGAACCGTTCTGACTGTTCATGTAAGCGGGAAAAGGGAGAAAAAAGACGGAAGGCTGGAAACGATGGAGCGCAGGCCTTGGCGTCAGGTGGGACGCAGGGCGGCGAGGATCGAGCTGAGGCGTTGGCGCACGTCGTGATCGGCGGAGACGAGGGGAAGTCGGGGGGGACCCACCGGCCAGCCTTCGAATTCCAGGGCGGCCTTGACGGGGATCGGGCTGGTGGTGCAGAAGAGAGCCTTAAACAGCGGCAGCAGGCGCTGATGCAGCGCGAGGGCGGTGGCGTTGTCGCCCTCCAGGAAGGCGCGCACCATCGCCTGGATCTCCGGTCCGACGAGATGGCTGGCGACGCTCACCACGCCGACGGCACCCACCGCCAGCATCGGCAGGGCGAGGGCGTCGTCACCGCTGTAGACCGCCAGGCGATCACCACAGAGGCTGCGCAGCTGGCTCACCTCCTCCGTGGTGCCGCTGGCAGCCTTGTAACTGATGATGCTGGGAAGATCGAGGAGCCGGGCCGTGGTCTCCGGCTGGAGGCTGCAGCCGGTGCGGCCGGGGATGTTGTAGAGCATCAGCGGCAGCTCAGGGGCGGCGGCGGCGATGGCGCGGAAATGGGCCTCCAGGCCCTCCTGGGGCGGTCGGTTGTAATACGGCACCACCACCAGGGCTCCGTGGGCGCCCTGCTCGGCGGCCTGCACGGTGGCCTCGACCGCTTCGGCCGTGCAGTTGCTGCCGGTGCCCGCCAGCAGGAAGGCCCGCTCCCCCACCGCCTCCTGCACGGCAGCGAACAGACGGTGCTGCTCCTCCCAGCTGAGGGTGGGCGATTCACCGGTGGTGCCGCAGAGCACCAGACCATCCGACCCCCGACTGACCAGATGGTCCGCCAGACGGGCCGCCAGGCCCAGATCCACCGAGCCGTCGGCGGCGTAGGGGGTCACCAGGGCGGTGACGACACGGCCGAAGGGAACGGGCAGGGCGACCGCATTCACGGGGCACCTCCCGCCTGGGCTGGACTCGGCCCCTGCCGCAGCAGCTCGGCGATCTGAATGGCGTTCAGGGCAGCCCCCTTGCGGATCTGATCCCCGCAGAGCCAGAGCTCCAGGGCCCGGGGTTCACTCAGGTCCTGGCGGATGCGGCCCACCGCCACCGCATCGCGGCCGGTGACGTCGGTGGGCATCGGGAAGCGCTGGGCCTGCCAGTCATCGATCAGCTCCACCCCCGGGGCTTCGGCGAGGATGCGGCGCGCCTCCTCCACCGGGAAGGGCTCCTCAAACTCCAGGTTCACCGCCTCGGAGTGGGCCCGCAACACGGGAACCCGCACGCAGGTGGCGGTGAGCCGCAGATTGGGCAGAGCCATGATCTTGCGGGTCTCGTGGAGCATCTTCAGCTCCTCTTCGCAGTAGCCGTTGGGCTGCAGCGGGGAGTTGTGGAGAAACAGATTGAAGGCGAGCGAGTGGGGCAGCACCTCGCTGTGCGGGGTGCCCCCCTCGAGCACGGTGCGGCTGAGGCTCTTCAGCTCCTCCATCGCCCGGGCGCCGGCGCCGCTGGCGGACTGATACGTGGAGACCACCACCCGCCGCAGGGCCCGACGGGCCGCCAGCGGCGCCAGGGCGACCGTGAGCAGGATCGTGGTGCAGTTGGGGTTGGCGAGGATGCCCTGGTGGCTGAACGCCGCCTCGGGATTCACCTCCGGCACCACCAGCGGCACCTGGGGATCAAGCCGGAAGGCGCTGGAGTTGTCGATCACCAGCGCACCGGCGGCGACGGCCTGCGGCGCCCACCGGCGGGAGATGGAGCCGCCGGCGGAGGCCAGCACCAGGTCGACCCCTTCGAAGGCCGCGGCGTCGACGGGGCGCACCGCCAGGGACTGGCCCTGCCATTGGAGGGGCTGGCCGGCGGAGCGGGGCGAGGCGAGGGGGATCAGCTCCGCCACGGGAAAGCACCGCTCCTCCAGGAGCTGGAGCAGTTCCTGACCCACGGCTCCGGTGGCGCCAAGCACGGCGACCCGCAGCGGGCGGCTGGGCAGGAGCCAGGGTGTGCCGGGCTGACGGGTGGTGGCGGGGCTGTTGGAAGGGGCGGCGGCGGTCAACGGAAGCGGTGGAAGAGAAGAAAAGCCTGGCGCAGAGACGAACGAAGAGAACCTGCGGAGGAAAGGGAAACGGGGGAGCTGGGAGCGGTGCGCCTGGGAAACGAGACTGAAGAGAGGGAACGGTGGTGCCGTCAGTGAACCGGCGATGGCAACAGGATGAATACCGACCTGGTTGCCGAGCTGGATATGGCCATGTTCTGCGTCCTCAGAACAATACGTGGCGAATCGCCGGTTCCGCCAGTTTCTAGGATCGCAGGCTGCCCTGTTCTTCGGGATCCGGCCCATGAGTCCTGCCGCCAGCTCCAGCTCCGCCGCCGCCACCCCGGCCAAATCCAGTGCCAACAAGGGCGGCGATGGGGGCGACTTGAAGGTGAGCGCCGCGGAGCGTCCCCGCAGCCGGATGGCGCTTGAGGTATGCGTGCCGGGCGGCCGCTGCCAGGCCAGCTACGAGAGCGCCCTGGAGAAGCTGAGTCGCAGCGTGCGGCTGCCCGGGTTCCGCAAGGGCAAGGTGCCCCGCCCCGTGCTGCTCCAGCAGATCGGCCCCCTGCGCATCCGCGCCACCGCCCTGGAGGATCTGGTGGACAGCGCCTTCCGCGACGCCCTGTCCAAAGTGGAGATCGCCGCCCTGGGGCGCCCCGAGCTCACCGAGGGCTTCGAGACGGTGCTGGAGCGGTTTGAACCCGGCCAGGAGCTCACCTTCACCCTGGAGCTCGACGTCCAGCCCACCCCGACGCTCAAGGCCACCCGCGGCCTGAAGGCCGAGATGGAGGCGGTGGTGCACGATCCGGGGCGGGTGGATGAGCTGATCGAGCAGTCGCGCCGCCAGCTCGCCACCCTCGTGCCCGTGGAGGACCGGGGCGCCTCCAGCGGCGATGTGGCCCAGGTGAGCTTTCAGGGCAGCTTCAGCGACAGCGGTGAGCCGATCGAGGGCGGCAGCAGCGACGGCATGGAGGTGGAGCTGGAGGAGGGCCGGATGATCCCCGGCTTTGTGGAGGGGATCCTGGGCATGAAGCTGGGCGAAAGCCGCACGGTGACCTGCAGCTTCCCGGAGTCGTACCCGCAGCAGGACGCGGCGGGCCGCCCCGCCTCGTTCGCCATCACCCTGCTCGACCTCAAGACCCGGGAACTGCCGGAGCTCGACGACGCCTTCGCCCGCCAGGCCAGCGACAAGGAGACCCTGGCGGAGCTGCGGGCCGATCTGGAGACCCGCCTGCAGGAGGACAGCGAGCGGCGACAGAAGGCCAGCCGCCAGGACGCCCTGCTGGAGGCCCTGGTGGAACAACTGGAGGTGGAGCTGCCGGAGACGCTGGTGCAGCAGGAGATCCGCAACCTGGTGGAGCGGACGGCCGGTCAGATCGCCCAGCAGGGGATGGACGTGCGCAAGCTGTTCACCCCGGATCTGGTCCGTTCCCTGATGGACACCTCAAGGCCGGAGGCGGAGGCGCGCCTGCGGCGCAGCCTGGCCCTGCAGGCCCTGGCGGGGGCCGAGGCGATCGAGGTGGCGGCGGAAGAGCTGGAGAGCAAGCTCCAGGAGGTGCGCCGCGGCCTCAGCGAGGGGGGCCAGATCGACCCCGACCGGCTGCGGGGCGCCGTGGCCGATGACCTGCTGCGCGAGAAGCTGCTCGCCTGGCTGGAGGACCACAGCACGGTGAGCGAGCGGGCGCCGGAGGTCGCCGCGGCGGAATCGGCCAGCGCCCCGGACTCGGCCAGCACGAGCGAGGCCGGCAAAGCCGCCAAAGCCAGCGCGGGCAAGTCCGCCCGGCCGAAGAAGGGCGCCGCCGGGGCCGACGCCGGAGCGGAGCCCATAGATTGATGGCACTTCCTTCGGCTTCCCCCCGCAACCGCGTGACCGACGCCCCCTTCCTGCCTGGCCGCCTGGACCCGGGCGGAATCCGCCCCCATCCGGTGCAGAACCTCTGGGGCGGTCCGCTCCCCTGGGCCGCCACCCCGTCCGCGGCGCCGGGGGTGCTGCCCACCGTGGTGGAGCAGTCGGGCCGTGGCGACCGGGCCTTCGACATCTACTCCCGCCTGCTGCGGGAGCGGATCATCTTCCTGGGGACCGGCATCGACGACCAGGTGGCCGATTCCCTGGTGGCCCAGCTGCTGTTCCTCGAGGCCGAGGACCCGGAGAAGGACATTCAGATCTACATCAACTCGCCGGGGGGCTCCGTCACGGCCGGGCTGGCGATCTACGACACCATGCAGCAGGTGAGTCCCGACGTGGTGACCATCTGTTACGGCCTCGCCGCCAGCATGGGCGCCTTCCTGCTCACCGGCGGCAGCCGCGGCAAGCGGCTGGCCCTCCCCAACGCCCGGATCATGATTCACCAGCCCCTCGGCGGCGCCCAGGGCCAGGCGGTGGACATCGAGATCCAGGCCAAGGAGATCCTCTTCCTCAAGGACACCCTCAACACCCTGATGGCCGAGCACACCGGCCAGCCGCTCGAAAAAATTGCAGAAGATACCGATCGCGACTACTACCTTTCCCCGGCAGAGGCGGTTGAATACGGACTGATTGACCGGGTGGTGAGCGACGTCCCCATCGCCGCCGCCGCCTCCACCGACCCCTGACCCGTCGGACCCTGCCGGCGAGTGCACCCCCCTCCGGATCCCGCCGTCTCTGGTTTGATCCTTAAGGAGTGCGCACGAAGCGTCGGTTCTGGTCAATCCTGAGGATCGGGTCCCACCGTTCCCGACACCCGCCGGTCGCCCCTGCCGCTCCGCTCCCGCCGATGGCCAAGTTCGACGCCCACCTGAAGTGCTCGTTCTGCGGCAAGTCGCAGGAACAGGTGCGCAAGCTGATCGCCGGGCCCGGGGTCTACATCTGCGACGAGTGCATCGATCTCTGCAACGAGATTCTCGACGAGGAGTTGGTGGAGGGCCACAGCGCCCCACCGGGGCACCGCCAGACCCCCGACCACAGCCGGCGCCAGCCGGTCAAGAAGAGCTCCAAGCCGGCACCCACCCTCGCCTCGATCCCGAAACCCGACCAGATCAAGACCGTCCTCGACCGGCAGGTGGTGGGCCAGGAGCAGGCCAAGAAGGTGCTCTCGGTGGCCGTCTACAACCACTACAAGCGGCTCGCCTGGCAGGGTGATGGCAAGGGCGAGACCGACCAGACCGCCACCCGCCTGCACAAATCAAACATCCTGCTGATCGGCCCCACCGGCTGCGGCAAGACCCTGCTGGCCCAGTCGCTGGCGGAGATGCTCGATGTACCCTTCGCCGTCGCCGACGCCACCACCCTCACCGAGGCGGGTTACGTGGGTGAGGACGTGGAGAACATCCTGCTGCGGTTGCTGCAGAAGGCCGACCTGGACGTGGAGCAGGCCCAGCGCGGCATCATCTACATCGACGAGATCGACAAGATCGCCCGCAAGAGCGAAAACCCCTCGATCACCCGGGACGTCTCCGGCGAGGGGGTGCAGCAGGCCCTGCTCAAGATGCTGGAGGGAACGGTGGCCAACGTGCCCCCCCAGGGAGGCCGCAAGCATCCCTACCAGGACTGCATCCAGATCGACACCAGCCAGATCCTGTTCATCTGCGGCGGCGCCTTCGTGGGCCTGGAGGACATCGTCCAGAAGCGGATGGGACGCAACGCGATCGGCTTCCTGCCCAGCGGCGACAGCCCCTCCCGACCCCGCGGCGGCAAGGACCGCCACGCGGCGGAGGTGCTGCGCCACCTCGAACCCGACGACCTGGTGCGCTATGGCCTGATCCCGGAGTTCATCGGTCGCCTGCCGGTCACCGCGGTACTCGAGCCGCTGGACACCCGCGCCCTGGAAGCCATCCTCACCGAGCCCCGCGATGCCCTGGTCAAACAGTTCCAGACGCTGCTGAGCATGGACGACGTGCGCCTCGACTTCGAAGCGGGCGCCGTCGAGGCGATCGCCGAGGAGGCCCACCGGCGCAAGACCGGCGCCCGGGCGTTGCGGGGCATCGTCGAGGAGCTGATGCTCGAGGTGATGTACGACCTACCCACCCGCCGCGACGTCAAGGCCTTCACGATCACCCGCGACCTGGTGGAGCAGCGCAGCCGGGCCAAGGTGGTGCCGATTCCCGGCAGCCAGCTCGAGAACGAGCGGGACGCCCAGGCCTCCGCCTGAACGGCAGCCTGGCCCGGCCGGTGCTGGGTCGGGCAATCCCCACCTGCCTGGATCGGAGGTCGGCGCGAAGCTGATCCGTGCCTCCCACCTCCGCCTCTTGGCCGCCGCCGACCATCTCCAGGCCCCCCGCCAGCACGGCCTGTTCAACCACCACGGGATCGACCTGGGGGACGGCACGGTGGCCCATTACCTGGAGGGGCGGGAGATCCTGCGCAGCCCCCTGACGGAGTTCAGCCGCGGCCAGGAGATCACGGCGGTGACCTACCCCGAGGGCGGCTGCTCGCCGGTGGGGGTGACCCTGCGGCGGGCGATGGGCCGGCTGGGGGAGCAGAACTACAACCTGCTGTTCAACAACTGCGAGCACTTCGCCCACTGGTGCAAGACGGGCCGGCACCGCAGCTCCCAGGTGGAGGACTGGCTGCACACCGGCAGCCTCGGCGCCCTGGCCCTGGGGCAGTTCGTGCCGGCGGCCCTGCTCACCGGCGCCCGGGTGCTGCTGCGCCAGGGGATCGAGGAGCAGCACCTGGAGAAGGGCCGGGAGCTGGCCCTGCGCACGATCGAGCAGCTCGATGGCCTGCGGCGCTCGCTGCAGGAGCGGCTGGAGGAGGAGCTGGCGCGGGCGGAACTGCGCTGGGGGAGCGACAGCCAGGAAGGCGACAGCCAGTTCCTGCGGCTGCGCCAGGCCGCCCAGGGATTGGCGGATCAGCTGAGCCAGGTGGAGGAGATGGAGGCCCGGCTGGGGCGACTGCTTGAGGCCGGCGGAGGCCGGTAGCCTGGTTCCCCGCTCCTCCGTCCCGCCCTGGCGAGGCGCCCAGCAACCGTCGCGCATGGGACAGGCCTACCAGCCCCTCCATCACAAGTACCGGCCGCAGCGGTTCGACCAGCTGGTGGGTCAGGAGGCGATCGCCGTGACCCTGGCCAACGCCCTGAAGCGGGATCGAATCGCGCCGGCCTACCTGTTCAGCGGCCCGCGCGGCACCGGCAAAACCTCCAGCGCCCGCATCCTGGCCCGTTCCCTGAACTGCGTGGCGGGGGAGGGGCCGACGCCGGAACCCTGCGGCCAGTGCGACCTGTGCGTCGCGATCGCGGCCGGCTCCGCCATGGACGTGATCGAGATCGACGCGGCCTCCAACACCGGCGTCGACAACATCCGCGAACTGATCGAGCGCTCCCGCTTCGCGCCGGTACAGGCGCGCTGGAAGGTGTACGTGATCGACGAGTGCCACATGCTCTCGACGGCGGCCTTCAACGCCCTGCTCAAGACCCTGGAGGAACCGCCACCGCGGGTGGTGTTCGTGCTGGCCACCACCGATCCGCAGCGGGTGCTGCCCACGATCCTCTCCCGCTGCCAGCGCTTCGACTTCCGCCGCATCCCCCAGGAGGCCCTGGAGGGCCACCTGCGCTGGATCGCCGAGCAGGAAGGCATCGGCATCTCGGAGGCGGCGCTGCACGTGGTGGCCCAGCGGGCCCAGGGGGGCCTGCGGGACGCCGAAAGCCTGCTGGACCAGCTCAGCCTGCTGCCGCCGCCGATCGAGGCCATGGCGGTGTGGGAGCTGCTGGGGGCGGTCCCGGAGGAGGAGCTGCTGGCCCTGGCGGAGGCGATGGCCGCGGCCGAGCCCCTGGCGGTGGTGGAGGCGAGCCGGGGCCTGCTGGAGCGGGGGCGGGAGCCCGCCGCCGTGCTGCAGGGTCTAGCCGGGATCCTGCGCGACCTGCTGCTCGCCGGCGTGGCCCCGGACCGGCTGGAGCTGACGGCGGTCTCGCCGGCGCTGCGCCCCCGCCTGCCGGAGCTGGCGCGGCGGATCGGCAAGGATCGGCTGCTGCGCTGGCAAGCCCAGCTGCGCGGCAGCGAGCAGCAGTTGCGGCACAGCGTGCAGCCCCGCCTCTGGCTGGAGGTGCTGCTGCTCGGGCTGCTGGCCGAACCGGCGGTGGCCCTGCCCCGGGTGGTGAAGGAACCGGCCCCGGCGGCCGCACCGGCGGCAACCCCCGCGGAGATCCGGGTCCCTGGCGCCGCGGTCACTCCCGCGATGGCGGTGCCGCCGGTGGCGGCTCCACCGCTGGCGCCGTCGGCGAGCGGAGGTCCGGACCTGGGCGAGCTCTGGCAGCAGATCCTGGCGGGCCTGGAACTGCCCTCCACCCGCATGCTTCTGGCCCAGCAGGCCCAGCTGGTGCGGCTGGATGAGCGGCGGGCGGTGGTGCGGGTCTCGGGCACCTGGATGGCGATGGTGGAGAGCCGTAAGCCCCTGCTGGAGAAGGCGGTGGCCTCCGCCCTGGGGGGCACGCGCCAACTGCACCTGGAGAACGGTGGAGACCCCCCGACCGGCGAACGACCCAGCGCCGTCGTCCCCGTAGCGCCGGTGATCCCCACCCCCGCCCCAGCGGCGCCCGCCCCATCGCCGGCAGCCGCGGCCCCACCGGCCCCTTCCCCCACCGCCCCAGCCGCCCCAGCCGCCGTGGCGTCACCACCGGCAGAGCCGCCACCCCAAGCGCCCCAGCCGCTGGCTGCACCCTCGCCCCTGGAGGAGCGGGCCCGCCGGTTGGCCGACTTCTTCAACGGCGAGGTGATCGAGGGGCTGGAGGACGAGGTGGCCTGACGGTTCGGGCGCTCAGGCCTGACCGCCGCCGGCGGCCAGCTCGCCCTCCGCCTCCGCCGCGAGATCCTGGGTCTCCTCCACATCGCCATGGTGGAGAGTTTTGGCCCACACCAGCCGCTTCGGCAGCAGAGCCATGCGCACGGTCACCCAGGGGATGACCACAAACCAGTGGGTGAGGTAAAGAATGCCGAGGGCGATGTTGAAGGGGGTCATCGCCGGCAGCGCCGGCCCGCCCCGGGCCCGCCGGCAGCCTCCCACCATCGCCAGGGCGGAGGAGGCGAAGGCCACGATCGAGAAGGGCCACATCAGGGGCGGGGAGCCGCTGAGCAGAACCCCGAGCAGGTCGGCCACCGCCAGCAGGGGCATGGCGTACTGGAGCAGGCCGAAGGCCAGCAGGTCGAAGGTCTGGAAGGGGGTCAGCCGGCCGGATCCGAAGCCGAAACCGTGATCGAGGAAGCGCTGCAGCCCGCCTTCGGCCCAGCGCTGCCGCTGGCGCCAGAGGGCCCGCAATCCCAGCACCCCCTCCTCCCCCACCGGGGGATCCCAGAGCACGCCGATCGGATGGCCCGCCAGCACGAGCCGCAGGCTCAGATCGAGGTCATCGGTGAGGGTGGATTCGTTGAAACCGCCGCAGGCCAGCACCGCCTCCCGGCGCAGCAGCTGGCCGTTGCCGCGCAGCTCCCCCACCCCGCCCCGGGACAGGCGACCCTCCTGGAGCAGGGCGTCGAAAGCCATCTCCATGGCCTGCGCCCGGGTCAGCAGGTTCACCGAGGCGTTGACGACCGCTTTGCGCAGCTGGACGGCGTCCCAGGGGCCGGCGTCGGCGAAGGGGATCAGGCGCTCAAGCGTGTCGGGCTGGAGATCGGCGTCGGCGTCGAGCACCAGCAGCCAGTGGCCCTCCAGCTCCCGCAGCACGCGGTTGAGGGCGCCGGACTTGCCGCCCCCCGCATCCCGGGGGCGGCGCAACACCCGCAGCAACGGCCAGCGGGGCTGCAGCTCGGCGAGCACCTCGGGGGTGCGGTCCTCGCTGCCGTCATCGATCACCCAGAGCCGCAGCCGGCCCTCCGGCCAACGCAGGGCGGCCACCCGCTCCACCAGCCGGGCGATCACCGCCTGCTCGTCCCGGGCCGCCACCACCACATCGATGGCGGGGCAGGCGGCGGCGGCGCCGCCGGGCTCGCTGCCCCCCGGGGCGGTGGCGGTGGCCAACGTGGCATCCGGAAGGGGGCTGGCCAGGCCGCGCAGCACCGTCAGCAGACCATGACCGCCCAGGAGCGCGGCCAGGATGCCGCCGGGAACCAGGCGGGTGGCAGGGCCAAGGGCGTGGGGGGCGATGCCCGCGGCGGCACAGCCCACCACAAACAGGGCGGCCTTGAGACGCCGGCGATCGGTGCTGCTGCCGCCGGCGTTCATGACAATCGCGGAAGTGAGCGAACTTTAAGGTGCCCCTTCCGGAAGCCGCAGGGATTGCAGCTCCGTGCCCGGGTAATAGTGACCGAGAATCCGGGCGGCGCTCCAGCCACGGCGGCCGAGATCGATGGCCCCGGCCTGGGAGAGGCCGGCCCCGTGGCCGAAGCCGCCCCCCTCCAGCAGCCAGCCGCCAGCCGCGGCGCCGCGGACGGCGAACAGGGTGCTGGGCAGCTGGCGGAAGGTGCGGCGAATGGCGTCCCGGCGCAGCTCCAGGGAACCCTGCGCACCGACGATCCGCAGGCGTACCACCCGACCGCTGGCACCGCGCTCAGCCACCTCCAGCCGCTGCAACGCCCCCAGACGCGCCGCCTGCCCCGCCAGGGCCGTCGTCACCGCGGCGGGGGAGAGCAGGCGCTGCCAGCGGAAGCGGGGGTGGTCGCTGCCGTAGGCCGTCGCGCCATCGCGCAGCAGGGCCGCCAGGCCGGCCTGGGCCAGGGGCAGCGGCCAGCGGGAAGCGAAGGCCGGCGGGCCATCCAGGGCCGGGCGCAGGTAGGGGAGGGCGGACCCGGACCAGGCCTCCTCGAAACCGGCTGAAACGCCGCCGTTGCTGGCGTGATACACCGCATGGATCGGCTCCCCCCGCCAGACCAGCACCTGGCCGCGGCTGGCGGCGATCGCCTGGCGCACCGTCGCGCCGGCCTGGCGGGGATCGCTGTACACCTGGCACTGGGTGTCGGCACAGAGGTGGTAGCCATCCACCAGGAAGCGGTGGCGGTTGCGCACCGCCCAGGTGCGGGCCAGCACGGCCTGGGCCTCCAGGGCGGCCGGCGGGGACGCCGCGCCGATCTCATGGGGCACCACCCCCTCCAGGTAGCGCTCCAGGGGCACCTCCTCCACCAGGGTCCAGCTGCCGTGGGCATCGGCCTGGAGCCGGAACGGGCCGGCGTAGACCCCGTTCTGCCAGGCCAGCCCGGCCGGGGCCACAAGCCGCAGCGGACCCTCAAGCGCCACCGCGCCGGTGGGGCGGCGCAGCTCCAGCACCAGGCGATCACGCGGCCGCTCCTCCACCAGCCGGGTGACCACGCCCGCGGGGGGCGTCAGCCCCGGGCTGGCCCAGATCTCCCAGTCCCGGGAGCGGGCGATGCGCACCTCACCGCCCGCGGTCGGCCAGGCGCGAGCGGCCTGCTCCGCGCTCTCGAAACTGGGGAAGGGTCCCTGCACCTGCCGGCGGATCAGGATCGGGCTCGCCAGGGGCCGGCGCCGCCAGGCCAGGGCCAGCTCCGGGGCGGTGAAGCGACGGCCGGCGGCATCGCTGAGGGTGAGGCTGCCGGCGGCGGCCCGCAGGCGCAGCGGCGCGGCCTGGGCCTGGGCGCCCTGGGGGGCGAGTCGGGCCGCCAGAGCGACCCAGAGCACGGGCCTGGCGGCCTGGAGCGGCGCCGGAGCGGGCACCGGCCAGTGCAGGATCAGCGGCGGCTCCGGCGGACGACCAGCCGCCCGGCATCCCCCGGCCAGCAGCAGGGTGGAGCCCACCAGCAGCCGCGAGAGGGCGGGCGGGGGGACGCGGAGGGGGCGCAGAGGCATGGCGAGGCGTAGGGACGCGGGGGTTGGGGGAGGGAGGGGCCGCGTCGTACTCTGCTTGTTTGTGCACACGACCTAGCTGATGCCGAAGCTCAAGACCCGCAAAGCGGCCGCCAAGCGGTTCCAGGCCACCGGCAGCGGCAAGTTCGTGCGGAGGCGTGCGTTCCGCAACCACCTCCTCGATCACAAGAGCCCGAAACGCAAGCGCTATCTGGGCACCATGGCCGTGGTCGACGACCGCGACCACGACAACGTCGCCCTGATGCTCCCCTACGCCTGAGCCACGGCTGCGCCTGAGCCACGGTTGCGCCTGAGCCACCGCTTTGCCCCTGTTCACCATCCCCACGCCCTGAGTTCGTTCCATGGCCCGCGTCAAGAGGGGCAACGTCGCCCGCAAACGCCGCAATAAGGTTCTCCGCCTGGCCCGAGGGTTTCGCGGCAGCAACGGCAGCCTCTTCCGCACCGCCAACCAGCGGGTGATGAAGGCGCTCTGCAACGCCTACCGGGATCGCCGCCGCCGCAAGCGCGATTTCCGCCGCCTCTGGATCGCCCGCATCAACGCCGCGGCCCGCCTCAACGGCACCAGCTACAGCCGCCTGATCGGTGGCCTGAAAAAGGCTGATGTCCGCCTGAACCGCAAGATGCTCGCCCAGCTGGCCGTGGTCGACCCCGGCAGCTTCAGCTCCGTGGTCGCCGCCGCCGCGCGCTGAGCGCCCGCGCCGCCGGATGCGAGAGCTTCTCCCCCAGGCCTATCTGATCGGCCTGATCGGGCTGCTGGGCGTCGCCGCCTTCGCGGTCGGTCGCCAGGTGCTGCGGGTGCGCCGCGACGAAGTCGCCCTGGCCCGGCTCGGCGATGCCGCCGCCGGTGGCCTGCCGAGCGATTCGGCGGCGCTCTACGAGCTCGGCTCGGTGCAGCTGCGCAAACGGCTCTATGACCAGGCGGGCGACAGCCTGCGCAAGGCCCTGCGCCTGGCGGAGGAGGAGAAGGCCCCTTCCGAAGCCCTGGCCCTGATCCAGAACGCCCTCGGCTTTGCCCTGGCGGCCCAGGGGCGCTATCCGGCCGCCATCCGCCATTACCGGGCGGCCCTCAAATGCCGGGCGGAGTACCCGGTGGCCCTGAACAACCTGGCCTTCGCCCTGGAGAAGCAGCAAAAGCCCGAGGAGGCCCGCACGCTCTACGAGCGCGTGCTGGAGCTGGAGGCGGGCAATGCCACGGCCCGAAGACGGCTGCGACGGCTGGAGCGGCAGGGTTTTGAGGACGGGCCGGGCCCCGGCGGCGACGACAAGGCCGCCTGAACGGCCTCACCAGAGGCCGCGAACCACCCCACCCGGCTTGGTCGGCGCCTCGGGCGGCACTCCCGGCACCAGTTGCAGGCGGCCGCCCGGGTTGGTGAGCCGGGGGGCGTGCCAGCCGCTGAGGGAGAGCCCCTGCAATCCCTGGAACTCACCGCCGGCCTCCAGGCCAGCCCCCAGGCCGCTGGCCAGGGGCAACAGGTCGAGCTGGTCCGATTTGGCGTTGATGTTGCCCTGGAAGGGGGTTTCCAGGCCGGCGATCAACAGGCGGCCCCGCAGCACCACCATCTGGCCGCTGGGCACCACGGAATCCAGCAGAAGCTGCACCGGCTGGGGGGAGGCGCCGCGCTCAAAGGCTCGGTAACTGCCGCGCCAGGCGCGGGGGATGCGGGTGGCGATCAACTCGGCCCGACCCACCGGATCAAAGGTCTCGACGCTGCCGCCGAGGCCGCCATCGTCCGCCAGAGACCCCCGGGGGGGGGTATACGCCGGGAAGGCATCCGCGGGCAACGCCGGAGCCGGAGACGTGAGCGGCAGGGGCACAGCCGACGGCGTCGGGACCGGGGGGGTGAGGGCCAGCAGCGGCAGGGGCATCGCGGGGGGCGCGGGTGCCCAGCGAGACTAGGGGGAACTGCCCGCCCCCGGCACCGCACCTTGACCCAGAGCGCCACCCCCTCCGCCGCCGGGGACCTGCTGATCGGCCAGCGCCGCTTCTCCAGCCGGTTGATGACCGGCACCGGCAAATACCCCTCCCTGGAGACGATGCAGGCCTGCCTGGTCGCCAGCGGCTGCGAGATCGTGACGGTGGCGGTGCGGCGCGTGCAGAGCCAGGCCGCGGGCCATGGCGGGCTGATGGAGGCGATCGACTGGAGCCGCCACTGGATGCTCCCCAACACCGCCGGCTGCGCCACGGCGGAGGAGGCGCTGCGGGTGGCCCGCCTGGGCCGGGAGCTGGCCCGGCTGGCGGGGCAGGAGGACAACAACTTCGTGAAGCTGGAGGTGATCCCCGATGCCCGCCACCTGCTGCCCGACCCGATCGGCACGCTGCAGGCGGCGGAGCAGCTGGTGCAGGAGGGCTTCACGGTGCTGCCGTACATCAACGCCGATCCCGTGCTGGCGAAACGGCTCGAGGAGGTGGGCTGCGCCACGGTGATGCCCCTGGGCTCGCCGATCGGCTCGGGCCAGGGCATCCGCAACGCCGACAACATCGGCCTGATCATCGAGGCGGCCCGGGTGCCGGTGGTGGTGGATGCCGGCATCGGCGTCCCCAGCGAGGCGGCCCAGGCGATGGAGATGGGCGCCGACGCCCTGCTGGTCAACAGCGCCATCGCCCTGGCCGGCGACCCGGTGGCGATGGCCCGGGCGATGGCGATGGCCACCGAGGCCGGACGGGTGGCCTTCGGGGCCGGCCGGCTGCCGGCACGGCGGCAGGCCGACGCCAGCTCCCCCAGCCAGGGACGGGTGGGGGCCTAGGGGGCCCCGGGTCTGTGACGAACCATTCCGGATCGGGGAACGATCCGGAGCGCCTCCATAGCGTGCGAGCAGTCACAGCCCCACCCATGCAGGTCACGGAAGAGGACGGCGGCCGGCTCAACGCCTTCGCCAAGGAGCCGCCCATGGAGGTGATGGAGAAGGGAACGGGGGGGTCGGCCAACACCCGCCTGGTGCTGATCGGCGGCGCCGTGCTGGTGCTCCTGATGGTGGGGATCGCCGCCGGCATCCGCTGAGGGCCTCCGCTCCGGCGGGGCCGGAGGCCTGTAGTAGCTTGACCCAGCTGAGCATCTGCTCGTTCAGGAGACACGGGTGAAGGTTTTCGTTCTCGGCGGCGACGGCTTCTGCGGGTGGCCCTGCGCGGTGAACCTGGCGGATGCCGGCCACGATGTGGTCATCGTCGACAACCTCAGCCGCCGCAAGATCGACATCGACCTGGGCGTGGAGTCGCTCACCCCGATCGCCACGATCTTTGAGCGGCTGCGCGCCTGGGAGCAGGTGGGCGGGCGCACCATGCGCTTCGTACACCTGGATATCGCCCGTGAGTACGACTGTTTGCTGGCGTTGCTGCGCAGCGAGCGACCGGACGCAATCGTGCATTTCGCCGAGCAGCGGGCCGCTCCCTATTCGATGAAAACCAGCGCCACCAAGCGCTACACGGTCGATAACAACGTTAACGGCACCCACAATCTGCTGGCCGCCATTGTTGAGAGCGGGCTGAATATCCACATCGTTCACCTGGGCACGATGGGGGTGTACGGCTACGGCTCCCATAGGGGCGCCACGATTCCCGAGGGCTATCTCACCGTCGAAGTTCCTCAGGCGGACGGCAGTCGCTTCACCGAGAAGATCCTGCACCCCACCAATCCGGGCAGCGTCTACCACATGACCAAGACGCTCGATCAATTGCTGTTTTTCTACTACAACAAGAACGACGGCATCCGCATCACCGATCTGCACCAGGGCATCGTCTGGGGCACGAACACCGCCCTCACCGAAAAGGATCCACGCCTCACCAACCGCTTCGATTACGACGGCGACTACGGCACGGTGCTGAACCGCTTTCTGATGCAGGCGGCGATCGGCTACCCGCTCACCGTGCATGGCACCGGCGGCCAGACGCGCGCCTTCATCCACATCCGCGATTCGGTGCGTTGCGTGCAGCTCGCCCTGGAGCATCCGCCCGCCCCCGGCGAGAAGGTGAAGATCTTCAACCAGATGACGGAAAGCCACCGCGTCGCCGACCTGGCCGAGAAGGTGGCGGCCCTCACCGGCGCCCGGGTCGACCAGCTGCCCAATCCCCGCAATGAGGCAATCGAGAACGATCTGATCGTCGACAACCGCTGCTTCCTGGAGCTCGGCCTCCAGCCCACCACCCTCGACGACGGCCTGCTCTCCGAGGTGGTGGATGTGGCCCGGCGCTGGGCCGATCGCTGCGACCGCTCCAAGATCCCCTGCCGCTCCGCCTGGACCACCCGTCAGGCGGAAGCCATCCGCACGGGCGGCTGAGGGACGCAGGTGCGACTGTGAAGATCGTCTTTTTCACCGAAACCTTCCTGCCGAAGGTCGATGGCATCGTCACGCGGCTCACCAAGACGATCCAGCACCTGGTGGCCAGCGGCGATGAGGTGCTGGTGTTCTGTCCGGAGGGGGCACCCGACAACTGGATGGGCGCCCGGGTGGTCGGCGTGCCGGCGATGCCCCTTCCCCTCTACCCCGAACTGAAACTGGCCCTGCCGCGTCCCGCGGTCTCCGAGGCGCTCGAGCGCTTCGCCCCCGATCTGGTGCACGTGGTGAACCCGGCGGTGCTCGGCCTGGGGGGGCATCTGGCTGGCCAAGACGCGCAACCTGCCGCTGGTGGCCAGCTACCACACCCACCTGCCGAAGTACCTGGAGCACTACGGCATGGGCATGCTCGAACCCCTGCTCTGGGAGCTGCTCAAGGCCGCCCACAACCAGGCCCAGCTCAACCTCTGCACCTCCACCGCCATGGTGGACGAGCTCAGCGACAAGGGCATTCAGCACACGGCGCTCTGGCAGCGGGGGGTGGACACCGAGCTGTTCCGCCCCGAGATGGCCTGCGCGGCGATGCGGGAGCGCCTGCATGGCCAGCACGACGACACCGGCCATCTGCTGCTTTACATCGGCCGGCTGTCCGCCGAGAAGCAGATCGAGCGCATCCGGCCGGTGCTGGAGGCCATGCCCGAGACGCGCCTGGCCCTGGTGGGCGACGGCCCCCATCGCCAGCAGCTGGAGCGGGTGTTCGAGGGCACCCCCACCACCTTCGTGGGCTATCTGGCCGGGGCGGACCTGGCGGCCGCCTACGCCAGCGGCGACGCCTTCCTCTTCCCCTCCAGCACCGAAACCCTGGGCCTGGTGCTGCTGGAGTCGATGGCCGCCGGCTGCCCGGTGGTGGGGGCCGAGCGCGGCGGCATCCCCGACATCGTCACCGACGGGATCAACGGCTGCCTCTATGACCCCGACAACGGCGACAGCCTGATCGAAGCGGTGCGGCGCCTGCTCGGCGATCCGGCGCAGCGGACCACCCTGCGGCTGGCGGCGCGCCAGGAGGCCGAGCGCTGGGGCTGGAGCGGCGCCACCGAACAGCTGCGGGGCTACTACCGGCGCGTGCTGGGTCAGCGGCCGCTGGAGCTGGCCGCCTGAAGGGCGGGGCCGGACGCCCCCCGGAACCAGGTGCTCATCAGCGCCTTGACCATCGGGGCCGCCACCGTGCCGCCGTAGCCGCCGCTGTTCTCCCCGAAGGCGATGATCACCAGCTCGGGATGGCCCGCCGGGGCATAGCCGCCGAACCAGGCGTGGTCGGGGCGGGGCGGATCCTCGGCGGTGCCGGTCTTGCCCGCCACCGCGGGCAGGGACGGGTCGTTGAGGATCGTGGCGGTGCCCTCGGTGACCACCTGCCGCAGCCCCTGCCGCAGCACCCGCAGGGTTTCCGGCTTCAGCCCGATCGTGTGCCGCGGCCTGGAGCCCTCCACCAGGTGGGGGGTGACCAGGGTGCCGCCGTTGGCGACGGCGGCATAGAGGCGCGCCATCTGCAGGGGTGTGACGGTCACCGCCCCCTGGCCGATGGCGGAGGTGATCGTGTCCACCGAGGTCCAGGGCTCCCCCAGCTCCCGCCGCTTCCAGGCGGGATCCCCCAGCAGGCCGGGGCTCTCCTCCTCGGCCAGCTCCACGCCGGTGCGCTGGCCATAGCCCAGGCGACGGGCGGCCCGGAACAGTTCCTGGGGCCCGACCCGCAGGCCCAGCTTGTAGTAAAAGCTGTTGCTGCTCACCGCCAGGGCCTTCTGGAAGCCGATGGCCCCGAAGGAGCCGTGGTCGCCGTAGCACTGACCGTCGTAGCAGAACTGGCCCACGGTCGGGATCGTGGCCTCGGGCCCATAGCGCCCGGATTCCAGGCCGGCGATGGTGGTGACGATCTTGAAGGTGCTGGCCGGCGGGAAGGCCCGCAAGGCGCGGTTGAGCATCGGCGCCTCGGGCCGGTTGAGGTCGTTCCACTGGGCCAGGCTGGGCCCTTCGGCGAAGACATTGGGGTTGAAGGTGGGCCGGCTGGCGATCGCCCGGATCGCGCCGCTGCGGGGGTCGAGGGCGACGATCGCCCCCTTGCGCACCCCATCGAGGGCCCGCTCGGCCGCCTGCTGCAGGGGCAGATCGAGGGTGAGGCGCAGATCGCGGCCGGCCCGCGCCGGCCGCTCGCCCAGCACCCGCTGCACCTGGCCGGCGGCGTTCACCTCCAGCTGCTGGCCGCCCCACTCGCCCCGCAGATGGCGCTCGTACGCCTTCTCCAGGCCGGTGCGGCCGATCCGGTCGCTGAGGCGGTAGCCCTGGTCCCGAAGGCGCTCGTACTCCTCTTCGTCGATGTTGCTGGTGTAGCCGATCACGTGGGCGGCGAGGCTGCCGTGGGGATAGGCGCGCAGCACCTCAATGCCCACATCGACGCCCCGCAGCGCACCGGCCTGCTCGCGCAGGCGCAGCACCTGCACCGGCGTCAGCGGTCCGGAGAGGCGAATCGGGAAGCCATCCCCCTCGCCGCCGAGCCGGCGCTGGCGCTCCAGCTGCGCGGCCGGGATCGCCAGCAGCCGCGCCAGGCGATCGCGCAGGGCGGGCCAGTCGCCAGGCTTCACCAGCCGGGGCTGCAGGGTGAGGCGGTAGACGAGCCGGTTGGAGGCCAGCAGGAGGCCGTTGCGATCGAGCAGGCGACCGCGCACCGGATCGCGGGGGATCAGGCGGATGCGGTTTTCATCGGCCATCGCCCGGTTCGCCTGGCCGTAGAGCAGCTGCAGCCAGGCGAGCCGGGCCGTGATCGCGGTGCTCAGCAGCAGCACGAGCAGCAGCAGCAGGGCCGGTTGGACGCCGACGCCCGTGTGGCGGGTGCGCCCGAAGCCGCTGGCCATCAGGGGGTTTCGGAGCTGGCCGGCCCGGTGAGCCGGCGCTCGAGCAGATCCAGGCGGGCGGCGATGCGGCTGAGGGTGGCCTGCAGCTCCGCCGGATCGGCGGCGTCGGGCTCCAGGGTCACCGCCGCCGGCGACACCGTGCCGCCGTCGTGCACCTCCACCTTCAGCACGGGATTGCCCAGGCCGGGCTGGAGCCGATCGAGGCTGTCGCGCACCTGGCTGGCGGAAGGTTCCCCCTCCTCGCGCAACCGCCCCAGCGGATCGGGGCTGCTGCCGTCGAAGGCGGCGAGCACCTCACGGGCACCGCCGCGCCGCACCCGTTCCGCCACCGCCAGCCCGACGGGGAGCACGTCCTGCATCAGGGTCAGACGCAGGGCATCGAAGGGATCGGCAGCCATGGCGGACCGGGGGGGGTGCGCTTCAGTCTGACGCGCCAGCGGGCGATCTCAGGGGGTGGTGCGGGTCACTCCCGGCGTCACCACAACCGGGGTACAGGGGCGCTGGGAGGCGATCCACCAGCCGGCGCTGGCCGCCAGCACCAGCAGGGCGGCGAAGGGCAGGGCGGCGCGGCGGGTGCCCTCGTGGCCGAACCACTCCAGCCAGCCCCGCAGGAAGCGTTCCCGATCGAAGCGCCGCCTCTGGCGCAGCTCCTCCTGCTCGCGGCGCCGCAGGGCACGCTCCACCCAGCGCTCGAAGGCCTTCTTCTTGGTGACGGCCATCTTGCGCTCCACCTCCAGCAGGTGGCCGGCGTTCAGATCCGGGTTGAAGGTGCTGATCAGCTCCAGGCTCTTGAGGAACATCTCCACGGCGCCATCCTTGATGGCCAGCTCGCCGGCTTCGAGCTGATCCCAGGCCACCTCGGGATAGAAGCGCAGGCGGTTGGCGCTGATCTGGTCTTCGCTCATCTGGCCGGGTTCGCGCAGCCAGCGGTCGGTGTTGGCGTCGAAACGGCGCCAGTAGAGGAAGGGGTTGAGATAGATGGTCTTGCCCCCCAGCAGGATCGTGTCCTGCTGCAGGCGCCGCTGCAACAGGGCAGGATCCTGATCGGGGTCGGCGGCGGCGCTGGTGGCGGGGGTCACGGCGGAGCGAATTCCGGCGGGCTCCGATGGTATCGGCGCCCCCCGCTGGCCGCCAGGGAGGGTCGCCGCGGCGACCGTCCGCCCCCTCACTCCCACTCGATGGTGCCGGGGGGCTTGCTGGTGATGTCGAGCACGACCCGGTTGACCCCCTTGACCTCGTTGACGATGCGGTTGGAGATCGTCTCCAGCAGGTCGTAGGGCAGGCGGGACCAGTCGGCCGTCATGCCGTCCTCGGAGGAGACGCAGCGCAGCACCACCGGGTAGGCGTAGGTGCGCTTGTCGCCCATCACGCCGACGCTGCGCACCGGCAGGAGCACGGCGAACGCCTGCCAGATCTCGTCATAAAGACCCGCTTCACGCACCTCCTCACGCACGATCCAGTCCGCGTCCCGCAGGATGTCGAGCTTCTCGGCGCTCACCTCGCCGAGGATGCGGATCGCCAGGCCGGGGCCCGGGAAGGGATGGCGGCCCACGATCTCCTGGGGCAGCCCCAGGCTGCGACCCACCTTGCGCACCTCATCCTTGAACAGGCGGCGCAGGGGCTCCACAAGCTTGAACTGCAGATCCTTGGGCAGGCCGCCGACGTTGTGGTGGCTCTTGATCTTCACCGCCACCCGCTCGCCGGTGGCGGGATCGATGTTGGTACCGGCCGATTCGATCACATCGGGGTAGAGGGTGCCCTGGGCGAGGTAATCGAAGGGACCGAGCCGCTTGCTCTCCTGCTCGAAGACACGAATGAACTCGGCACCGATGATCTTGCGCTTCTCCTCCGGATCGGAAACGCCGTCGAGGCGGGCGAGGAAACGTTCGCGGGCATTGATGTATTCCACGCGAATGTGGAACTGGCGACCAAAGAATTCCATCAGGAACTCCGGCTCGCCTTTGCGCATGAAGCCCTGGTCGATGAACATGCAGGTGAGGCGATCGCCGATCGCCCGGTGCAGCAGGAATGCCAGGGTCGAGGAGTCGACCCCGCCGGAGAGGGCCAGCAGCACGCGCTTGTCGCCCACCTGGGCGCGCACCTCGGCGACGGCCTCGTCGATGAAGGCGGCGGTGGTCCAGTCGGGCTGGCAGCCGCAGACGTGGTAGATGAAATTGCGCAGCAGCACCATGCCGCAGCTGGAATGCACCACCTCGGGGTGGAATTGCACGCCGTAGAGGTGACGACCATGGTGCGCCACCGCAGCCTCGGGGGTGTTGACGGTGTGGGCCAGGCGCACAAAGCCCTCCGGCAGGCGCTCCACCGAATCGCCGTGGCTCATCCACATCGTGGAGCCCTCCTCCACATTGGTGAGCAGGTCGGTGGGGTCATCCACGAACAGGGGCGCCTTGCCGTATTCGGCCCGACCGGCCGCCACCACCGAACCGCCCAGCTGCTGCACCATCAGCTGCATGCCGTAACAGACCCCGAGCACCGGGATGCCCAGCTCCCAGATCCCTGGATCGCAGAGGGGCGCCCCCGGCTCGTAGACGGAGCTGGGGCCGCCGCTGAGGATGATGCCGCGGGGGGCAAGCCGGGCCAGCTCGGCGGCGCTGGTGGAATGGCCCATCACGAGCGAGAACACCTCGGTCTCCCGGACGCGCCGGGCGATCAGCTCCGAGTACTGGGAGCCGAAGTCGAGGATCACGATCGCCGGGTGGCGGCTGGAGCCGCTGGCCGCATCACGGACGGGCGGCCGGGACAGCTGCTGGGTCATTGGTGCGGCAGTCAGCCGGTGACGGAAGCCACCGGGTCGTTTCCAGCACCCTAGGCCGGCCGCCTGAACGCCTCCAGCAGTTCGGCGCCGCGGGGGCCGCAGACCCGCAGGCGCCGGGCGCGGTCGAACAGGGCCGCCCCCACCAGCATCGGCGGCCCGCCATGGCGAGCCAGGTAGGCGGCGCTGCGCGCCTCCACCGCGGCCGCCAGCCGGGCCCGCAGCCGCTCCGCCGCCGCGGCATCACGCTCCTCCAGGCCCGCCAGGGCGGCCTCCACGGTGGGGGCGTCGTGCAGTTGCCGCAACGCCTCGCCGGCCAGGCCCTCCAGGGCCGCCAGGGCGGTGAGCACCTCGGCGCGGCCATCCGCCAGGTGGTGGTGGGTGTGGAAGATGCCACCGGCGAGCTTGAGCAGCTTGCCCTGGTAGCCGAACAGCAGCAGGCGCCGCACGCCCCGCTCGGCGGCGGCCACCAGCAGGGGGCCGAGCCAGTTGCCGGCCTTGAGCAGCAGCTCCGGCGGCAGGCCGAGGCGCGGGGCCAGATCGAGGCCGTTCTCGCCGATCACCAGCACCAGATCGCCCGCGAACCCGGGCGCCGCCGTGCGCGCCGCCAGCGCCTCCAGCCCCTGGGCGAGGAGATCGGGGCCGGCGCCGGCCTGGGTTTCGGCGCGGGTGCCGATCAGGGCGAGGCCCTCCACCACCCCGAAGGCGGCGTTGCTGGTGCGCTCGGCCAGGCGCCGCCCGCCCGGCAGCACCACCCGCAGCCCCAGCCCGCGGCCGGCGGGCAGCCGGGGCCGCAGGTTGGCCTCCAGCAGCCGCCGGGCATAGGCGGAGAGGCAGGCCTCGCCGCTGGCGGCGTGCACGCCCACCCCCTCGCCGGCCTCGATCAGCAGCCAGGCCTGCGGATCGCCGGGGTGGGGGGGAAGCTCCCGCCAGCGCAGCAGGGCCCACACCTCCAGGCCGCGGGTGAGATCGAGCCCCTCGCCGGGGTCGCAGCGGCTGCGGCCGAGGCTCCAGCCCTCCCCCAGCAGGGCCGCCGCCTCCACCGGCACGGGCCGCCGCCCCGGAGGCTCCAGCAGCTCCAGCTCGGGCGCCGGATCGAAGGACTCCCCCTGCAGCGCCCCGAGGGCCGAGCGGGCCGCGGCGGCCAGCCACACGGGCAGCGTCAGGCCGCGCATCGGAGGGGGAGGGGGAACATCATTTTTTATGGTGGTGGATTGCGCGGCCCGCACCGCCGCAACCAGCCCCCGCCGCCGCCCCCATGCAGGACAAGCTCACCCTGATGATCCCCGGCCCCACCCCGGTGCCGGAGACGGTTCTGCAGGCGATGGCGCGCCATCCGATCGGCCACCGCAGCGCCGATTTCCAGAAGATCGTGCACCGCACCACGGAGCAGCTGCAGTGGCTGCACCAGACCAGCCACGACGTGCTGGTGCTCACCGGCAGCGGCACCGCCGCCATGGAAGCGGGCATCGTCAACGTGCTGAGCCGCGGCGACCGGGTGCTCTGCGGCGACAACGGCAAGTTCGGCGAGCGCTGGGTGAAGGTGGCGCAGGCCTACGGGCTGGATGTGCAGGTGATCAAGGCCGAGTGGGGCCAGCCCCTCGATCCCGAGGCGTTCCGCGCGGCGCTGGAGGCCGATGCCGAGAACCGCATCCGGGCGGTGATCCTCACCCACTCGGAAACCTCCACCGGGGTGATCAACGACCTGCAGACGATCGCCGCCCACGTGCGCGCCCACGGCACGGCCCTGACGATCGCCGATTGCGTCACCAGCCTGGGCGCCACCGATGTGCCGATGGACGCCTGGGGCGTGGACGTGATCGGCTCGGGCTCCCAGAAGGGCTACATGATGCCGCCGGGCCTGAGCTTCGTGGCCATGGGCGAGCGGGCCTGGGCGGCCTACGAGCGCTCCGACCTGCCGAAGTTCTATCTGGATCTGGGCAAGTACCGGAAGGCGGCGAAGGCCGACAGCAACCCTTTCACGCCGGCGATCAACCTCTACTTCGCCCTGGAGGCCGCCCTCACGATGATGCAGGCGGAGGGTCTGGAGGCGATCGTGCACCGCCACGACCGCCACCGCCGCGCCACCCAGGCGGCGATGAGGGCGATCGGCCTGCCGCTCTACGCCGCCGAGGGCCACGGCAGCCCGGCGATCACCGCGGTGGCGCCGCAGGGGATCGACGCGGAAGACCTGCGCAAGGAGGTGCGCAAGCGCTTCGACATCCTGCTGGCGGGCGGGCAGGACCACCTCAAGGGCCAGGTGTTCCGCATCGGCCACCTGGGCTTCGTGTGCGACCGCGACATCCTCACGGCCGTGGCGGCGATCGAGGCCACCCTCCAGGCCCTCGGCCTGGCCCAGGCCCCCACCGGTGCCGGCGTGGCCGCCGCCGCGGCGGAACTGAGCCGCTGAGGGTGGATGGCGAAACGGCGCTGGCTGCCTAAAGTTCATGGTGAACAGAACCTCGCCATGCGTCGCCCGCTGCTCGCCCTCACCGCCCTGCTGACCCTCGCCGTCGCCGGCTGCCAGCCGAAGGACCTGGCCAAGAAGGAGCAGAAAACCGAAGCCAAGATCTGCGCCCAGCTGGCCGCCGTGGGCCAGGCCCTCGAGCAGGTGGCGGCCCTCAAGCCCACCTCCACGGTGGGCGAGGCCACGGCGGCGGACCGGGCCCTGGCTTCCGCCCTGACGGGCCTGGAGCAGGCGGAGCAGACGCTGGAGAAGTTGCGCTTGCAGAATTTCCAGGCTCAGCTCAAAACCTTCAAGGCTGAAGTGAACCGGGTCGCCAGCAACAAGAACCAGACTCTCCAGGCCGCAGCCCTGCAGCTCAAGGCCAAGTCGGAGCCCGTGATCGCCGCACGCCGGCAGCTCTCGGCGGCAGTGAAATGCGAAGAACCGGCCGCTGCCGCCGCCAAGCCCTGAGCCTGCAGGTCGGCATGCTAAGATTAACTGGATGCGGGTGTAATTCAGTGGTAGAATGTCAGCTTCCCAAGCTGAACGTCGCCGGTTCGAATCCGGTCACCCGCTTCCAGGTTCAGGCTGAAGATCGCTGAAGCGGCATAGGCTTGGACCGTTGGCTTACTCCAGTGCTGGCCTCATCCCGGGGGCAGCGGCTGTGCAGCGCCACCGCGAGATGCAAGGCATCACCCGCGCGCAGGCCGAGGGCCGGATCCTGGAGCAGCTCGGCCGCCTGGCGAAAGCGGTCGCGATCGAGGGAACGAAGTTCCACTCCGCCCTGCAGCAGACGTTCGAACTGCTCCCCAGCCGCCTGGAGTGCCTCAGAACTGAGGCCATGATGGCGTTGCTTTATCCCCAGGACGCTGTGGGTTTCAGTGATCAGCCAGTCGCTGCTGATCAGAGGGTCGCGAGATTGGGCAAACCAGTCGAGCGCTTGGGCACTGAGTTCTTCCGGAGTCAGCAAAGCCACCACCACGCTGGTGTCGAGATAGATCATCGATCCGTCAGCGTCACCAGCGTTCAGCGCCGCGGCAGTCCGCGATCACCGAAAGGGTGAGCGGCATGGTGGCCTGAAGCCGGCGCAGATCCGCAGCCAGGGCAGAGCGATCCAGCCTGCGCCGAGGCTCCAGGCTCAGGCGGCCATCAGGTCCAACGACGATGTCGATCGGATCGCCCTCCTGCAGACCCGCCTGGCGCAGGCAATCGGCCGGAAGCCTGACCGCCAGGCTGTTCCCCCAGCGGCGGATCGCCTGCTGGAAGTGCTGGCTGGCGTCAGCCGTGCGATCTTGAGGCCTGGACTGCGTCAAGGAACGCCTTCGGCCATTGGCGGCCACCAGTAGAGACATGATTCCACGCCCGGTTTGTGGCACTCCGTGCTGCAGAGGCCGCCGGCTCCAGCCGGTGATGGTGGCCTCCACGTTCTCCAGGTGCCATGTCCATACAGTGAAACTCGCGATGCCCTGAGACCTGCTGGTCCCCGACATCAGGGAACCCATGGGATCGCCCCGCAGAACTTCGACGTCTCGATGCTCACCCATGCCCTGCTGCGGCTTGTCTTCATTGTTCAAACCCCGCCTCCCTGGTTCTGGTGTGGAGAGCAGGGGATCTGGCGGCGTTGCAGTTCCGCTCCGCTCGTGCACCTGCCGCTGGAGCTGGCCCAGCAGCTGCAGTGGTGGTGGATCCGGCCCTGGCGTCGGCCCTGGAGACGGCCGCCAGACCTGCCGGCAGTTCCCTGGCCGCTGAGGCTGCGGGCCTGTTGGTTGAACAGCTACCGGCCTCGAGAGGTGGCCTGGTGGTGGGCCCTGGGGGAGAGGTCCTGGCAGCAGCTGGCCAAGCACACGCCGGAGAGCCTCTCCGCAGCGGTGCATGCGACACGCCGAAGAGAGTGGCCGGATCGATGCCGCCCCGCCCTGGAGAAGCTGGCGGACAAAGGGGCCCTGCTCGGCTGCGCACCCCAGGCCTGGCGAACCCCCTTCCTGGTGCTCCACGCCGAGGCGCCTGCTGCGGAACCGCGTCGAGCGCCTGAGGGCGAAGCGGGGATCCCGGCCTGGTGGTGGCATGCCCTCAGCGGCGAAGGGCTGGTGCTCAAACCCCTGCGTGGCCATGCCGGACGCAGCGTGATCCGTTTTCGTTGGACGGGCTCAGAGCTCACGCAGGGCGCCCTGTTCCGCCATCTTGCTGCTGACGCGCCCCTGCCGGAGGATTCCGCACCTCCAGGGCCTGCCCAGCTGCTGGCCCATTGGCATCGCCTCTGCCGCAGCGATGAACCAGCCCTGGCAGCTCCCTACCTTTGCCCCAGCACAGACCTGCCGGCCACAGACCCTGCTGTGGTGGTGCGGGTGATCACCGCTAGGCCATCGCCTGAGGGGCCGGTTGCCGTGCGGCAGGCCTGGCTGGAGGTGCCCTTGTGCGAAGGCGCGGTTGCCTTCATCAGTGCGGATGGCATCAGCCTGCCGAACCCAGGGGAGCCTTTGACGGCGGCCCAAC
>JBEIHT010000015.1:0-35827 GCA_040381155.1 Aphanothece sp.
CACACCAAACATTATCCTCGAAGACGGTGGCGATGCCAACGGCCTAGTGGTGCTCGGCACCAAGGCCGAGAAGGATCTATCGGTGCTCGACAACCCCGGCAGAGAAGTTGAGATCGCTCTGTTCAAGTCGATCCGGGCCAAGCTGGCCATTGATCCCACCTTCTACTCCCGCATCTACGTCAACATCCAGGGCGTCACCGAGGAGACCACCACCGGTGTGGCCCGCCTCTACCAGATGCAGAAATCCGGCGAACTGCCGTTCCCCGCGATCAACGTCAACGACTCGGTCACCAAGAGCAAGTTCGACAACCTCTACGGTTGCCGCGAGTCGCTGGTGGACAGCATCAAGCGCGCCACCGACGTGATGGTGGCGGGCAAGCAGGCCCTGGTGCTCGGCTACGGCGATGTGGGCAAGGGTTCAGCCCAGTCGCTGCGTGGCCTCGGCGCCACCGTGATGATTGCTGAGATCGATCCGATCTGCGCCCTGCAGGCGGCGATGGAGGGCTATCGCGTCGTCCGTCTCGATGATGTGGTGGAGGACATCGACATCTTCGTGACCGCCACCGGTAACTTCCAGGTGATCCGCCGTGAGCACCTGATCCGCATGAAGGATCAGGCGATCGTCTGCAACATCGGCCACTTCGACAACGAAATCGACGTCGCCTCCCTGAAGCAGTACACCTGGGAGAACATCAAGCCCCAGGTGGATCACATCATCCTGCCCAGCGGCAACCGCATCATCCTGCTTGCCGAAGGTCGCCTGGTGAACCTGGGTTGCGCCACCGGCCACCCCAGCTTCGTGATGAGCAACTCCTTCACCAACCAGGTGCTGGCCCAGATCGAGCTGTTCACCAAGGGTGATCAGTACGGCAAGGAGGTGTACGTGCTGCCCAAGCACCTTGACGAGATGGTGGCCCGCCTCCACCTCGACAAGATCGGCGCCAAGCTCACCGTGCTCAGCCAGGAGCAGGCCGACTACATCAACGTGCCCGTCGAAGGCCCCTACAAGCTCGAGCACTACCGCTACTGAGCCAGTCGATCGTTGCGGGAGCCCTGCGGCTCCCTTCTCCAGCCGGCCCCTCGGGGTCGGCTTTTCCGTTGGCGGTCTGCGCCGCCCCGCCGCCGCCGCCCATGGAAGACTGTCGGCGATCCGCTGCAGACGAACCTTGGCGCTGGAACTGGTTCAGAAACTCCCCGAGCTGATCGGCAATGCGGTGCAGGCCAACCCCACCGCGGGCTATGGAGCGATCTTCGCGGCGATGTTCCTCGAGAACCTCTTCCCGCCCATCCCCTCCGAGCTGATCATGCCCCTTGGGGGGTTCTATGTGCGCAGCGGCCAGCTGGCGATGGTGCCGGTGGTGCTCGCCGGACTGCTGGGCACCGTTCTCGGCGCCCTGCCCTGGTACGGCATCGGCCGTCTGGTGAATGAGCAGCGCCTTGAGCACTGGCTGGAACGGCATGGTCGCTGGATCGGCATCAGCCCCCAGGAGCTGCAGCGCAGCCGCAACTGGTTCAACCGCCACGGCACCGCCCTGGTGTTCTGGGGCCGGCTGATCCCCGGCATCCGCACCCTGATCTCCGTGCCGGCGGGCATCGAACTGATGCCCCTCGGGCCCTTCCTGATCTGGACCACGGCCGGCAGCCTGATCTGGACCCTGCTGCTCACCCTGGCGGGCTACGCCCTGGGCGAGGCCTACGCGAACGTGGAGGTGTGGCTGGATCCGGTGGCCAAGCTGATCAAGGTGCTGCTGGTGCTGGCCACGCTCGCCTTCGTCGCCTGGCTGGGCCTGCGCACCTGGAAAAAGCGTCAGGACAGCCACTGAGCCCCGCCGCCGCCCAGAAAAAAGGCGCCTGGAAGGCGCCCGCTCTGGCTTCGTGCCGCTTTTTAGCCCGGCTGACCGACTGGCACAAGCCCCAGCGTGGCGCGGGGCCGGCCGCTGTTCAGAAGGGAACCTCCTCCTCGCTGGGCTCGCCGCCGCCGAAGCCCCCGGAGGCCGCGGCCTCGTTGTCGCGGCGGGAGCCCAGCAGTTCGAGGCGGTCGACGCGCACCACCGGCTTGCTGCGCTCCTCGCCCGTGGCCTTGTCGGTCCAGCGGTCGAGCTTGAAGGAGCCGATGATCCCCACCAGCGAGCCCTTGCGGACGTAGTTGGCGGCCACCTCGGCCTGCTTGCCCCAGATCTCGAGGTTGAACCAGTCCGGTTCGTCGTCGCGGCTGCGGCGGTTGACGGCGATGGTGAGGTTCGCGACCACACTGCCGGATTCGAGGTAGCGCACCTCGGGATCGCGGCCGGCCCGGCCGACGAGGGTGACGGAGTTGACGCCCATGGCTCTTCTCTGGGTTCGATGGATCAATGATGCGGCACCCGTCGCCGGGGGCCACCTCCTCTTCGTTCCACCAGCCGTTCCGCCGCCCCGCCCCCCGGAGCGTCGGGGCGACGACCCCTAGGATCCGCTCATCCCCCGTCCGGTCCGTCCCCAGCCGTGTTCTTCCGTCGCTTTCAGCTCTCCCGGGACATCGGCATCGATCTGGGTACGGCCAACACCCTGATGTACATCTCCGGCAAGGGGATCGTGCTGCAGGAGCCCTCCGTGGTGGCCATCGACCTGGAGCGCAACGTGCCGCTGGCGGTGGGCGAGGAGGCCAAGCTCATGCTCGGCCGCACCCCCGGCAACATCCGCGCCGTGCGGCCCCTCCGGGATGGGGTGATCGCTGACTTCGACGCGGCCGAGCTGATGATCAAGAGCTTCATCGAGAAGGGCAACGAAGGCCGGGGGGTGATCGCGCCGCGGCTGGTGGTGGGCATCCCCAGCGGCGTCACCGGTGTGGAGCGCCGGGCGGTGCGGGACGCCGGCCTGGCCGGCGCCCGCCAGGTGCACCTGATCGATGAGCCGGTGGCGGCCGCCATCGGTGCGGGCCTGCCGGTGACCGAACCGGTGGGCACCATGATCGTGGACATCGGCGGCGGCACCACCGAGGTGGCGGTGCTCAGCCTGGGGGGCACGGTGCTGAGCGAGTCGGTGCGCGTGGCCGGTGATGAGCTGAGCGAGGCGATCAGCGTGTTCCTGAAGAAGGTGCACAACCTGGTGGTGGGCGAGCGCACCGCCGAGGACATCAAGATCCGCATCGGCTCCGCCTTCCCCGACGACGCCCACGACGAAACCTCCATGGACGTGCGCGGCCTGCACCTGCTCTCCGGCCTGCCCCGCACGATCAATGTGCGCGCCGGCGATGTGCGCGAGGCGATGGCCGAGCCCCTCAACGTGATCGTGGAGGCGGTGAAGCGCACGCTCGAGCGCACCCCCCCCGAGCTGGCCGCCGACATCGTGGATCGGGGCATCATGCTGGCCGGTGGCGGCGCCCTGGTGCGGGGCATCTGCGACCTGATCAGCCATGAAACCGGCATCCTCACCCACGTGGCCGAGGAGCCGCTGCTGTGCGTGGTGAATGGCTGCGGCATGGTGCTCGAAGACTTTGAGCGCCTCAAGCGGGTGCTCGACACGCCCGACTTCACCCGCCCCGTGGCCTGAGGCCGATGCCGGCCTCGCGCTGGGCCCGGCTGCGTGCCCTGCGGCCCCTGCAGCAGGCCTGGCCGTGGTTGCTGCTGTTTCTCGCCCTGCTGGGCGTTCGCCTCAGCAAGGGGGCGGGGCTGGCCGACCTCTATGCCCTGATCAGTCGCCCCTTCTGGCCGGGCACCGCCCAGGCCGAATGGCTGCGTTCCGCCGCCCGCAGCGAGAAGGAGCTGCGCCTCGGAGCCCTGGAGCGCGACAACCGCCGCCTGCGCCAGCTGCTGGAGCTGCAGCAGGATTCCGCCGACCGGCTGCGGGCGCCCGTGATCTCCCGGGAGACCCTCGGCTGGTGGCAGCAACTGGTGCTTGGCTCGGGGGCCCTGGAGGGGCTCCGAGCCGGCCAGGCGGTGCTGGCGCCGGGGGGGTTGATCGGTCGGATCAGCGCCGTCACCCCCAGCACCGCCCGGGTCACCCTGCTCACCGATCCCACCAGCCGGGTGGGGGTCTGGGTGGCGCGCAGCCAGAGCCACGGACTGCTCAGCGGCGTGGGCACCGGCCGGCCGCTGCTGCGCTTTCTTGAGAAGGATCCCCAGGTTCGTCCTGGCGACGTGGTGGTCACCTCCCCGGCGAGCACGCTGGTGCCGCCGAACCTGCCGGTGGGGGTGATCCAGAGCGTGGAGAGCGGCGCCGATCCGGCGCCGGAGGCGGTGGTGCAGCTCAGCGCCCCCCTCGAGGCCGTCGACTGGGTGCAGGTGGTGCGCCCCTGATGGCCCAGCTCTCCCGCCAGCCCGCCTTCCTGGCCACGGCCCTGCTGGTGCCCTGGTTGACCCTGGCCTCCCCCGGCTGGCTGAAGCTCGCCGGCGTGCCCCCCGCCTGGGGGGTGCTCTGGCTGCTCCCCTGGGCGCTGGTGGAGGGTCGCCTCTGGGGGGCGCTGGCCGGCGGCGGGGTCGGGCTGCTGCTCGATGCCCTCCATCCCGGTCCGGTCACGCTGGTGCCGGGTCTGGCCCTGCTGGGCTGGTGGTGGGGCCGGCTGGGCCGGCGCGGGCCGCCGATCCGGCGCAGCTTCAACCTCGGCCTGCTGGCCCTGCTCGGCAGCTTCGGCCTGGGCCTGAGCCTGATGCTGCAATGGGGGCTGCTCTGGGGGATCGCCCGCCGGGCGGTCGGCGGCCCGGCGGGTGATCCCCAGCTCGCCCTGCTGGCGCTGCCCGGCTGGAGCTGGGAGGATCTCGGCGGCGCCGGCCTCCACGCCCTGCTGGCCCAGACCCTGCTCACCGCCCTGTTGGCCCCGATCCTCTGCTCCCTGCAGCTGCTGCTCTGGCGCCAGCTGCTCGCCGGCGTCCCGCCCCGCTGATGGCCCCCTTCCCCGCTGCGATGCGCCGGCGCCGGCTGCTTCAGGCGCTCGTGCCCCTGGGCCTGGCCCTGCTCACCGCCGCCTGCGCCCGTGGCGGTGAACCCCGCCCGCCCGTGCGGGAGCTGAGCGTCTGGACCCTCGATCTGGCGCCCCGCTTCAGCCCCTACATGCGCCGCGTGATCGCCGCCTGGGAGCGCCGCAACCCGGGCGTGCAGGTGCGCTGGACCGACGTGCCCTGGAACTCGGTGGAGAGGAAGCTGCTGGCGGCGGTCTACGCCCGCACCGCGCCCGATGTGGTGAACCTCAACCCGATCTTCGCCGCCAACCTGGCCAGCCGCGGCGGCCTGCTCGACCTCCAGGGGGTGCTGCCGGCGGGAGCACACCAGGATTATTTGCCGGCGATCTGGGCGGCGGGGCGACAGGAGGGTCGCCAGTTCGCCATCCCCTGGTACCTCACCGCCCGGGTGACCCTCGCCAACCGGCGCCTGCTGGAGGGGGCCGGCCTGGCGGCCCCACCCCGCCGCTGGAGCGAGGTGCCCGCCTACGCGGAGGCGGTGAAGCGCCGCACCGGCCGCTACGCCCTGTTCGTCACCGCGGTGCCGGACGACTCCGGCGAACTGCTGGAGTCGCTGGTGCAGATGGAGGTGCGCCTGCTGGATCCGCGCCGCCGCGCCGCCTTCGACACGCCGGCGGGTCGCACCGCCTTCGCCTTCTGGAGCGACCTCTACCGCCGCCGTCTGCTGCCGCGGGAGGTGGTGAGCCAGGGCTATCGCCGGGCGATCGAGCTGTACCAGGCGGGCGATCTGGCCCAGGTGGCGAGCGGGCCGGACTTCCTGCGCAACCTGCAGACCAACGCGCCCGGCATCGCCGCGGCCACCCGGATCTCCCCACCGATCACCGGCCCGGGGGGCAGCACCAACGTGGCGGTGATGAATCTGGTGGTGCTGAAGCAGAGCCGCCTGCCACGCCAGGCGGTCGACTTCGCCCTGTTCCTCAGCAACGCCGACAACCAGCTGGCCTTCGCCGAGGAGGCCCGGGTTCTGCCCTCCTCCCAGCAGGCCCTGCGGCGCCTGGAGAGCCGGCTGCGGGGGGGCCTGAGCAGCGACCCGCCGCAACGGCTGGTGCAGGAGGCGCGCCTGCTCTCCCTGCGCAGCCTGGCCAGCGCCCGGGTGCTGGTGCCGGCCACCCCGGGGCTGAAGCGACTGCAGACGATCCTCTACACCCAGCTGCAGCGCGCCATGCTCGGTGAGATCGACAGCGACAGCGCCCTGCGGCAGGCGGCGCAGGAGTGGAACCGGTATGCCGCGGCCCGTTGGCCCTGAGGGCCGGGCGCCCGTCGCCGACACATTCTGTAAAAATCCTTAAGCCTCGACGAAACCCCGCTGCCGCCGACGGTTCGGGCCCGCCCCGGCAGCCGGTCGAAGGGTAAGGTTGCGATTCTTCATCTGGCTTCATCCATCGAGATGTCCATGACTCTGGATTCCCGATCCGCAGTCCATCCCGATGGGGAATCCGAGCCCCGGGGTCCTGCCTCCGGCGGTGAGTTGCGGGCCACCATCCTGGTGGTGG
Organism: Aphanothece sp.; assembly: GCA_040381155.1. GTDB lineage: Bacteria > Cyanobacteriota > Cyanobacteriia > PCC-6307 > Cyanobiaceae > Cyanobium. Next base: position 6,428 of record JBEIHT010000015.1, read on the forward strand.
ACGACGAACCCGCCGTGCGCCGCGTGCTGGTGATGCGCCTGCAGCTCGCCGGCTACCGGGTCGTCTGCGCCGAGGACGGCGAGGAGGCCCTGAGCCTCTTCCACCAGGAGCAGCCCGATCTGGTGGTGCTCGACGTGATGCTGCCGAAACTCGATGGCTTCGCCGTCTGTCGCCGGCTGCGGGCCGAATCCTGTGTGCCGGTGATCTTCCTCTCCGCCCTCGATGCCATCGCCGAGCGGGTCGCCGGCCTCGACCTGGGCGCCGACGACTACCTGCCCAAACCCTTCAGCCCCAAGGAGCTGGAAGCGCGCATTGCCACGATCCTGCGCCGGGTGGGCCGCGGTTCGGCCGCCAGCGAGCCCCGCGACCTGCCCGCCGGCGGCGGCGTGTTGCGGGTGGGGGATCTGGTGGTCGACACCAACCGCCGCCAGGTCACCCGCGATGGCCAGCGCATCGCCCTCACCTACACCGAGTTCAGCCTGCTGGAGCTGCTGTTCCGCGAACCCGGCCGGGTGGTGCCCCGCGCCGAGATCCTCGAGCAGCTCTGGGGCTACCCGCCCCGCCGCGCCGCCGACCTGCGGGTGGTGGACGTCTACGTGGCACGCCTGCGGGGCAAGCTCGAGCCCGACCCCCGCAACCCCGAACTGATCCTCACCGTGCGCGGCACCGGCTACGCCTCCCAGCGCATGGGGGATGCCCCCTCGCCCCTGGCGGCCGCCGTCTGAGGCCGCCGCCCACCCGCCTGCGGGCGCCGGCTGGCTTCGCGCTCCTGCAGGATGGGGCCCGCGTCCCCCGCCCCTCCCCCGCCTTGTCGGAGCTGCGCGACAACCGCCTCAGTAAGGCCGCCGACCTGGCGCTTCACGGCCGGGTTCCCTACGCCCTCCACTTCACGCCCAGCCACAGCGCCGCGGCGCTGCAGGAGGCCCATGCCGATCTGGAGAAGGGCGCCGAGCGTGACGACACCGTCACCGTGGCGGGCCGCATTCTCACCCGGCGGGTGATGGGCAAGCTGGCCTTCTTCACCCTGGCGGACGAAAGCGGCACGATCCAGCTCTACATCGAGCGGGCCACCCTCCAGGCCGCCGATCCCGCCCAGCCGGACGCCGCCGACGCCTTCCAGCAGCTCACCACCCTCACCGACGCCGGCGACTGGATCGGCGCCACCGGCAGCCTGCGGCGCACCGACAAGGGTGAGCTGTCGGTGAAGGTGCGCGGCTGGACCATGCTCTGCAAGTCGCTCCAGCCCTTGCCCGACAAGTGGCACGGCCTGGCGGACGTGGAGAAGCGCTACCGCCAGCGCTATCTCGATCTGATCGTCTCCCCCCACACCCGCGAGACCTTTCGCCGCCGCGCCGTGCTGGTGAGCACCATGCGCCGCTGGCTGGATGAGCGGGGCTTCCTGGAGATCGAGACGCCCGTGCTGCAGACCGAGGCCGGCGGCGCCGACGCCCGCCCCTTCACCACCCACCACAACGCCCTCGACCTGCCGCTCACCCTGCGCATCGCCACCGAACTGCACCTCAAGCGGCTGGTGGTGGGCGGCTTCGAGCGGGTGTACGAACTGGGCCGCATCTTCCGCAACGAGGGGGTGAGCACCCGCCATAACCCGGAATTCACCTCGGTGGAGATCTACCAGGCCTACGCCGATTACCACGACATGATGGCGCTCACCGAGGAGCTGATCGCCGCCTGCTGCCAGGCGGTGTGCGGGGGCACGCGGATCGCGTATCAGGGCACGGCGATCGATCTCACCCCCCCCTGGCCCCGCGCCACCATGCATGCTCTGGTGGAGCAGCACACCGGCCTCGATTTCCGCCGTTTCGAAAGCCGCCAGCAGGCGGCCGAGGCCATGGCCGCCGCCGGGCTGGAGGTGCCGGAGAGCGCCGACTGCGTGGGCCGGCTGCTCAATGAGGCCTTCGAGCAGCGGGTGGAGGGCCAGTTGATCCAGCCCACCTTCGTGCTCGATTACCCGATCGAGATCTCGCCCCTGGCCCGCAGCCACCGCAGTGAGCCGGGGCTGGTGGAGCGCTTCGAGCTGTTCATCGTCGGGAGGGAGACCGCCAACGCCTTCAGCGAGCTGATCGATCCGGTGGAGCAGCGCTCCCGCCTGGAGGCCCAGCAGGAGCGGCGTCGGGCCGGCGACCCCGAGGCCCAGACGGTGGACGAGGACTTCCTGCACGCCCTGGAGATCGGCATGCCCCCCACCGGCGGCCTCGGCATCGGCATCGACCGGCTGGCGATGCTGCTCACCGACAGCCCCTCGATCCGCGATGTGATCGCCTTCCCGCTGCTGCGCCCGGAACCGCCAACAGCAGCCTGAGGCGAGGCGTACCGGGGTGGGACCGGTGCAGTGAGATACTGGGAATGCCTAGGCATTCTTCCCCAACCGGGTTTTCGGTCCCATGAGTGGTGAGCGCGTCGGTTTTCGCTTCAAACACGCCGATGCGGTGGTGAAGCGCAATCCTCAGGGCCGATCGCGCCGGGGTTGGGTGATGGAGCCGGTGGAGCAGACCACCAGCCGCGGCACGAAGATGCCCGCTTATCGCATCCGTTGGCGGGACAGCGAACGCCCGGAAATCGTGTTGCAGCACATGCTGATCGCCGATCCCGATCCCACCCCACCTCCGGAGGGGGTGAGCCTGGTGCCGCCGCTGCCGAAGAAGTGAACGCCGCGGTCACGCCCGCATCCAGCCTTCATCGCCATCCCCGCAGCCGGTAGGCCAGGCTGCCCAGGTGCTCCTTCAGCACCAGAGTGGTGGTGGCCAGCGCATCCGCCGAGGGCAGCAGCGCCAACAGCACACTGGCGGGGGTGGGCCGGCCCAGGCTCCGCCGCTCGGGCAACAGGAAATCGCAGGCCACCGGCACGATCGTCAGGGTGGTGCGCTGGCGAAAAGTGGCCACGGCCCTGGGCAGGTGGGTGGCGCTGGTCACCAGCAGCACCGTGCGCCAGCCCCGCTGGCGGGTGATGCGCTGCAGGGCGGCCGCCTCCTCGGCGGTGTTGCGGGCCTCGCCGCTCGGCACGATCCGCTGCAGCGGCACCCCCAGCTCCACGGCCAGCCGGGTGGCGGAGGTGGCCTCGCTGGGGGCGTGGTCGGCGGCGGTGAAGCTCACCACCCCTCCGGAGACCAGCAGCCAGGGAGCCTGGCCCCGCCGGATCAGGTCCACGCCGGTGAGCAGCCGATCGCACGCCTCGGCCACCTCCACCGTCCGGCGGGGCGGCAGGGCCGGCCTGAGGCCACCCCCCAGCACCAGCACCGCGTCGGCGCGCGGCAGGGGATCGGGGGTGAGCCGGCTGGCCTGCTCCTCCAGCCCCCACACCAGCTCCCGGCTGATCCAGGGGGTGGCGCTCAGCCAGAGGAGCCCGAGGGCGGCGCCGGAGGCCCAGGGTGCCCAGGCCCGCCGCCGGCCCAGCAGCGCCGCCAGCTGCAGCAGCAGGGCCAGGCCGAGGGGGTAGAGGAGCAGCGGCAGCAGCTTGGAGAGCAGGAAACCCATGGCTGGCGCTCAGGCGGTGCCGATCACTGGCCCATGCGCCGCTTGAGCTCCTGCAGCTCCTGCCGGGCCTCAAACGCCGCCCAGTCCGATTCCAGCGTCTCCTGGGGCGTGGGGGCGGGTCTGGCGGCGGCCGGCGCGGGGGAGCGACGCGGCAGATCGGCCAGGTCCTGTTCCACCGCCGCGAAGCGCTGACCCAGCTCCCCCAGCTCCTGCCAGCGCTGACGGCCTCTCTCCATCAAGGTGGCGATGTGGCGTTCGGCCCGGGCCGCCAGATCGTCGGCGCCCGCGGCCCGGGCCCGCTCCACCCGCCCCTGCCAGCGGCGGATCTCCTCGGCCAGCTCCAGCAGCCGCCGCCGCTGCAGTTCGGCCTGGCCCTGCAGCTCCAGCCGCTGCTGGCGCAGCTGCTGCTGACGGTCGCGATCCCCCTGCTCCCGCAGGCGGGCCTCCTGGTCCGGGTTCGCCCTCAGAAACGCGTCGAGGGTGTTGTCGAGCCGGGCCTCCAGCTCCTCCAGCCAGTTGCCGCCGCCGCTCATGGCTCCGCCTCCGCTCCGGCCTCGCTGGGGGCGCGGGTGATCAGGGGGGCTTCGATCTCCTGCTGCAGAGGGGTGATCGCCGCCTCGCGGGAGCGGAGCAGCAGCTGGGTGAGGCGGGCGATCGCCCCCTCCCCTAGGTCCTGGCTGCCGATGCTGTCGAAGGCTTCGCGATAGAGCTCCTCCAGCCGCTCGATCAGGCCCTCCCGCACGCGCCGCATCGCCTGGCGTTGCTCCTCCCGGCTCATGGTCTCGGCTCCCCCGCTTGCGCTTCCCCCGAGTCTGCCTGCGCTGCGGCGGCGGGAACCAGCAGCCGCAGGGAGAGATCCCCTGCCGGGTCGCTCCAGGCCTGGGCCGGGCGCCAGCCCGCCCGCTCCGCCAGGCGGTCGAACGCCGCCGGCGCGTACTTCTGGCTGTGCTCCGTCACCAGTGCCTCCCCTGCCGCGAACCGCCAGGGGAGGCCGGCCAGCCGCACCGTCTGCTCCCGGGCGCTCACCAGCTCCATCACGATGCGGCTGGCGTCCGGCTGCCAGCGGGCCCGGTAGCGGAAGGCCTCCGGGTCGAAATCGCCCTCCAGCTCGCGATTGAGGCGCTGCAGCAGGTTGAGGGCAAAGGCGGCGGAGATTCCGGCGGCATCGTCGTAGGCCGCCTCCAGCCGTTCCACCGCCTTGGGGTGATCGACGCCCACCAGCAGGGCGCTGTCGGCTCCGAGCAGGCGCCGGAGCCCCCGCAGCAGGGCCTCGGCCTCCGCCGGCTCGAAATTGCCGATCGAGCTGCCGGGATAGAAGCCCAGCCGCCGCTGGCCCATGAGCCGGGGGTGGGCGGGCAGCGCCTCCAGGCGGGCGTAGTCGCAGCAGATCCCGAGCACCGGCAGGTCGGGGTGGCGCCGCTGCAGGTCGGCGCAGGCCGTGGCCAGGTGGGAGGCGCTGATGTCCAACGCCAGATAGGCCGGCGGCCGCAGGGCGTCCAGCAGGGGACTCACCTTGCGGGCGCTGCCGGCCCCGAACTCCACCACGACCCCGGGGCCCAGGGCCGCGGCCAGCTGCGGCGCCCGGGCCTCCAGCAGCGCGGTTTCGGTGCGGGTGAGGGTGTACTCGGGTTGGTCGCAGATCGCCTCGAACAGGCTGGATCCCGCCGCGTCGTAGAGCAGCCAGGCGGGCAGCTGCTTCGGGCTGCGCCCCATGCCCTCCCGCACCAGGCGGGCCATGTCGGCCGGTTCCGGGTGCAGGTCGATCAGGGTTGGCGCGTGGCCGGGGGAGGCGTTCATCGATCCCGGGCCAGGCGCAGGCCACCGGCCAGCCAGCGGCTTGCGGGCGGGAAGAAGTTGCGGTAAGAGGGCCGTTCGTGGCCGTCGGGGGTGAGGAAGGCGCTGCCGCGCAGCACGAACTGGGAGGTCATGAACTTGCCGTTGTACTCGCCCACGGCCCCGCCGGCCGGACGGAAGCCCGGATAGGGGCGGTAGGGGCTGCCGGTCCACTGCCAGAGCAGGCCGAAGGCCTGGGGCAGCCCGGCGCGGGCGGCCGTCTCCCATTCGGCTTCGCTGGGCAGGCGGGCGCCAGCCCAGCGGGCGAAGGCGTCGGCCTCGAACCAGCTGAGATGGCGCACCGGCGCCTGGGGGGGCCGGGGCTGCAGGCCGGCCAGGGTGAATTCCCCTTCGCCCCGCCAGTAGCGGGGCCCCTGCCAGCCGCGCGCCTGGGCCACGGCCCAGCCCTCGCTCATCCACAGCTCCGGCCGTCGGTAGCCGCCGTCGGCGATGAAGGCGGCGTACTCGCCATTGCTGACGAGCCATTCGGCGATCGCGAAGGGCTCCAGCCACACCCGGTGGTGCGGCGCTTCGTTGTCGAAATGGAAGCCGCCGCCAGCCTCGCCGCCGCCATGGCCGATCTCCACCAGCCCGCCGGGGAACGACCGCCAGCCCCCCGGTGCAGCCAGGTCCTCCGCCCCGCCCGCCGTGGCCCGCCAGCGGCGCTCCCACAGGCCCTCGGGGCTGGCTGGGCCCTCCCCCCAGGCCGGCTCCAGCGGGTTGCGGGAGAAGCCGTCGAGCAGGTCCATCAGCAGCAGTTCCTGGTGCTGCTGCTCGTGTTGCAGTCCCAGTTCGAGCAGGCTGCGCACGCTCTCAGCGCGCGGGGCCGGACCTCGCTCCAGGTCGTCCAGGAGCGTCTCCAGGCCCTCTCCCACACGCCGTCGCCAGGAGAGCACCGCCTTGATCGGCGGCCGGGTCAGCAGACCCCGCTCCGGCCGCGGATGGCGATCGCCGATGGCCTCGTAGTAGGAGTTGAACAACACGCCCCAGCGCGGGTCACTCCCCTGCCAGCCCGGCAGATGGGGCTGCAGCAGGAAGGTTTCGAAGAACCAGGTGGTGTGACCCAGGTGCCACTTCGGCGGACTGGCATCCGCCATCCCCTGCAGGCAGAGGTCTTCAGGCTCCAGCGGTGCGATCAGAGCTTCGCTGCGCGCCCGCAGCCGCCGCAGGCGCTCCACGGCGGCGGAGGGTGTGGCCTCCACCACCGGGGAGAGGGAGAAGGGGGGCGCCTGACCCATCGGGGCGGAAAGAATGGGCTCGAAGCTACGAGCTTTCCCTACGATCCGGCGGCGCCATCGCCAGACGGACCGCCAGCGGTATGGGGGGAATCAGCGTCCGATCTCGCCCCGATCTTGCGGGTGTGCCCACCGGAAGGTCCTGGCGCATTGACGCGTCCGCCACCCCCGGCAGGATCGACACCATTCAGGATTGCCCGCGGCGGAGCGGTATGCGGACCATGGGCGGGCGCGGCGCATGAGCAGCAGCGTGGATCCGGGCCAGCTGGTCGGTGGCCGTTATCGCCTGGAGCGTCGCCTGGCCGAGGGCGCTGCCCACCAGGGGGAGCTCTGGCAGGCCAGCGACACCCTCGCGGCGGAGGCCCCGGTGGCCCTGCGGCGGGTGGGGCCCCAGGCGGATCAGGCCCGGGTCCGCGACCGCTGGACACGCCTGCAGGGGCTGCTGCACCCCCAGCTGCCCCGCTTCGGCGGGGTCCTCGCCGAGGGGCCTGACCTCTGGCTGGTGCGGGAATGGCAGGCGGGTCGCCCCTATGCCCAGCTGCTGCAGGCCCGCGCCGAACGCCAGCTGGTGTTCGGCGCGGGGGAGGTGTTACTGCTGCTGCGCCAGCTCCTGCCGGCGCTGGTGGCGCTGCACAGCCAGGACCTCCTCCACGGCGACATCAGCGCCGCCAACCTCCTGCGCCGGGACAGCGACGGTCTGCCGGTGCTGCTCGACTTCGGCCTGGTGCGGGGCAGCGCCGGTGGGGGGGAGGCGGCCGAAGGCACCACCCCGGGCTATGCGCCCCCCGAGCTGGTGCGCGGCGAGCCCGCCCAACCGTGGATGGATCTCCATGCCCTCGGGGTGCTGGCGTTGGTCCTGCTGAGCGGGGATGGTCCGGAAACCCTCCTTGATCCGGTGACCCTCGAGTGGCGCTGGCCCGCCGCCCTGGATCGCGAACCCGCCCTGGCGGCCGCCCTGCGCCGCATGCTCAGCCGCGACCCCGGCCAGCGCTTTGCGTCCGCCAGCCAGGCCCTTGCGGCCCTCCAGGCCGTGCCGATGCCCGACAGCACCGGACCGGTGCCGCGGGCGGACCGCACTGTCGCCCTGGTGCCCCGCCCGGAGCCGCCTGCCGCTGCGGCTGCGGTCGAGCCCGCCGCCCCTGCCCCCGAGCCGCCGCCGGCCGCGGAGCCAGCGACGGAACCGCCATCGCCGCCGGCAGAGCTGCCAGTCCCCGTGGAGCCGGTCCCCCGCCCCTCCCTGCGCCTGGTGCCCCCCCCGCCCCCCACCGCCTCCCAGCTGCGCTCCGCCCGCAGTCGCAGCCGCGAGGAGGAGCGCGAGGCGGCGGCCGAGGGGGGCCTCTGGCCCGTGCTGATCGCCCTGGTGCTCTCGGCCGTCGCCGGCACTGCCCTGGGCTGGTGGTGGCTGAGCCGCGGCAGCCTGCCCCCGCCGAGCGCGGCCGATGGGGGCGAGTTGCCCAGCAGCCTGCCGCCCGCGGAGGTGGACCAGAGACAGCAGCTGCTCAACCGCCTGCGCGCCCTGCAGATCGACCGCGGCTGGTTCCTGCGTCTGGTGGATGCCGCCCTGCTGGCCCAGTACCCGGAGCGGCGCGGCCGCCCCCTGGGTGATGGTCTGGAGGAGGCGCCCCTGCGCCGTGTCTGGAACGGGCTGGCGGAGGAATGGCTGGCGCGGGTCGAGCAGTTGCCCCTGGCCCTGCGGCAGCGCCTCGGCAGTTTCAGCGACAGCGACTGGAGCGGCCGCCAGCGGGAGCTGGTGGCCCAGGGGCTGAGTCCCTCGGTGCTGCAGCAGTTGGTGTCCGGCAGCGCCCGCAGCCTGCTGCCCGCCCACGCCGGTCCGGCTCTGCCCCCCGAACCGTTCCGCCAGCTCTGGTACGCCGCCGCCCAGCAGACCCTGGAGAACCTGCGCATCGAGCCGATCGAGGCCCCGTCCCAGACCACCCAGGTTCAGACCGCCGAGGTGCCGGCCAGCGGTGCCCGCCTGTTCGCCATCCGCGTGCCCGCCGATCACGGCCTGGCCCTGGGGGTGAGCGGCACCCCGCTGCTGCAGATGAGTCTGTTCGCCGCCGATGGCAGCCCCCTGGCACCGAAGGGGGGCCTGCGGGTGGTCACCGTCGGCCCCCAGAAGGGCTCGCCGCTGCAGCTGCTGGTCACCAACGACGGGGTGGCGCCCACCCGCATCAGCCTCTCCCTGCGGGCGGATCCGCTGCCGCCCGCCGCGTCGCCTGAACCGCCCCCCTCAGGGGATGCACCCACCCCTCCGGAGGCGGGAGAGGAGCGATCGGGAGAGGCGAGCGGCAGTGCCGACACCGGAGCTCCGGACAGCGCGCCTGCGGAGCCCAGCCCCGCTCCGGCCCCCGCTCCGGCGCCCGCTCCGGCGCCCCAGGCCCCTCCGGCGGCCCCCAGCAGCGAGGCGGCCCCACCCCGCTAGCGGGGGCGGCCGCGGAGCCGGCTCAGAGCCGGGCGATCGCGGCCCGTGCCTCCTTGGCCTCCACCCGTCGTTTCTCCTCGTGGCGCTTGTCGTGGAGCTTGCGGCCCCGGGCCAGCCCGAGTGTGATCTTGATCCACGACCCCTTCAGGTGCAGGTTGAGGGGGATCAGGGTGAGGCCCTTCTGTTCCAGGGCCACCCGCCACTTGTCGATCTCGCGTTGGTGGGCCAGCAGGCGGCGCACCCGCAGCGGTTCGTGGTTGAAGAAACGACCGGCGTGCGTGTGGGGGGAGATGTGCACGTTGTGCAGCTGCAGCTCGCCGGCCCGGATCAGGCAGAAGCCGTCGCGTAGATTCGCCTGCCCCGCCCGCACCGACTTCACCTCCGTGCCCAGCAGCTCGATGCCGCACTCCAGGGTCTCGAGGATGTCGTACTGATGGCGGGCGAAGCGATTGTCGGCCAGCAGGCGATGGGCAGGGTCTCCGGCCTTGCCGCCTCCGCCTTTCCTGCCGGGACCCTTCGCCATCCTGTCTGCGTTGTTGCCTTGAGGTTAGGGGGCCACCTGGACCGGCGGCCTTGGGCTGACCGGGGGGGCCTGGCGGTCTGGTTGGGAGGGCGAGCGCAGATAGACGGTTTCGTTATAGATGGAACGCTCGTAGAAGCTTCCCGGCAGGAGGGGAAGGCGACGGGGTTTGCAGGAGAGCTCTGCGGCGGCCTTGAAGTGTTCAGGCGCTGCCGAGCCCGCCGCATTGCGGATGAGGATGTCGGTGTTGCGAAGCGACTGCCTGGCTTGGATCTCGCCCTCGTTTTGCAGGCCATCCAGCGCCATCACCTGATGGCCAGGAGCGGCGAGCTGGAAATAGTATTTCCAATCGGCAATGGCCTTCAGGCCCTCTTTGCCCTCGCTTTGCAGGCGACGGAGCAAGGTCTGCAGGTCGCTGGCCTGGCGACAGTGAGCGTTGAGGGGCAGATCGGCTCCCCGGGCCGCCAGCACCAGGCCGCCGGGCAGGATCATCAGCGCGGCGAGCAGGGCTTTGAGCAGCCGCAACTCCTGGATCTCGCTGAGCAGCGCCGCCGATGTCGCCAGAACAAAAGGCATGATCATCGCCGCGTAGGGGCCCACTTCACGGACAAAAAAGCTGAACATGATGTAGGTGGCCAACAGCCCCTGCAAGAGGGGTGATCGCAGCACCCTCCTGACGCCGATCAGGGCGAGGATGAGCATGGTGAGAATGCCGATGTTGTCGTACGGGGAGCGCAAGAAGGAGGGTGCGATGTGCTCACGAACGACACCGGATTCCTGGACAGCCAGATAGGCGGCAAATCCTCCCAGGCTCCAGATCCAGAGCAGGATTGGGCCAAGAAAGCCAACCAGTGCGATCGATGTGTGGCGAAGGGCAAAATTAAAGCTGCGCCTCCCCTGGCCGATCCAGGTGTTGGGCCAGCCCAGAATAATTACCACTGGAAGCAGAAAAAGAGCCCGCGGCGAGGTGAGAAATCCCAGGGCTGCTGCCGTGCCCACCAGCGGCCAGCGCAGCCATTCGCGCTGCAGTGGCGCGGTCCGGAGTGAGGCGAGATAGAGGGAAATCGTGACAAAGAAAGTGGCCATCATGTCCATTCTGCCGCTCACAAGACTGCGATTGGTAGAAATGTCAAGAATCGCAAAAGCAGTGTAGAGAGCAATCCACTTTCTGGCGACGCCTTCGCCGCGCAGAACCATGGCAATCAGAAGAATGCTGAGATAGGTGCAGGCGAGGTTGGGAAGACGAAACAGCCAGTCGTGCAGGCCAAAGTGGCGGATGAGAAACGATTGAAATGCAAAAAAGACTGGCCCGTAGCGATTGATTTCGCCCCCCTGTTGATCGGGCAGCATGTCAAAGATCCGCCCCTGGCCCTGGGCAAGATTGAAGGAAATATTGGCCATGAAGGCCTCGTCATCCCAGGAGGGGAAGCCGATGATCGTGGCCAGGTTGATGACGAGTGAAATCAGCAGCAGCGCCACCAGCAGGAGGCCGGCAATCGGGCTGCGCAAAAGCCTGGATGGTTGTCTTTTCATCACCCCAGGCCAGCCTGTTGGGCTGGGGAAAGGCGGATCCTTGTTGAGTGCATGGCATCCCGGTGATTGCGGCCAGGCTGCGAGGGCATTGGAGCCAATCCGCGTCGTGCTGCCACGGCACACGCGCCAGCGTTGATGGGCAGGAGTCGACGCCTCCTGGCGCGGCAAGCCTACGCCGGTGTTTCTGGATGGATGGCCGCCCCTCGTTGATGACGGCTGACTGGCCCCAGGAAACGACCGTTATCCTCTGGACATGGCCATCGTTTCTTCGCAAGCCAAGGCGTCCGGCAAGCGGCTCGTTGATCCCGCCCGATGCCCGGGGGACGACCACCAGCCAACAGCGGCCCACACCCCAACAATCCCCACTCCTGAGCTGCGACCCCGCGAGGATGGCCTGCGGCCGAAGCGTCTGGCGGACTACATCGGTCAGGCTGAGCTCAAGCAGGTGCTGGCGATCGCGGTGGAGGCCACCCGCGGCCGGGGTGAGCCCCTTGACCATGTGCTGCTCCACGGTCCGCCCGGCCTGGGCAAGACCACCATGGCCCTGGTGCTGGCTGAGGAGCTGGGGGTGCGCTGCCGCATCACCAGCGCTCCGGCCCTGGAGCGTCCCCGCGACATCGTCGGTCTGCTGGTGAACCTGCAGCCCAACGACCTCCTGTTCATCGACGAGATCCACCGCCTCAACCGGGTGGCCGAGGAGATCCTCTACCCGGCCATGGAGGACTTCCGCCTCGACCTCACGGTGGGCAAGGGCGCCACCGCCCGCACCCGCACCCTGCCGGTGGCCCCCTTCACCCTGGTGGGCGCCACCACGCGGGCGGGGTCCCTGAGCTCGCCCCTGCGGGATCGCTTCGGCCTGATCCAGCGGCTGGAGTTCTACGAGCTCGAGGATCTGCGGGCGATCGTGCAGCGGGCCGCCTCCCTGCTGGGGATCGAGCTCTGCGCCGAGGGCGCCCTCGAGGTGGCCCGCCGTTGCCGCGGCACCCCCCGCATCGCCAACCGCCTGTTGCGGCGGGTGCGGGATGTGGCCGCCGTGGCCGGCCGCTCGCCGATCGGTCCCGCCCTGGTGGATGAGGCGCTGCGGCTCCATCGGGTGGATGGCCGCGGCCTCGATGCCAGTGACCGGCGCCTGCTCAGCCTGCTGCTGGAGGGCCATGGCGGCGGTCCGGTGGGCCTGGAGACCCTGGCCGCCGCCCTTGGGGAAGATCCGGCCACCCTGGAGTCGGTGGTGGAGCCCTATCTGCTGCAACTGGGCTTCCTGCAGCGCACCCCCCGGGGTCGGGTGGTCACCGCCGCCGGTCGGGCCCATCTGGCCGGTCCGCCCGCCGCAGCCGCATGAGGCGGCTGCTGTCATGGCTGCTGGGCGCCCTGCTGCTGTTGGCGCCCGCGCTTCCTGCCGCTGCCGCCGTTGGGTCGGAGCCGCTGGCGCCGGCGTTCGAGCGCGCCCTCGCGGCCAGTCGCGAGGGCGATTTCGGCGAGGCGCTGCCCCTCTGGAACCGGGTGCTGGAGCTGGCGCCGGCTGACGCCGCCGCCTGGAGCAACCGGGGCAATGTGCGGCTGGCCCTCGGGGATCCCCTGGGGGCGATCGACGACCAGGAACGGGCCATGGTCCTGGATCCGGAGAGCGTCGATCCCCATCTCAACCGCGGCGTAGCCGAGGAGGCGCTGGGGCGCTGGGGGGCGGCGGCCGACGACTACCGCTGGATCCTGGAGCGCGAACCCGCCGACGCGTCCGCCCTCTACAACCTGGGCAATGTGGAGGGCTCCCTGGCGGACTGGGGCGAGGCACGCCGTTGTTTCCAGGCGGCCGCCCTGGCCCGTCCGGGCTTCGCCCTGGCCCGCTCCAGCGCCGCCCTGGCCGCCTTCCAGCTCGGTGATCTGGAGGAAGCGGAGCGGGAGCTGCGCCACCTGATCCGCCGCCATCCCCTCTTCGCCGACGCCCGGGCGGGGCTGACCGCCCTCCTCTGGCGGCGCGGCGCCCGCGGCGAGGCGGAGAGCCACTGGGCCGCCGCCTCCGGCCTCGATCCCCGCTACCGCCAGCAGGAATGGCTGCGCCAGATACGGCGCTGGCCCCCGGAACCCGTGCAGGCTCTGGCCCAGTTTCTGGCCCTCGCCTCCCCCCCTGCCGCCGGCTCTCGCCCATGACCGTTTCCCCCCCGACCTGCCCCCCCCCGTCCATCCCCGCCGACTGGCGCCATCTCGGGCTGGAGGAGCGACTGCAGGCTGCCTTGCCGGAGCTGGTCCAGGTGCGCCGCCACCTGCACCGCCATCCGGAGCTGAGCGGCCATGAGCACCAGACCGCCGCCCTGGTGGCCGGTGAGCTGCGCCGCCTGGGCTGGGAGGTGCGCGAAGGGGTGGGCCGCACCGGCGTGCTGGCGGAGCTGGGGCCGAGCGGCGCGCCCCTGGTGGCCCTGCGGGTGGACATGGACGCCCTGCCGATCGAGGAGCGCACCGGCCTCGCCTACGCCTCCACCCGGCTGGGTCTGATGCACGCCTGCGGCCACGACCTGCACACCACCGTGGGGTTGGGGGTGGCCGCCCTGCTCGGATCGCACGCCGATCGCCTCCAGGCCCGGGTGCGGCTGGTGTTCCAGCCCGCGGAGGAAACCGGCGAGGGCGCCCGCTGGATGGTGGAGGAGGGCGCGATGGAGGGGGTGCGGGCCCTCTTCGGCGTGCACACCTTTCCGAGCCTGGAGGCCGGTCGCATCGGCCTGCGCCACGGCAGCCTCACCGCTGCCGCCGGGGAGCTGGAGGTGGAGGTGCTTGGCTCCTCCGGCCATGGCGCCAGGCCCCACCAGGGCACCGACGCCATCTGGATCGCCGCCCGGGTGGTCAGCGGCCTCCAGGAGGCGATCAGCCGGCGCCTGGATCCCCTCCACCCGGTGGTGGTGAGCTTCGGCCGGATCGAGGGGGGCAAGGCGTACAACGTTCTGGCGGATCACGTCCGCCTGCTGGGCACCGTGCGCTGCCTCAACCTTGACGTGCACCACCAGTTGCCGGGTTGGATCGAGGACACTGTCCACGCCCTCTGCCGGGGCTGTGGTGGTGAGGCGAGGGTGCGCTACCGCTGCATCGCGCCGCCCGTCCACAACGACCCGGTGCTCACCGAGCTGGTGGCCGATGCCGCCGCTGAGCTGCTGGGGCGGGATCAGGTGGAGTGGCTGGAGCAGCCCTCCCTCGGCGCCGAGGACTTCGCCCACCTGCTGGCCGAAACCCGCGGCACGATGTTCCGTCTTGGGGTGGCCGGCCCCCAGGGCTGCACGCCGTTGCACAGCAACACCTTCGCGCCGGATGAGGCCAGCCTGCCGGTGGGGGTGCGGGTGCTGACCCTCAGCCTGCTGCGGTGGATGGCGTCCCCCCGCTGATGCTGCCCCCCGCCTCCGGCCGGCGTGGCGTCTGGCGCCTCAAGGCGTTGTTGGCCCTCTCCTCCCCCCTGCTGATCCTGCTTTCTCTGGTCTGCCTGCTCACCCGCCCGGGCAGCGACCGCATCCAGGTGGTGCCGCCCCTGGCGATCGGCTCCGGTCTGCTGGCCACCAGCTGGCTGCGCCGCCTCCGGCGCCGCCGGGAGATCCTGCGGGCCCTGCGGCTGCCCTAGCCCCATCGCCTCGGGCTAGCGTCTGGTGCTGGTGTTCGGCGCTGCGGTTGTCCTTGAAATCCTGTTCAGTTCTGGCGCGTTTCTGCCCTTCAGAGGGGGGTCGGCCGTGAGCGCCCCCGATCTGGAGCGCCTGCGTCAGGCCATCGCCTCAGGGGACCCCTCCCAGTCCATGCCCGCCCTGGCCAGCCTGCGGGAGGTTCCGGAAGCGGAGGCGATTCCCCTGCTGCTGCTGGGCCTCGAGCAGACCACGTTCATCGTTCGCTCCCTGGCCTGCGCCGGGCTGGGGGTGAAGCGCAGTGAGCAGGGCCGGGCGGCCCTAGAGCGCTCGCTTCAGCACGACGACGATGCCAACGTCCGGGCGGAGGCGGCCAACTCCCTCGCCAGCTTCGGCGTGGAGGGGGCCTGGCCGCTGTTGCGGGATGCCTTCCGCGCCGATGGCCAGTGGCTGGTGCGCTGCAGCATCCTGGCGGCCCTGGCGGAGCAGGAGGCGATGCGGCCGGAATGGCTGCTGGAGCTGGGCGAGCTGGCGATCGCCGATGGGGATGGCACGGTGCGGGTGGGGGGTGCCGAGGTGCTGGGTCGCCTGCTGGCCGATGGTCGTGGCGAGGCGGCCGAGCTCGAGGCGGCCCGTCAGGCCCTGCGCAGCCTCCAGGGCGACCCGGACCACCGGGTCGTGGCCGCGGCCCTCAACGGCCTGCAGGCCTGAAGCCGTTCTCCGTCCGTGGCTGCTAGGTTTCAGGAGCCACTAGGGGTGCCTGGAGCCGCGCTTATCACGTTCTTCTCCGGGCTGAGATCACACCCTCCGAACCTGATCCGGGTCATGCCGGCGCAGGGAAGTGCGGAAGCGCTGCGATCTTGCTCCCCGGCAGGTCCCCCCGCCCATCCATCCCATGCGCCATACCTGGATCGAGAAGCGCCAAGGCCAGGTCAACGTCACCCAGATGCACTACGCCCGCGCGGGAGTGGTGACCGAGGAGATGGCCCACGTGGCGGCTCGGGAAAACCTGCCGGAGTCGCTGGTCCGGGAGGAGGTGGCCCGCGGCCGCCTGATCATCCCGGCCAACATCAACCACCCCAACCTGGAGCCGATGGCGATCGGCATCGCCAGCCGCTGCAAGGTGAACGCCAACATCGGCGCCTCCCCCAATGCCAGCGACGTGGGCGAGGAACTGCGCAAGCTGGAGCTGGCGGTGAAGTACGGCGCCGACACGGTGATGGATCTCTCCACCGGCGGCGTCAACCTCGATGAGGTGCGCACCGCGATCATTGAAGCCTCGCCGGTGCCCATCGGCACCGTGCCGGTGTACCAGGCCCTGGAGAGCGTGCATGGCTCGATCGAGCGCCTGTCGGAGGACGACTTCCTGCACATCATCGAGAAGCACTGCCAGCAGGGGGTGGATTACCAGACGATCCACGCCGGCCTGCTGATCGAGCACCTGCCGAAGGTGAAGGGCCGCCTCACCGGCATCGTCAGCCGCGGCGGCGGCATCCTGGCGCAGTGGATGCTGTATCACCACCGCCAGAATCCGCTGTTCACCCGTTTCGACGACATCTGCGAGATCTTCAAGCGTTACGACTGCAGCTTCTCGCTGGGCGATTCGCTGCGGCCCGGCTGCCTGCACGACGCGTCCGATGAGGCCCAGCTGGCGGAGCTTAAAACCCTGGGCGAGCTCACCCGTCGCGCCTGGGAGCACGACGTGCAGGTGATGGTCGAGGGTCCGGGCCACGTGCCGATGGATCAGATCGAGTTCAATGTGCGCAAGCAGATTGAGGAATGCGCGGAGGCTCCCTTCTACGTGCTCGGTCCCCTGGTGACCGACATCGCCCCCGGCTACGACCACATCACCAGTGCCATCGGTGCCGCCATGGCGGGCTGGTATGGCACGGCCATGCTCTGCTACGTGACCCCGAAGGAACACCTGGGCCTTCCCAATCCCGAGGATGTGCGCAACGGCCTGATCGCCTACAAGATCGCCGCCCATGCCGCCGACATCGCCCGCCACCGTCCCGGGGCCCGCGACCGCGACGACGAGCTCAGCCGCGCCCGCTACGCCTTCGACTGGAATCGCCAGTTTGAGCTCTCGCTCGACCCGGAGCGCGCTCGCGAATACCATGACGAAACCCTGCCGGCCGACATCTACAAGCAAGCCGAGTTCTGTTCGATGTGCGGCCCTAAGCACTGCCCGATGCAGACGAAGATCACCGACAAGGATCTGGAGGCTCTTGAACAGGTCCTGGCGGCTTCGACGCACGCCCCGGTTGTGCCAAAGGAGGCCTGAACCTCTCGCTGCGCCCTCAGCGCCAGCGCCTCCAGTTCAGGAGATTGCCGACCAGGCGCTTGTTCCAGATCGCCTTGGGCTGGTGGCCGGCTGCTTCGAGGAGGAGTCTGGCCACGGCTCGGTAGCGCTTTCGCTCACCGAGAATGGCGATATCCTGCTCCAGCGTCTGGCGATAGCGGGCTCGGAAGGCAGCCAGGGAGTGCGGATCGTAGAGGTGCGGTTGCCGCTGAATCGAATTCAAGGCGGTGAGCAGGGCTTTCCGATAGAAGCGTGTACTCGTCTCGATTGTGTAGCGATCCCAGGAGTGGCCCTCGCCGTGGCGATGCACGGTGGCCACGGGGTGCTGCCGCTGGCCGCAGCGAATCGCGCCGGTGGCCACGATCCGCATCCAGAGCTCCGTATCTTCCGCCACGGCAAGATCCGGACGGAAGCTGCCATAGGTGCTCAGAAATTCGCGGCGCACCGTAACGGCGCAGGAGGCCCACCAGCTAGGGGACTGCAGCCACTCCAGGGGATGGCTCTCGCAGCGTTGGATGTTTTCGGCGCTGGGATGCAAGCGGCCGTCCGATTCTCCAGGCCCCTCGATATGCACCGGCTCGTAGACCGCGAACAGCGCAGGCTGAGCCGCCAGCATCGGCACGCAATGATCGAAGCGATTGGGCAGGTACTCATCATCGGAATCGAGGAAGGCCAGGTAGCTGCCGGTCGCCTTGGCGATGCCCAGGTTGCGGCTGGCGCTGATGCCACGGTTTTGGTGTTCGGGATGGTGGAGGGCGTGCACCCAGCCGTCGCGGGCTTGGGCGAGTTGCTGGATCAGTTCCCAGGAGCCGTCGCTCGAGCCGTCGTCGATCAGGAGAACTTCAAGATTTGGATAACCAGTGGCTTCAATGGATTCCAGACAGCGTTTTAGAAAGCTGCGCCGGTTGTAGGCCGGCACAACCACAGAGATCCGCGGCTGGCTGCTGGCGGTGGCGGTCATCCTGCCGGCCAGGTGAAGAAGATGTTTCCCCAGAAATCAGCGGGGATTGTTTCGTTGATGTTCTGGTCCTCGCCGAGGATGTGAGCGTTGTATCCCTGGCTCAGCAGGTAGCGGGTGGTCTGGCTGGTGGCTGAGGTTTCCACCATCACCAGACGCGGATGCAATTCCTCAAACACTCGATGGCCACCGGCAATCACGGCGTCTTCAGCCGCTTCGACGTCAATCTTGAGCAGATCAAGGCGCGCCAGCTGTAGACGCTCCACCAGTGCATCGAGGCTGGTGGCGGGACAGGTGATCGCGTGGTCCTGAGACAGGTAGCCATGCTCCTTGGCCATTGGGTGCAGAACAATCGAGCCGAGGCCGCTGAGGTTGCCCACCGGGTTGTCAATCGGCAGATAAAAGGCGATTTCTGAAACCCCTGGGCCGCAGAGCGCCTCATTCACCACCTTCACGGGCAGCGCAGGATTGAGGCCGGCACTGAGGCGGATGCGTTCCGCCAGCTCGGGATTGGCCTCCACGGTGACGATCTGCTTCAGGCCGGGCTGGCGGGCCGCCAGCAGGAAGGACCAGAAGCCGTGGTTGGCGCCGATGTCGAGCAGCACATCGCCAGCCCTCAGGTAGCTGGCGCAGTGGGCGATCTCCTGCTCCTCATAGAGGCCGCGCTCGCCAAAGAGGTAAGGCTTGAGCATGTGATCATTGAGATCGCAGCGCAGCGTGATCGTGGGGCTGCCGATCCGCAGATTGGCGGGGCATGCCTTGGCCTGATCCAGGTAATGCCGGAGGTAATCGAACAGCCGCAGCCGCAGCCCGCCCTCGGGGGGCTGGTGGGGAATCAGCACGTAATGGTGCAGTCCGCTTCGGTAGATGAATTCGCCAAGCTTCACGCGTAACTGGCGACGAGCTGTGCTCTCTGCCTGAAGCATTCTGCAAGAAAAAATGTAATTATTAATCGTAGCACATCTTCCTGAAAGCTTTTACTCCAGCTGCAGCACGCCGCGGTTGCGTTCTCGGCGCAGCTGGTCCTTGGCTTCGAAGCGTGCCAGGCAGTCGCCCTGGGGCGCGAGCACGCAGGATACATACTCGGAGGCTTCCGCCAGGGCGGCACGGATCGCTTTGGCCGCCGGGGTTCGCTGCACCTGGGAGTTGCTCTTGCCGAAGTTGAGGGTGCCGGCCGCCCCGGTGAGCACCTGGCCGGTGCGCCCCATGTTGGGGAAGAGCAGCAGGGCGGCCCCCGCCACCGGCAGCAGGCTGACGCCCTGTTCGCTGCGGCTCGCCACATTGCTGGCGCGGCCCTCCACCGTGCGCTGGCCCACCACTTCGCCCGTTGTGCTGTCGACGACGCGGATGTCGATGGCCACGTAGTCCTTGGTTTCCAGCTGGGCGTTGTTCTTGCCGAAGCCGAGCAGGCCGAAATTGCTGCTGTTGCCCGCCGCGTCGGTGTTGGTTTCGTAGGACGTCACCGTGCCCAGGATGATGTAGCGGGCGCCGGTCAGCTGGCCCCGCTTGGCGGCGTTGGGGCCCTTGCGCACCAGGCCCAGTTCCGCCATCTCCTGCTCGGAGAGCACGGCGTTCACATTGCTGCGCTCCACCACCTGCAGCGCGCCCGTGGCCTGGAGCTCATTGGCCAGCACGGATGCCAGGTCCGCCGCCACCGGACCCTGCCACCACCAGGCGGTTTGGGTGACGGTGTTCTTGAACTCCGGCACCGAGACCGTGGGCTTGGGCTTGGCCAGGGCCGCCGGCTGCAGGAGGCCGCTCCCGACCATCAGGCCCAGGCTCAGCAATCCGGGCAGGGTCTGCCGGAGGGGCGACCGCCGGCGGTGGGTAGGAGCAGTGGCAGCCATGGAGGCCTGATGGGAATTCCATTCAAGCAAGGGCGACCAGGCTCAAACCAGTGGCGAAACTGGTCTGGTCAAGGGGTGAATTGGTAGCCCGGAACACCATTGCGCCCCTGCGTGTTTCGGTTCACTGGGCCATCTCAGCCCCGCGCCGCTCACCCTTGGGTGGCCGCGCTCCCCCATGACCGCCTCCCTTCCCCGTTCGCAGGATTCCCAGGGCTCCGGCCCCAGGCCGGCGCCGATGTTCGAGCTCATCCCCTACGAGAAGTTCCGCGACACCCCCGCGGTGCGCTTTTTCGACATCACGGTGCCCACGTCCAACGCCCGAGATCTGGTGGTGCACAGCGGTCCGGCCGTCAGCCCCCCCGACGACCCGGCCACCGGGGCCTGGCAGTTCTATCTGCATCCCCACCAGGAGGACAACCTGCTGGCCCTGCATGGCGGTCGCACCTTCTTCCTGGTGAACCTGGGTTGGAATTACCCCTTCCACATCGTTCGTCTGGAGAGCGGTGGCGACATCCTGCGCATCCCGCCCGGCACCTTCCACCGCTCCGTCTCCGATCCCGACGGCTCCCTGGTGCTGAACCAGGCGGTGCGGGACGAGGGGGCCAGCATCCTGCGGGAGTTCCGCGTCTACAACAGCGCCCGGATTCCCCGGTTGTTCGCCGTTACCTCCCGCACGGCGCCCTTGCCCAAGCTGCACGGCGTCAGCTGGTGATCGGCCCGTCCTCGAGGCGCAGGTCGATCGTCACGTCGCTGGGATGAAGCCGGCCCTGCCAGCACGGGGCCTGCTCCGGCCAGGCCAGCTCCTCTGTCAGCGGCACGAAGCGGTTGCCGCTGGCGTCCAGCTGGAAATTCAGCCGCCCTGAGGGGGTGCGCAGCTGCAGCTGCAGGGGGAGGTGGGGGGCGATCGCCGGGTGCAGGCAGGGGTAGAGCCGCTGCTGTCGGAAGCGCACGGCCAGGAGGGCCTCGTCGCCGCTCGCCTCCGGCGCTGGCAAGGGCAGGGGGCGGCCGTTGAGCCACACGCTGCCGCCGTGCCGGAAGGCCGGATCGGCACTGAGCTCGATGCGCCGCAGGGAGCCGTCCACGAAGCGGCTGGTGAAGCCACCTTCGCGGGGGAAGTCACAGATCAGGGGCCAGGGTTCCAGCGCCGGCCGCAGCTCCAGTCGGCCGGCCTGGCCATCGGCCGCTTGCCACTCCAGCAGCGGCGGGAAGCGCCACTGCCAGATCTGGCGGAACGCCGCCACCTCCAGGGCCAGGCCGTCGGCAGCGAGGCCGGTGAGGATGGCTTCCAGGTCGACCCACAGGCGGCTGGGCAGCAGCTGGCGGTCGTGCAGAGCCCGGCCCCAGTCGCGCAGGCAGGGCGGACGGTAGGCCGGCTCCAGCAGATGGGCCGCCAGGGCACTCCAGAGCAGGGCGACGGTGCTGCTCCAGGCCGCCTCCGGCAGGCTCTCCAGGGCGCGGAATTCCACCAGCCCCAGGCAGCCTGCGGCGGTGCCGGGATTCCAGAACTTGTCGAAGCTGATCTCACTGCGGTGGTTGTTGCCGCTGCGGTCGGCGTGCAGGTGGCGCAGGGTTTCGCCGATCAGTTCGCGATGGTCGCCGCGGGGATCGCCGTTCGCCCGCTCGCCGGCCGCCTCCAGGCAGCGGTAGGCCAGCTCCAGGTCCACGATCGAGCCCAACGCCTCGTCGGGCCGCGGCGACTGGGAGGCGGGCCCGACGCAGGGAGGGCTGAACAGGTAGGCCAGGCTGGGATGGTGTTGCCAGTAGCGCAGGATCCCCACCAGCCAGGCCGGCCGGGGGAAGAAGGGATGCTCCGCCAGCCCCGGACCGCCCCAGAGCAGGTGGTTGCCACCGCCTGTGCCCTGTTGCCGTCCATCCGCCTCCTCCTTCCAGCTGCGCAGCCCCACCGCCGCGCCCGCCGTCTCGATCCGCCGCAGCCAGCCGTCGTACTCGGCCCAGCAGTGGCAGATGGGCAGGTTGATCTCCAGCACGCCGGGGTCGGCTGCCAGCCCCAGCACCTGCCAGTGGCCATCGCTGTCCCAGGGGAGCGTGCCGGACAGCCCGGGGGCCGCCAGATCCGCCAGGCTGTCCGCCACCGCCTGCAGCAGCTGGGTGAGGGGCAGCCGGCTGAGGGGCGGCAGGAACAGCTGCCAGTCGTCCGGGCCGATCTCCAGGGTGAGCACCTGGCGGGGCACCGCCTCGGGCAGGTGCTGGAGGGGCAGGCGCAGGCCGGCGGGGCCGGGGGCGCCGCTGAGCTCCCGCAGTTCCTCCGCCAGCGGCCAGGGGTGGACGATCCAGCGGGCGCTCGCCTCCTCGCTCTCCGGGGACTCGCTGCTGAGCGGGGCGGCCCAGACCCGCCGGGCGGGGTCGAGGGGATCGCGGAGCGGCAGGGGCTGGAGCTCCAGGCCCAGCTGATCGCTCAGCCGTCCCAGCCAGTCGAGCGCCTCCTCCGGGGTCGGCACCCGGCCCTCCAGGCCCGGCTGGCAGGGGGAGGGCCAGCGCACCGGCGGGCTGCCGTCGACGCCGGTGACCAGCCGCAGCGCCCAGCGGGGATTCACCTCGCCGTCGTAACACTTGCCCGTGCAGTAGAGCAGCGTGCTGCCGGGCCAGGTGTGGCACTGCAGCTCCCGGGCCAGGCGCCGGGCCACGGGCAGTTTCGTCGGCCCGTCGGCGCTGACGCTCCACTCCGCCCCCTCGGGCTCCAGCGGCACCAGGGTGGGCTCACCGCCGAGGGTGAGCCGAATGCCATGGGCGGCCAGGCGGCTTTCCGCCACCTGGGCCACCTCCTCCCTCCATCCCATCGGAACTCGAGGACTCAGCTGCCTCCGATCATGCTGCAGCTTCGGATCGGCACCGGCGTGACCTTCCAGATCCGCTCGGCGTACTCCCGGATCGAGCGGTCACTGCTGAAGAAGCCGCAGCGGGCGGTGTTCAGCAGCGACATGGCGCTCCAGCGGACCGGGTCCCTCCAGGTGGCGTCCACCGCGTCCTGGGCGCGGCGGTAATCGCCGATGTCGGCCATCACCCGGTAGGGATCGCTGCTGCAGAGATTGGCGAGCAGGGGATGGAAGAGCTCCCGATCGCCTTCGCTGAAGTGGCCGGAGCCGATCAGCTCGATCGCTTCCTTGCTGAGCGGTTCCTTCTCCAGCCAGGGCATCGGGTGATAGCCCGCCTGGTTGAGCTCTACCAGCTCGGCGGCGGTGTGGCCGAAGAGGAAGAAGTTGTCCGCCCCCACCCGCTCGCGGATCTCGATGTTGGCGCCGTCGAGGGTGCCGATTGTCAGCGCCCCATTGAGGGACATCTTCATGTTGCCGGTGCCCGAGGCCTCCATGCCGGCGGTGGAGATCTGCTCGGAGAGATCGACCGCCGGGTAGATGCGCTGGCCGAGCTTGACACTGAAGTTGGGCAGGAACACCACCCGCAGCCGCCCATCCATGGCCGGATCCATGTTGACGATGTCGGCGATGCCGACGATCAGGCGGATGATCAGCTTGGCCATCGCGTAGCCGGGGGCCGCCTTGCCGCCGAAGATCACCGTGCGGGGCGGCAGATCCTCGCCGGCGCGCAGCCGCAGGTAGCGCTCCACGATCTGCAGGGCCGCCAGGTGCTGGCGCTTGTATTCATGGATCCGCTTCACCTGCACATCGAACAGGGAGGCGGGATCCACCAGGATGCCGGTGTCCTGGCGGATGGTGGTGGCCAGCCGCTGCTTGGCCTGCTCCCGCATCTGCCGCCACTGCTCCAGGAAGCCGCCATCGCTGGCCAGGGGTTCGAGCCGGGAGAGCTGGTCGAGCTCGCGGCGCCAGCCGCTGCCGATCGCCCCGTCCACCAGGTTGGCAAGTCCGGGATTGGCCACCGCCAGCCAGCGCCGCGGGGTGACGCCGTTGGTGATGTTGGTGAAGCGATCCGGCCAGAGAGCGGCGAAATCGTGGAAGAGGTTCTTCACCAGCAGCTCGCTGTGCAGCTGGGCCACACCGTTCACCTGATGGCTGCCCACCACCGCCAGGTTGGCCATGCGCACCTTGCGGTGGGGTCCCTCCTGAATCAGGGACAGCTTCTCGAGCAGATCCGGCCGGCCGGGGTACTTGAGGCGCACCAGGCGCAGGAAGCGGGTGTTGATTTCGTAGATGATCTCCAGCTGGCGGGGCAGCAGCTGCTGGAACAGCTCCAGCCCCCAGCACTCCAGCGCCTCCGGCAGCAGGGTGTGGTTGGTGTAGCTGATCGACGCTGTGGTGATCGTCCAGGCGGTGTCCCAGTCGACGCCGTGCACGTCCACCAGCAGGCGCATCAGCTCGGCCACGGCGATCGCCGGGTGGGTGTCGTTGAGCTGCAGGGCGTACTTGCGGTGGAAGTCGGTGACCGCCAGGCCCTGGCCCTTGAGGATGCGGAACATGTCCTGCAGCGAGCAGGACACGAAGAAGATCTGCTGGCTCAGCCGCAGCCGCTTGCCCTGCTCCATCTCGTCGTTGGGATAAAGCACCTTCGAGAGCGTTTCCGACTGCACCTTCTGCAGCACCGCCCGGGTGTAATCGCCGGCGTTGAAGGAGGCGAAGTCGAAGGCGTCCGGCGCCTGGGCCGACCACAGCCGCAGCGTGTTGGCCGTGTGCACCCCGTAGCCCAGGATCGGCGTGTCGTGGGCCACGCCGATCACGGTGTGGCCGCCGATCTGCACCGGGTAGCTCCATTCCGGCCGGATCAGCTCCCAGGGATTGCCCCGGGCCAGCCAGGGGTCGGTGCTCTCCATCTGGCCGTGGGAGCCGATCTGCTGGCGGAAGATGCCGAACTCGTAGCGGATGCCGTAACCGATGGCCGGCAGCTCCAGGGTGGCCATCGATTCCTGGAAGCAGGCCGCCAGCCTCCCCAGGCCGCCGTTGCCCAGGCCCGGCTCCGGCTCCTCGGCGATCAGTTTGTCCAGAGACAGACCCAGCTCGGCGCAGGCCTCCTCCGCCTCCTGGCGGATGCCCAGATTCACCAGGTTGTTCTCCAGGTGGGGCCCGAGCAGGTATTCCGCCGACAGGTAGACGGCGGTGCGCACGTGCTGGCTGGTGTAGGTCTCGGCGGTGTCGACCCAGCTGTGCAGCAGGCGGTCGCGCACCGCCAGGGCCAGGCACAGGTAGTGGTCATGCACGGTGGCCAGGGAGGGCGACTTGGCCTGGCTGGAGAAGAGGTGGCGCCGCATGGCCTCCACCAGCGACGAGCCGGAGGCGGCCGGTGTGGGGGGGGTGGACAGGGCCATGGTGCGGACGCGGCGAGGGAGGACGGAATCGTTCTGATGCCTTCTTGGCAAGGCTTGCAGGGCGGTGCTGCACCAACCGCTACCGACCGGGCGGTCTTCAGATGAGCGTCAGCTCGCCAGCACCTCCGCCTCGATGGTCCAGCCCATGTCGCTCTTCACCTGGGCAGGGCCGGAGAAGGTGCCGTTGACGGCCGCGGTGAGGTGGGGCCGGGAGGAGGTGGCCAGCACGATGTAACGGTCGTCGATCGCCCCCTTGCCGCTGGGGTCGAAGCCCCGCCAGCCCGCCCCCGGCAGATACACCTCCGCCCAGGCGTGCAGGTCGTAGCGCTTCGGCTTCGGCTCCACCAGGTGGTAGCCGCTGACGAAGCGGGAGGGCAGGCCGACGCAGCGGCAGGCCTCCACCATCAGCATCGCCAGATCACGGCAGGACCCCACCCGCTCCTTGAGGGTGCGGCCGGCGGGCCAGGCCGGCCCCAGGTGGCGCTGGGTGTACTTGACCCGGTCCTGGATCATCGCCACCAGCTGGCTGAGGAACGGCAGCGCCCGCTGTTCGCTGCCCATCAGCGCCTCCTGGGCCAGATCCACCGCGGCGGGGTCGTGCTGGCCATTGGGCAGCCAGCCGAGCAGGGCGCCGCCCAGGTCGAGGTTGAGGCGGCCGGCGGGATAGGGCAGCTCCGGCTCCTGCTCCTCCAGGCACATCTCCAGGGCCGGGGGGATCTGGGTTTCCACCTCGCTCACCCCCCGCAGCAGGAACACATCGGTGCTGCCGCAGAAGCGGGCCCGCAGGATCTCATCGCCGCTGGCGGCCAGCAGCGGGAAGAGGCTGGCGGGCTCCGGTGTGATCGAAAGATCGAAGTGCAGCAGCCGCTGGAAGCCGTGACCGCGCGGCTTCAGGCAGAAGCGGTGGGGTCCGAGCAGGACGGGGGCGCTGTAGCGGTAGGTGAGGCTGTGGGTTATGCGGGCGCGCATGACGGCTCGGCACTGTCCTGGCTGTCGCCGCTGCTGGCGGCGATGAAGTAGCGCTGTTCGATCAGGTTGTGCATGCGGTTGAAGTCCTGCTGCAGCTGGTCGATCGCCTCGTGCAGGCCGTGGGCGATCAGCTCCTCGATGCGGGTGAAGCTCCAGCGGGCCAGGGTGAGGCCGGTGAGGCACTCCAGTTCGTCCGGTGGGCCGGGCAGGGCGGTGCCGCGGATGATGCGCAGGGTTTCGCTGATCCGCTCCAGGCAGTAGCGCACGGAGCGGGGGAAGTGGGGGTCGAGCAGCAGGAAGGAGGCCACCGCCTCCGGCGCGATCGCCCGCTGCTGCGACTGGCGGAACATCTGGTAGGCGCCGGCGCTGCGCAGCAGGGCAATCCACTGCAGCTCATCGAGCACGCCGCCGACGCTTTCGTGGATCGGCAGCAGCAGGAAGTACTTCACATCGAGGATGCGGGTGGTTTTCTCGGCCCGCTCCAGCAGGCGTCCGAGCCGGCAGAACTGCCAGGAGAGATCACGGCTGAGGGTGGCGTCGGTGATGCCGTAGAAGAGCTGGCAGGAGCGCCGCACCTCCCGCAACTGCTCCTGGGGCGGCTGCTGCCAGAACTCCGGCTCCTGCAGGGTCCAGTAGGTGCCGTTGAGCTGCTCCCACATCTCGGTGGTGATCACATCACGGATCTGGCGCGCGTTCTCGCGGGCGATGGCGATGCAGTTCACCACGCTGCTGGGGTTCTTGGGATTGCGCACCAGGAACTCCACCACGTCGTCGGGGCTGACGCCGCTCTGCAGCGCATCAAACAGCTCCCGCTCGCCGCTGGCCTCGATCAGGGGCAGCCAGGGCTCGGCGCTGCCGGGGGGACAGTCGAGGGCCAGGGCCTCGCTCACCTCGACAAAACGGGCGACGTTCTCGGCGCGCTCGATGTAGCGGTGGATCCAGTAGAGGGAGTCGGCGACGCGGCTCAGCATGAGAGGTCATCCACGATCCAGGTGTCCTTGCAGCCGCCGCCCTGGGAGGAATTCACCACCAGGGAGCCGCGCCGCAGGGCCACGCGTGTGAGGCCGCCGGGCGTGACCCAGGCGCCCTGGCCCCGCAGCACGTAGGGCCGCAGGTCCACATGGCAGGGGTAAAGCTCCCCTTCGCTGAGGGAGGGAACGGTGGAGAGCTCCAGGGTGGGCTGGGCGATGTAGTTGCGCGGATCGGCCTCGATCTTGGCGGCGAAGCTGGCGATCTCCTCGGCGCTGGCATGGGGACCGATCAGCATGCCGTAGCCGCCCGCTTCCGCCACCGCCTTCACCACCAGCTCGCCCAGGTGGGCCAGCACGTAGGCCCGCTCCTCGGGCCGGGAGCAGAGGTAGGTGGGCACGTTCTCGATGATCGGCTCCTCGCCCAGGTAGTAGCGGATCATCTCGGGCACGTAGGCATAGATCAGCTTGTCGTCGGCCACGCCGGTGCCCGGGGCGTTGGCGATCGCCACCCGGCCGGCGGCGAACACCTCGATCAGGCCCCGCACCCCCAGCATCGAGTCGGCCCGGAACACGGCCGGATCGAGGAAGTCATCGTCGATGCGGCGGTAGATCACGTCCACCGGCTCGAGGCCGGCGGTGCTGCGCATCCACACCCGCCCCGCCTCGCAGACCAGGTCGCGGCCCTCCACCAGCTGGATGCCCATCTGCTGGGCCAGGTAGCTGTGCTCGAAGTAGGCGCTGTTGTACACCCCCGGGGTGAGCAGCACCACCTTGGGGGTGTCGGTCCAGGGGGCGAGCTCCCGCAGGGTCTGCAGCAGCTGGGAGGCGTAGTTGTCGATCGGCGCCACGGCCCGGCCGCTGAACAGGCTGGGGAAGATGCGCTTCATCACCCGCCGGTTCTCGAGGAAATAGGCCACCCCCGAGGGGCAGCGCAGGTTGTCCTCCAGCACCCGCCAGGTGCCGGCGCCATCGCGCACCAGGTCAAGTCCGGAGATGTGGCACCAGCGATCGAGGGGCGGCCGGATCCCCTTCATCTGGGGCCGCCAGCCATGGGAGCTCACCACGTCCTCCTCGGGCACGACCCCGTCGGCCAGGATCCTGCCGTCGCCGTAGACGTCGGCCAGGAAGCGGTCGATCGCCTCGAGGCGCTGGATCAGGCCCTTCTCCAGCACCTGCCATTCACTGGCGGTGATCAGCCGGGGCAGGGGATCGAAGGGCAGGATGCGCTCCACCCCCTGGCTGCCGGAATCGTTGAGGCGGAAGGTGGCGCCCAGCCGCTTGAGCAACATGCCGGCGGCGGCGTGGTTGTGGTTGAGCTGGTCGAGGCCCATGCGGCCGAGCGAGGAGAGCAGGGGACGCAGGCCGGCGCGGGGCTGGTCGGCGCCGCTGAAGTACTCGTCGTAGCCGTGGTTGGGCCGGTACTCCGTGAACATGTCGGCGCACTCCGCTGCCGGGATCCTGCAGCGCCGGCAGGGGGCGCTCCGGTGGCGGTTGTTACCGAAGCCTGCCCCCAGCCGGGGAAGGGAGGGGCGGCGCGGAGCGGAGCAAGTTTCAGTAAGTCTTTGCATTTCCTGCATTTTCTTTTTCAGGCCCGATTTCTAGGTTTCCAGGGGGGCCCCTCCTGATCGAGCTGAACCTTCAAAACCCTTTTCCATGACATCCATTTTCCGAGAGGGCGTGGCGCTGTCCCGGCCACAGCCCCCGTACTGGTCCTGGCGACCGAGAGGCATCGGCGCCGTCCTGTTGGCCGTGCTGCCTGCGGCCTTCGCGGGCCCCGCCATGGCTCTGCCGCTGGTCAACGGCGGATTCAAGCCCTCCGATAACCTGATCAGCGGGCCGAAAGCCGCCGCCTCCGCAGGCATCAACAAGGGCACCGGAGACGGCGGCACAAAGCCCTCCATTTATTCGATTCCCGGTTGGACGGTCACCGATGACCCCAAGAATGTCAGCGGTTGGGTCAACAACCTGATGTATGTGGTGTCCGATGGCAACACCTTCTCCCGCTACGGCGCCGGCCTGAATGCCGCCCAGCAGAATGGGCGCCGCAACTGGACCCTGTTTGCCACCGGTGCCTCTCAGACCGTCAATAGCGTTGACGGCTCCGGCTGGTACATCGCCTCGGATGGTGATCCCCTCTTCAGTGGCTCGATCAAGCAGGAGTTGACTGGGCTCACCAGCGGCACCATCTATGACGTGACCTTCTCGCAGGCGGCCGGCCAGTTCGACTGTTACCTGGAGGGCTCCACCTGCACCGATGGCACGTACAACGCCAACACCACCAACTGGTGGGAAGTGACCTTTGGCACCGAAACCCAGTCCTCGCAGACGATTTTCAAGCAGGCCAATGCTGCTGTTTCTGACTGGCAGCAGCAGGTGCTGAGCTTTACGGCTTCCGGGCCGACTGCGATTCTGGAATTCATGGCCAACGGCACGCCGGGCAACCAGCCTCCCGTGGCCCTGCTCTCCGGGGTCAGCGTCACGCCCCAGGGCAC
>JBEIHT010000016.1:0-35613 GCA_040381155.1 Aphanothece sp.
GGCACCTTCCTCCTGCCCGGCCGGGATCTGCCCCTCCAGCTCCTGCGCGAGCGGGTGATCGATGCCTGGGTGGCCAGCTACCAGCCCGACCTGCCGGCTGCCGACGACCCCGACTGGTGGGTGCTCGATCTGGTGCGTGAACCCGTGCGGCTGCTGGCGGCCCCCGACCATCCCCTGGCCGGGGTGCGCCGTCCGAGTGCAAACGACCTGCGCCGCTTCCCCAGCCTGGCGTTGCCCGCCGGCTGGTTTCCCCGCACCGAAGCGATCCTGCGGGGGCAGGGCCTCTGGCAGCAGGAGGTGCCGATGTCCCGTTACGACCCCGCCGACTGGGAGGGTCGCTGCGGCGATGGCCTCACCCTCACCTACGGCCAGAGCCTCAGCGAGGCGCTCCAGCCCGGCACCGTGCGCCTCGACTGGGATCTCGGCCTGCTCAGCGGTGAAGCCCTCGTGGTGCGCCGCGACCTGATCGACTGCCCGCCCATCCAGCAGCTGGCGGCGGAGCTGGGCCGCCGCGCCCGCGCCGTGGCCGGTCGCTTCGCGGATGTGGAGCTGGTGAGCTGATCCCCCTCACTCCCGGCCGCAGCGGCAGCAGCCCCCCTTCCACTTCGAGCACTTGCGCCGCCGGCAGCCGCCCTTCTTGGCCGCAGCCAGGCCGGGCCGGCCCAGGCGGCCGAACCAGGCGGCGAGACGTTGGGAAAACGAGAACGACATCGTTGCTGAAGCTGCAGGGTCAGGCGGCCGCCAGCGGCGCGTTTTCCACCAGCGACGGCGCCAGCCGCAGCCCCGTTTCGCCGCTCGGTGCCTCCAGCAGCTCGGCCGCGCGGATGCGGGAGATCAGCCGCGTGGTGGTGACCCGGGTGGTGCCGATCAGCTCGGCGATCCGCTCATGGGTGAGCCGGAAGGGCAAATCGCACCAGGCGCCGCAGCGGCGGCCCAGGCGCCGCACCAGCAATGCCAGCAACGCGTGCAGCCGCTGCTCGGCGCTGCCCAGGTGGCGGATGCGCAGCAACTGCAGCGTCCACTCATTCACCGGGTCGAAGCCGTGGCCCTCGCGGGGCTCGGCCTGGCTGCGGAAGCACAGGGGCGTCAGCGCCTCCACGCACACCCCCTCGCTGCAGAGGCGGTCGGTGCGCAGCTGGTCGCCCGGCTGCAGGAAGGCCAGGGTCATCCCCTCGGTTTCCTCACACGGGCAGAACACCCGCGCCACCCCCTCCAGCACCTCCAGGCAGCTGGCGCTGGGCCGGGGTGTGGGGTCGAGCAGCACGCACTGGCCCGCGCTCAGGCGCACGGGGGTGGGGCTGGCAGCGGGCGGAATCGGCAGGCTCATCGGCGCAGTGAGCTTGTTGCGAATGACTCGCAACCTAAACAAGACCCCCGCCCTTTTGCAAGCGATTCTCAATAGCAGGAGGCTGTTGCAAGCGGCCGGCCCCGCCCTGGCCCTCCGGCGGCGTGGCCCTCAGGCCGGGCTTTCCAGTGCGCAGCTCGGGCACAGGGCCCGCACATTCAGCACGCACTCCAGCAGCCGGAACCCATGCCCCTGGGCCGCCGCCTCCCCGGCCGCCAGCACCGCCCCGTTCTCAAACTCCTCGGTGCGGCCGCAGCGCACGCACACCAGATGGTGATGCTCCCGGTGCGAACCACTCGCCAGCTCAAAGCGCCGGCCCCCCTCCGGCAGCTCCAGCTCCTGCAGCAGCCCCATCGTGCTCAGCAGCCGCAGCGTGCGATACACCGTCGCCAGCGACACCCGCTCCTGGGCGTTCTGCAGCCGCCGGTGCACCTCCTCGGCGCTCAGGTGGGTGCCCTCGCCGATCCGCTCGAACAGGCTCAGCACCCGCTCGCGCTGGGGGGTGAGCCGCTGGCCCCGGTCGTGCAGGCTCGTGCGCAGCCCTCCGCCATCGGGCGCGGCGCCGCGGAGCGGAGCGCTGGGAGGGGGTGTCGCCACGGCGCGGCCGCTGGGACCCAACGTTAGGTCGGGGGCCCCGGCCATGCCCGCGCGGCCTCCAGGTCGGCCTTCGGGGCGACCTTCAGGGCGGACGGCCAGCGGCGCGCCAGGCGCTGGTCCAGCTCCGCCAGGCCGGCCGCCAGCAGGTCGCCCGCGGTCACCAGCAGCCGATAGCTGAGGGCCACCGCCAGCAGCGAGGCCTCCGGGATCTGGGAGGCCAGCCGCAGCAGCAGCACCGTCTCGAACACCCCCAGGCCCCCGGGCGCCCCCGGCACCACCAGGCCGGCGGTCCAGGCCAGGCAGAAGCCCGCCAGCCAGGTGCGCCAGTCGGTGGAGAGCTGCAGATCGAAGGCCAGCACGCAGCAGGCGAAGCCGGCGAAGCGCAGCGCCACGAACAGCAGTTCGGCCAGCAGCGGCGGCCAGGGCCAGCCGGGCACCGTGGCGGCCAGCGATCCGCCGATCGCCTCCCGCTCCAGTTCCCGCTCCAGCCCCAGGGCCTTGGCCCGCTTGCGCTCCAGCCGCCCCAGCAGCGGGTTGAGCCAGCGGGGGCGCAGCAGCGCCAGGGGCAGCAGGCCCAGCAGCGCCAGCCCGTTCTGCCAGCCGCCCAGGGCCATCAGCGCCAGCGCCGCGATCGCCGCCAGCAGGGGATCGAGCAGGGTGGCCAGCAGCGCCATCGGCGTGCTCACCAGCCCGGCGAGGGGCGATTCCGGCGGCCCGGCCCGCAGCACCTGCACGCGACTGGCCAGATGCCAGAAGCCGCCCGGCAGGAACTTGCGCAGATTCGTGGCCATGTACAGGCTCACCAGCGCCTCCCAGCGGGGCCGGAGCCCCAGCCAGCGCAGCACCGCGCCCCAGGCCAGGCCGTTCACCACCACGCTCAGCAGGCTCAGCCCCAGCCCCAGCGCCAGCCACAGCCAGCCCTGGGCGTCGAGCCGCAGCTGCAGCAGCTGGCGGCCATGGCTCACCAGGGCGGCCAGCACGAAGCCGATGCAGGTGAGCGCGATCCAGCGCCGCAGATCCCCGGGCAGCCTGAGGCCCGCCGGCAGCCGCTCCCGCAGCGCTCGCCAGCGCGCCCTCATCGCTCCCCCCGCCGCGCCTGCTCCACCAGCTCCCGCACCTGCTGCAACGACAGATTGTGCTCCCGCGCCAGGGCGGCCAGATCCCCATGCTCCGCCTTCAGCCGCTCCCCGCCGCCCGGCAGGGGTGAGCGCTTCAGCCGCACCGGCCCCAGCGGGGTTTCCAGGCTGACGATCTCGCGCGGCAGGATCCAGCGCTCCTGCCGCTGCTCCCGCACCCCCAGGGTGGTGCTGTGCCGCCACCACACCTGCCGCAGGTCCGCGGCCCGCTCCGGCGGCAGCAGGGCACTGATCAACGTGCCGGCCCGGCCCTTCTTCATCGCGATCGCCTGGCTGAACACCTCCACCGCCCCGGCCTGGCGCAGCTCCTCCATCAGGAAGGCCAGGTCTTCGGCGGTCGCGTCGTCGATCTGGGCCTGCTGCAGCAGCAGGGGCTCCTGGATCTCTCCCGGAACACCCGTTGCCCCCGGGCCGGCGAGCACCAGCCGCAACAGGTTGGGGCGATCCAGCTGGCGCTGCCCCAGGCCCACCCCCACCGCCCGCGGCAGGTGGGCCGGCGCCGGCCCGAACGCCTCGGCCCAGCAGGCCGCCAGGGCCAGGCCGGTGGGGGTGGTGAGCTCGCCGGCGGGAAAATCGCCGCAGGCCGCCAGGGGGATGGCGCAGCGGCGGGCGATCTCCAGCACCGCCGGCGCCGGCAGGGGCAGCGGCCCGTGGGAGGTGACCACCCGGCCATGGCCCGCCGGCGGCACGGCGCAGATCAGCCGCTCGATGCCGAAATGCAGCAGGCCGGCGCAGACGCCGACGATGTCCACCAGCGCATCAAGGGCCCCCACCTCATGGAAGTGCACCTGCTCCGGGGCGTGGCCGTGCACCGCGGCCTCCGCCTCCGCCAGCAGGCCGAACACCGCCAGCACCCGCTCCCGCAGCTCCGGCGCCAGCGGTGCGGCGGCCAGGCGCTGCTTCAGCGGGCCCCAGGGGCGGTGGGGGGGCTCCTCCTCCAACGACTCCACCGCCAGCCGCAGGCCCCGCAGGCCGCCGCTGCGAGCCTCGCTCAGCGCCAGCCGGTAGCGGCCCTCCAGGCCCAGGGCCGCCAGGGGCTGGTGCACCACCTCCTGGGGCAGCCCGAGATCGAACAGCGCCGCCAGCAGCATGTCCCCGGCCAGGCCGGTGGGGCAGTCGAGGACCGCCAGGCTCATGCCGCCTCGCCCGCCGCTCGCCCCAGGCGGGGGGCGTGGGCCAGCAGGGCGTCGGCGCGGGCCTCCAGCTCCGCCTGCCCAGCCCGCAGCTGTTGCAGCACCTCGCGCCGGGCCCGCCGCTGCTCCCGCTGGGCGGTGTCCACATCCTGGCCCGAGATCCCCCAGAGGCGCCCCAGCAGGGCCCGGTCGTCGGCGCCGCCGAGGCTTTCGCCATAGAGGAGCTGCTCGGCCACCATGCCGGCCTGCAGCACCCGGCTCCAGCGGCGCAGCTCCTCCAGGGGCAGCCGCGCCGAGGCGGGCGGCTCGAACTCCGTGCTGCCGCTCGCCTGCAGCCCGGCCCGCAGGCAGGCCAGGCTGCCCACCAGCACCCGCCGCACCGGCAGGTTTTCCGATTCCGCCACCAGGGCATGGCCCGCCTCATGGACGGCGATGCGCCGCAGCCGGCCCTGGCCGCCCGGCAGGGCTTCCGCCAGCAGATGGCCGCCGCGGCCGCCGAAGCGGGCCGCATCGAGGGTGACCGCCACCACACCGAGGCCCGCGGGGATCGCCACCAGCCAGGGCGACAGACCGGCCGCCGGCACCAGCAGGGCCGCCAGGCTCACCGCAAACACCGCCACCCCGGCGCTGCGGGCTCCGACGGCGCTGAGGGGGGAATCGGCCCTGGCCATCAACGGGCCGGGCGGCTCACCGCCGCCCCGCGGCTGGGGGCCGGCGCGGCAGGCTTGGGCCCGGCCGCTGCGCCGGAGGCGGGGCCGCGGCCGCCGCTGCGCCGGGGTTTGCCGCCCCGGTTGCCGCGCTGGGCCACCGGGCCGATCACCTCCAGCTTCTCCAGGTTCAGGGCCTGCCCCTGGCGCCGCAGGTCGAGGGAGACGAAGTGGCGCAGGTGCTCCAGCGGCACCTCCCCGTGCAGCTGCAGCTTGAAGGGATTGGGTCGGCTGCCGTCGGCCCGCGGTTTCTGACGCACCTTCACCACCAGGTCGCCGGTTTCCGGGCGGGTGAAGATCAGCTCGCCGCGCACCGAGAAGAAGTCGTCGCCCTCGGGCAGCGTGTCGGCCGTCCCGGCAGCCGCGCCGTCCTCGCCGTCGTCGCCGGCCAGGGTGCTGGGCTCCCACACCCCCACCAGCTGCAGGTGGAGCAGGTCACCTTCGCGGGAGCGGGGGTAGACCACCCACAGGTGCGGAACCGCCAGATCCAGATGGCGGCGCATCAGGGTGAGCAGGCGGCCGAGCACCACCGCTTCGATCTCGGCGCCGTCCTCGCTGCGCAGCAGGCCGCGGGTGAGCTGCTCCGGTTCCGACGGCACGTAGGTGCCGCGCACCACGCCGATGGCCCGGTACTGCGTCGGCTCGGTGACCGGGGAAATGGGGTGCTGACGCATGGAGGGAGGGGGGAAAACCCCAGGGCGGGGCAGGGCTGGCCCACGGCCATCGGCACAATGTAACCAGCGCGGGCGATAGCCTCCGTGGCTCAGCCCACCGCGCCGTGGATGTCGACGAGTTCGAACCGCAACCGCGTGGATGGGCTCAGGCGCTGGGGCCTGTGGCCCCTGCTGCTGGCGGCGCTGGCCCTCACCCTGAGCCTGGGCTGGTGGCTTGGCCTTCGCCAGCGCGCCGCCCAGGCCCCGGAGGATCCCCGGCGCGCCGTGCTGCAGCGTGAGGTGATCAGCCTGCGCCAGCGGCTCGACCGCAAACAGGCCAGCGACGGCGATCGCCAGCGCCTGCTCGAGCTGCTGGTGGCCCTTGATCGCCAGGGGGAGGCGATCAGCCTGCTGGAGCCGATGGCCGATCAGGAGCCCGATCGCTGGTCCCTGCGCCTGATGCTGGCCGAACTGCGGCGGGATCAGAACGACCGCGCCGGTGCCGAGCGGGAGCTGCGCATGATCCTGAGCCGCCAGAGCGACCAGGTGGAGGCGCTGCAGCTGATGACCCTGCTGGAGCTGGAGCAGGGGGCGGGTGCGGCCGCCGAGGCGCGGGTGGCCGCCGCCTTCAACGCCGCCACCAATCCGGAGGTGAAGCCCGAAGCCATGGGCGTGGGGTTGCTGCTGGCCGAACTGCAGCAGAAGCGGGGGCAGCGGCGGGCGGCCGAGGCCAGCTACCGGCGGCTGGCCCAGGCCTTCCCCCAGGATCAGCGGCCCCTGCTCGGCCTGGCCCTCCTGCGCCACGGGGCCGGCGACACCCGCGGCGCCCAGGAGGCCCTGGCCGAGGCGCGGCAGCGGGGACCCGGTGCCGGCAAACCGGATCCCCGGCTCGATCGGCTGGCGGCCAGCTGGGGGCTCGCTCCCCTCAGGGCCCCGGCCGCTTCGGCCCGGCCGTCGCCGGCGCCGACTGGGCGTCAAACGCCTTGAGGGCCTCATCGATCGCCGAGGAGGGCGGCGTGGCATCGCTGAGGCTGGAGTTGCGGCGGATCGTGTTCATGATCCCCAGCGGATTGCCCGATTCCAGAAGGGAGCCGCCCCCGCTGCCGCCGCTGGGGTTGCTGTCATAAAGCTGGCGCTCCATCGGCGACGTTCCCATCGTCTGGCCGTAGCCCTGCTGCTGGGCCAGGGCGGCGGCGGGGGCGAACAGGGGGGCCAGGAGTGCGGCGGCGGCGGCAGCAAGACGGGGCCGTGGCGCGCGGCGGTGGGCTCGACGGGTGGGGAAGGCCATGGCCTCGGGCGCGACGGCATCGCTGCTGGATCGCCATGGTAGAAGCCTTGGCCAGTCCTGCCGCTGCTCGCCCATGCGGATCGCCACCTGGAACGTCAACTCGGTGCGCACCCGCCTGGATCAGCTCTGCCGCTGGCTGGAGCAGGACAGCCCGGAGGTGGTCTGCCTCCAGGAAACCAAGGTGGTGGACGACGGCTTCCCCCGCGAAACCTTCCAGGCCCTGGGCTACCACTGTGCGATCAGCGGTCAGAAGACCTACAACGGCGTGGCGATCCTCAGCCGCCTGCCCCTGGAGGATGTGCAGGTGGGCTTCGACGCCCTCCTGCCGGCAGACCCCAGCGCCCGGGAACTGGCGGAGCAGAAGCGGCTGATCAGCGCCCGGATCGGGGGCCTGCGCATCCTCAACCTCTACGTGCCCAACGGCTCCTCCACCGGCAGCGACAAGTACGCCTACAAGCTGGCCTGGCTGGCCTGCCTGCAGCGCTATCTGGCGGCCCAGGCGGCCGAGGCCGATCCGCTGGTGATGGTGGGCGACTTCAACATCGCCCCGCAGGATCGGGACCTGCACGATCCCGCCCGCTTCGCCGGCTCGATCATGGCCAGCGAGCCGGAACGCCAGGCCCTGCGCGAGCTGCTGGGGGAGCGGCTCACGGATGCCTTCCGCCTCTTCGAGCCGGAGGGCGGCCACTGGAGCTGGTGGGATTACCGCAGCGGCGCCTGGGAGCGTGACCTGGGCTGGCGCATCGATCACATCTACCTCGACGCACCGCTGCTGGCCTGCGCCACCGGCTGCGTGATCGAGCGCAGCCTGCGGGGCAACCCCCAGCCCAGCGACCACGCGCCGGTGCTGGTGAGCCTGGCCTGGGGGGAGGAGGACGGGGAGGAGGGCGACGAGGAGGGCCTGGCGGAGGACCGCTGGGACTGAGCCCGCTACCTTTTGCGGGCCCCGGTTGGCGTCACCCTGGAGCCCGTCATCGCGCTGGAGGCGGTGTGCCGCCGTTTCGGTGAGCTGATCGCCGTCGACCGGATCGATCTGGCGGTGGAGCGGGGCGAGTTCTTCTCCCTGCTCGGACCCTCCGGCTGCGGCAAGACCACCACCCTGCGCCTGATCGCCGGCTTCGACCCCCTGGAGTCCGGTCGCATCCGCCTGGAGGGCCAGGACGTCAGCCGGCTGCCGCCCCACCGCCGACCCGTCAACACCGTTTTCCAGAACTACGCCCTCTTCCCCCACCTGAGCGTGTGGGAGAACGTGGCCTTCGGACCCCGGGCCCGCGGGCTGGCCGCCGCCGAGATCCGCCGCCGGGTGGGCGAGGTGCTCGAGGTGGTGCGCCTCACCGACCTGGTGCGCCGCCGCCCCCATGAGCTGTCCGGCGGCCAGCAGCAGCGGGTGGCCCTGGCCCGGGCCCTGGTGAACCGTCCGGCGGCCCTGCTGCTGGATGAACCCCTGGCCGCCCTCGACCCCTTCCTGCGTCGCAGCGTGCGGGCGGAACTCAAGCGCATCCAGCGCGACCTGGGGCTGACGGTGCTGATGGTCAGCCACGACCAGGAGGAGGTTCTGGCCCTGAGCGATCGGCTGGCGGTGATGCGCGCCGGCAGGATCGAGCAGCTGGGCACGCCCCGCCAGCTCTACGACGCGCCGACCAACGCCTTCGTGGCGGAGTTCCTCGGGCGCGCCAACCTGCTGAGCGATCCGCAGGCGGACGGGATCCTGCTGCTGCGCCCTGAACAGCTGCGGCTGCAGGAGCGGCCGCCCGGGCCGGGCGAGGCGGGCGTGCGCGCCACGGTGGAGGACGTCAGCTTCCAGGGAGCGGTGCTGCTGGTGACCCTCCGCAGCGAGGCGGGAACGTCGCTGCTAGTGCAGCTGAACAGCCACAGCAGCGAATCGGCGGTACGGTCGGGGCAGCGTTACTGGGCGGTGTGGGACCCGAGTGCAGCCCACCGATGGCCTCCCTCCTCGCCGGCCGTCGGCTGAGCCGGCGCACCCTGTTGCGCCGCCTTGGTCTGGCCGGCGGCGCCGCCCTGGCCCTGCCCGCCATCGCCGCCTGCGGCGGTCCGCGGCGAGGCGGCGGCGGTGGTGGGGAGCGCCAGTTGGTGATGTCCAACTTCCCGCTCTACATCGACCCGGACAAGGACGGCGTGCCGGGCAGCATCGAGCGCTTCCGCCGCCAGAGCGGCATCCGGGTGGCCTACGCGGAGGACCACAACGACGCCGCCGCCTTCTTCGCCAAGATCCAGCCCGAACTGGCGGCCGGTCGCCCGATCCGCCAGGACCTCTTCGTCACCACCTACTGGATGACCCAGCGCCTGATCGACCTGGGCTGGCTGGAGCCCCTGCCCCTCGATCAGGTGCCCAACCGCCGTCACCTTGAGCCCCAATTGCAGCGTCCCTCCTGGGATCCCAGTGGCCGCTTCTCCCTGCCCTGGCAGTCCGGGATCACCGGCATCGCTTACAACCTCGAGGCCACCGGCCGGGAACTGACGGGGATCGACGATCTCTTCGACCCCCGCCTCAAGGGGCGGGTGGGCTTCCTCACCGAAATGCGCGACACGCTCGGGCTGCTGATGCTCGCCGATGGCCAGGACATCAACCGCCCCACCATCCGGGCCGCCGAGGGGGCCTTCCGTCGCCTGGAGCAGGCCAAGAAGGAGGGCCAGATCCGGGCCTTCACCGGCAACGACTACCAGGACGATCTGCTGGTGGGCAACTTCGCCGCCTGCGTCGCCTGGTCCGGCGACGTGGCCCAGCTGGCGATGGAGAACCCCAAACTGCGTTTCCTCGTGCCCGCAAGCGGTGGGGTGCTCTGGGCCGATGTGATGGTGATGCCCCGCGGCGCCCGGCAGCGCGAGGAGGCCGCCGCCTGGATGAACTTCGTCTACGACCCGGCCAACGCCGCCCGCATCGCCGCGGTGGTGAACTACATCTCGCCGGTGCAGGGGGTGCGCTCGATCCTGGCGGCGGACCCGGCCACCGAACCCCTGAGCCGCAATCCCCAGATGTTTCCCGATGCCGAAATGCGCGCCCGCCTTCACGTCTTCGGGCCGCTGAGCGCGGGGGAGGAGGCCCGCTTCGATGAGCGCTTCGCGTCGATCATCGGGGCCTGATCCGGCCTGGCTGCTGCTGGCCCCCGGCCTGCTCTGGCTGTTGGCCCTGTTCGTGCTGCCCCTGCTCGGGCTCCTGCCCCTCTCCCTGGCGGAGCCCACCTCCCGCTTCGGCCTGCAGTTCACCGTCACCGGTCGCCTCGCCAACTACGGCGAGGCCTGGCAGCAGTACGGGCCGCTGCTGCTGCGCTCCCTCCATTACGCGGGCCTGGCGACCGTGCTGGCCCTGGCGATCGCCTATCCGCTGGCCTGCTTCATCGCCTTCCGGGGCGGCCGCTGGCGCTCCCTGCTCACCGGCCTGGTGGTGCTGCCGTTCTTCACCGCCTCCCTGGTGCGCCTGATCGGCTGGACCACCCTGCTGGCGGATCAGGGGCCGCTGCTGTCCCTGCTGCGCGGCCTCGGGCTGGATCGGCCCCTTGAGGCCCTCGGCCTCCTGCAGGACGGCCGCCTGCTCAACACCGCCACCGCCGTGGTGCTGGGGCTCACCTACAACGCCGTGCCGTTCCTGGTGCTGCCCCTGGTGGTGGGCCTGGAGCGGGTGGGGGCGCCCCTGCTGGAGGCGGCCGCCGACCTCCATGCCGGTCCCTGGCGGACCCTGGTCCGGGTGATCCTGCCCCTCTCCCGTCCCGGCCTGGCGGCGGGCCTCACCCTCAGCCTGGTGCCCACCGTGGGTGATGTGCTCAACCCCCAGATGCTGGGCGGCCCCACCAACCTGATGATCGGCAATGGAATCCAGAGCCTGGTGTTGGTGCAGCGGCAGCTGCCCCGCGCCGCCGCCCTCACCGTGCTGCTGATGCTGCTGCTCGGGATCAGCGTGCTGCTCGGCCGGCGGGCCGGCGCCCGCGACGACCTGCTGGTGCCATGAAAACCGCCGTGCCGCTCGGGATCCCCTGGCTGCGCCTCTGGGCGCTGCTGGCCTACGGCCTGCTGTTCGCGCCGATCGCAGTGATCGTGCTGTTCAGCTTCAACGCGCCCCGCAGCCGCTTCAACCTGCTCTGGCAGGGGTTCAGCCTCGAGGCCTGGCGCCATCCCCTAGCGGTGCCGGCCCTGTGGGAGGCCTTCCGCACCAGTGTGCTGCTGGCCCTGCTGGCGGGGCTGCTGGCCACGGGGCTCGGCCTGCTGATGGCCCTCGCCCTGGCCCGCCGCCGCCTGCGCGGGGCCGGCTGGATCGAACTG
Organism: Aphanothece sp.; assembly: GCA_040381155.1. GTDB lineage: Bacteria > Cyanobacteriota > Cyanobacteriia > PCC-6307 > Cyanobiaceae > Cyanobium. The sequence goes on from JBEIHT010000016.1 coordinate 11,135, forward strand.
CTGCTGGTGCTGCCCCTCACCAGCCCGGAGATCGTGCTCGGCACCGCCCTGCTGGGGCTGTTCGTGCGGCTCAACCTGCCGCTCGGTTTCACCAGCCTGCTGCTGATCCACAGCCTCTTCTGCCTCAGCTACGCGGGCCTCACCCTCAAGGCCCGCCTCAGCGGCTTCGACTGGACCCTGGAGGAGGCGGCCCAGGATCTGGGGGCGCCACCGCTGCGCTCCTTCCTGTGGGTCACGCTGCCCCTGCTGGCCCCGGGGCTGCTGGCGGCGGTGCTGCTCTGCTTCTCCCTCTCCTTCGACGACTACGTGATCACGCTGTTCACCGGCGGATCGACCCTCACCTTCCCCCTTTACATCGCCGGCAGCCTGCTGCGGGAGATCCCGCCCCAGATCCACGTGCTCTCCACCCTGGTGCTGCTGGTGAGCCTGGCCCTGCTGGCCCCCAGCCTGCGGCAACCAGCGCCTCAGGAGGGCAGGAAGTCCTCGATCTGAAGGTCGGGCCGCCGCAGCAGGGCGAAGAGGGTGCCGGCGTTGCCGCGGCACACCCGCAGCTCCGGATCGAGCACGGTGATGTCCAGCCAGGCGGGAAAGCTCTGGCGCACCTCCCGCAGCAGCTGCAGACGGCCGGTTCCGAAGCGCGGGCCGAGCCAGCCGCCCCGCTCGAAGCGCACCGTCACCCGTTGGCGGGGGCTGGTGGCCCCCTCCCCCAGCGGATCGATGGCGATCGCCGCCTGCACGGTGATGCCCGCCAGCGGCGCCAGGGGGCCCGCCAGCCGCAGCAGGTTCATGCCCCGCCCCCGCTCCGGATCGAGCAGCTGCAGATTCTCCAGCCAGGGGGCGACCGCCAGATAGGGCAGGGAGCTGCTGCTCCAGCGCAGCTCCCACACCCCCCGCAGCTGGGCCGCGTCCCGGTCGAGGTCGGCGGGGCGCTGCCGCTCCAGCCGTTCGATCAGCGTCCGGGTGTCCTCCGCCCCGGCAGGGGCGGGCGTGCCGAGGTGACGCAGCCGCTCCAGCAGGACCGTGCGCTCGTCGCTCATCCCCCCACCAGGCGCGCCAGCAGCGTGGCCTCCCGTCCCTGCAGCGTCATCAGGCCCCAGCGCACATCCCATGGGGCTAGACCATAAAGGCGCACCATGGCCGCCAGCAGTGCGGGCGGCGGCAGGGTGTTGGTGAGGAAGCCGTACCACTGCTCTGCCGGCAGGGAAAAGAAGGAGGCGAAGTGGTGCCGCAGCCGCGCCTCGTCGAAGCGCATCAGCTTCTCCAGCCCGAAGCGGAAGAAGGCGTGCCTCCAGCGCAGGGTGGGCGGCCAGAGCCCCTCCCAGGCCTGCCGGGCCAGCGCTTCCCCCGCCAGGCCATCGGCGAGAGCGGCGGCGATCGCGCCGGCCAGGTCCGGCGCCCGCCGCAGCAGCCCGCCCACCATGAAGCCCGAGGCCGGATGCACCATGCCGGCGGCGCCGCCGAAGCCCACCACCCGCTGGTTCGGGTGGGGCAGGGGGGGATTCATGGGAAACAGACAGAACTCCTCATGCAGCACCTCGGCCACGGCCACCCCCCGCTGGGCCAGGCGCCGCTGCAGGCGGGAGCGGAGCGTGGCGAAGGGCAGCGCGGGCGCCAGGGCCAGGGAGGTTTCCTCCACGAAGAACACCCCCTCCCCTAAGTCCATGGCGTAGAGGAAGGTGGGCGGCTCCCGGCGCTCGGCCTCGCTGAGGTGATCGCAGCGGTAATCCATGAACACGAACTGCCCTGCGGCGATCGGATCGGCGCTGAAGCGGCCCACGATGCCGTAGGCGGCCTGGCCCGCCACCGGGCCATCGCCGCGGCACTGGAGGAACACCGGCGCATGGCCGCTGGCATCCACCACCAGGCGGGCCTGGAACACCTCCCCCGCTGCGCTGGTGACGGTGGAGCCCGCCCTGTCGTGGCCCAGGGCGGTCGCCAGGCCCCGGTGCCAGCGCACACCGCCCCGGGCGCCGCGTCCCAGCCAGTGCTCCTGCAGGGCCGCCTTGTCGAACAGGCCGTAGGCCCGGCCGTGGCGGCACAGGCCATCGCCGGCGGCGCCGCCGGCGCCGAAGTAACTCACCGTGTCGCTCCAGCGGTGGGAGAGGAGCGACCCCAGGCCCAGGCTGTCCACCTCCTCGGCCCAGATGCCATAGGTGTTGGTCCAGGGGGCGGTGGGATCGCTCGGGGCCAGGGCCGCGATGGCCAGGCCCCGGTCCGCCAGCTCCGCGGCCAGGCAAAGGGCTGCCGGCCCCCCGCCGATCACCAGCACGTCGATCACGCCACCACCACCACCTGCTCCCCATCCTCATCTGCGGCCTCCTCCTCCCCGTCCGCGGCACTGCGGACCTCGTCCTGGAGGGCCTTGATCAGGCGCGCCAGCTGATTCGCCGCGGTCTCGCCCGCCTCGCCGGAGCAAGGCGGGGCGACCCAGGGGGCCCGCAGCAGCCTTTCCAGACGCAGGAGCTGCTCCATGGCGCAGTCCCGCTGGAGGGGGCTCGCCGGGCAGGTGAGGAACACGCTGCGATAGGCCTCCAGGACCGCGTTGGCGGTCCGTCGGCCCCTGGCCCCCGGCGTGGAGAGGCTGCTGTCCTGCAGGCTCAGGGCGAGGCGCGCCTCCGCGGCCATCAGCCCCCGCTCAAAGGTGCGCTCCTGCGCAAAGGCCGCCTGGAGCTCCTCCTGCAGGGCGGTGATCTCGCGGATGCCGCTCGCTTTCGCCTGCGTGGGCCGTGTCTTCGGCGGGGCGGACAGGCGCTGGACGGCCAGCAGGGTCAGGCGATGGAGCTGGGACTGGGGATCCGCCCCAGCCCGGGCAAAGGTTGCGACGCTGGCCTGCAGGGCCTCTTGCAAGCCTTCCGGGGCCGGGGAACCGCGGCCCTCCACGATCTCGCGGGCGACCAGCCCTGCCAGCCGCAGCAGAACCGATCCCTTGAGGGTGAACCAGTGGCTTGGCGGGCCATCTGCCACCAGGGCCCCCAGCGCTTCGATCCGCCCCAGGGCGGAGTCCAGCCAGCGCCGCTCCCCATTGGCCTCCCCCAGCTGGGCCTCCAGAGTGGCGAGCTGTTCGATCGCCCGCACGGGCAGGGCAGCGTCGCCGCGATGCAGGCGGATCGCTTCGAGATAGTGGCCGCGGGCCTCCTCCCGATGGGCTTTCCCCAGGGCGGCGGTGGCTTCGGCCAGGGCGAAGGCCACCGCCGGTTCCCGCAGCCAGGAGGCCGGAGCGCTTTGGTGCAGGCGGTTGAGCTGGGCCGTGAGCAGCGGATCGTCGGCGGGCCGCCGCTGGGTGGTTTCCTCCGCGCACACCTGCAGCTGGCGCAAGCGGGCCACCAGTTCGTGGGGCGTGACCCAGCCCTCCTCTTTCGGCGTGGCCGTCCCCGGGGACGCCATGGCCGTGTCCAGGCCGTCCTCCAGCAGAAAGGCCGGGTCGCCATAGGCCTGGTAGGCCCCCCAGGTGTTGGATTCGGGCGCTGCGGCGTGGGCCGCCTGGCGGGCCGCAAACACCGCATCGCCGAAGGGTTTGTTGGCGAGCATGGCGCCGTAAAACGTTTGCGAAAAGATCAGCGCCGCCCTGTCATTCACCGCCCAGCCACAGGCCACCACCGCCCGCACACCGATCGCGATCAGCCGGCTGGCGACACTGGCCGCCAGGCGGTTGAAGGGGGTGGGGATGGCCGTCTTGATGGTGCCCAGATGACAGCAGTTGAGCACCACCAGATCCGGCACCACCTCCATGGACTCAATTTCGCTGACGGTGATCAACATGCCGTTGGCGAGCACCACTCCCGTTCTGGTTTCGCCCGTGTGGGTGAGCTGCTCAAAGACGCCATGGGCGGCGATGTGAAGAATGCGGTAGGGGCGCCGATAGAGCTTGTTGATCACATCAACACCCTCCAGATCTTCGATCGATGGTTCGACGTCATAGCCGTGTTCACTGAGCAGTTGCAGCACCGCATTCGCTTCCTCCCTGGCGCCGTTGAGGCTGGCCAGGCCCGTGCTTTCGTCGCCGGGGCCACCTGCAAACACGCGGTAGAAATTCGTGGTCGCCGGATTGCCGATCACGTAGGCGTAGCGGCTCGGGCTCTGGCGCACCCGCTGGCGGTAGTTGCCGGCCTGCAGCTGGCGCACCATCGCCAGTTGCAGGGCGATCGGTTGGTCGTCGGCCATCAGCAGTTCCCAGGGCAGGTTGGCCGTGCTCTCATCAAGCACCAGCACCAGCTGATCCAGGCGGCGGGCGAAGTCCTTGAAGGGTGTGGGCACCAGCAACTGGAACAGGGTGCGGGAAAGATCCGGGTTGTAGGCGCTCTGCTGGATGGAATTCGCCACGAGCTCCTCGACCAGATCGCCCTGCAGCTCCTGGAGCACCCTTTCGGCACGGGCCCGCTCACCCAGGAAGGAATACTGCAGGCGATCGGCGAGTTTCCCCGTTCCGGAGGAACCCTCCCCCAGGACCAGCATCCGGGGCCAGTACCCGGCCGGCTGGTTCGCATCCAGCCGGTGACGCCAGCCCTTGCCGAGGTGCAGCCGCGGGTCCAGCTCCAGCGGAAACGCATCGTTGGCTTTGCTGAGACCCTGCAGGCTCTGCAACGCGCGGGTGGCGCTGATCGCCGTATCGAGAAACACCTCCACGATCTTCAGGCTCCCCACCCGCACGGAAAGCTGCGGGAACACCCTGGCGAACTCCCGGTTCGCCTCCAGCACCCCCAGGACGAGGGCGGAGAGCGAATCGTCGATGCTGATCGCGTTGCTGGAATTCTGGCCGATCAACAGGCTGGCCAGTTCCACAGTCACCGCCCCAACCCGATTGCAGCCGTGTCGGTCCACGATCTGCAGGAGATAGCGCAGGCTCCCCCCCTGCACCGCCTCCATCAGGCTGGCGGCGGAGAGGTCGCCCATCTTGCCCAGGCCGATGACCACCGCGCCCCGGCAGCGACCCTCATGCAATTCCTCCTGGTCTCGGTTCATCAGCACCACGGTGGCGGTGCCCACCGGGCCGGCGTAGACCCCGAGACGTTCCCGGCTGCTCAGTTCGCCCGCCACGATGTGGCGGTCGATCAGGGCTTCGGCGGCGGCGATCGGATCCTGTTCGTAGTGGCCCACCATCAGCGGGCACTGGATGAAGCGCAGGTCCATGGCGTGGCAGGAGACCCGCAGGCTGGCGACCGCGGGTCGATCGGCTGTGGGGGGGGGCTGTCCTCCGACAAGCCCCCGCAACAGTTCCTCGTCGCTCGGCCAGGGCACCGGTTCCGGGGCCATCGGTCGCACTCGCCCCGGGCTGCCCGTCGGCATCTCGGGCAGCAGGGTGGTGCTGCCCTGGCTGAGCAGCTCCAGCAGGGCGGGGAAAAACTCCCGGCGGCAGGTCAGGCCCCCGTGGTCGGCCTCCATCAGGTAGGTCTTGCCCGCGTTGCCGAGGGCCGCGGAGCGCCAGGTGACCAGGCCATCCCCGTCCGGGGTGCCGAGCAGCCGAGGCTGCCCGTCCTGGAGGGTGAGCGCGCAGGGGGTGAGCGGCGCCTTGCCATTCACCAGGATCACCCTGCCGGGATCCACGCCGGGCAGGGCGGGGAGAGCGGTCTGGTTCTGGTTCCAGAGCCAGCGGCCCTTCTCCAGGACGGCCTGGGTTGGCGTGGCCCCATGGCCATCGCCGAAGGAGGGATCGCGATTGCAGGCCTTCAGCTGGGGCCAGAGGGCAGGGTCAAACCAGCTGGCGGCCTGGAAGGGGAGGGGGGCGCCGGGCTCCTCTTCCGCCCATCCCGGTTGGGGCAGCCATTGCAGCGCGCCCGGGAACGCCGCCATGGCGTCCAGCTGGCCCTGAAGATCCCCATCAGGATCCACCCGGGCCAGGCGCCGGATCAGCGGCGCCGGGCCGATCAGGGTGGCCACCATGTGAAAGGAGCCGTGATTCGGGGTGCCCAGCAGCAACACCCGGGCGCCATCGCGCTTGATCAGCTGCTGCCAGAGCTCCGGGGCGTGGGCGATCAGGCCGCGCACCACCAGGCCGCCCATGCCGTGGGCCAACAGCCGCACGGGTTGCTCCCCGAGGGCGGGGTCCGTCAGCAGCTCGCGCAGGCGGGCGTCCAGCCGTTCCGCCGACACCTCCAGCGGTTGCCGCCAGTCGTAGGCGAAGCGTTCGACCCGATGGCTGGCGAGCAGCTCGCGGCAGAGATCGCCGTAGATCAGGTCATTCACCTTCTCGGCCTCAATCTCCAGACCGTGGATGTCGGCCAGCTGCGGCAACGCCGCCAGGCTGCGATCGCCAGGGTCAAACCACAGCCGCTGCTGCTGCCGCGGTTGCCAGAGATGGGAGGCCAGCAGATCGGGGATGACCACCACCACCGGCTGGGGACTCCCCGGGGTTCCGCCCCGTTGCCGCGGTGCCCTGCGGCCTTCCTCCTGATCGCTCTGGCGGGTGCTTTGCCGTTCCCGCTCCGCCCATGCCGTCGCCAGGGGCTGGAATTCGCGGAGGGAGTCGGGTTTGGCTTCGCTCAACCAGCGGCCCAGGGCTCGGCTGGAGCTGGTGCGCTGGAAATAGCGGAAATGGTTGACGCCCCGGGCGTGCTCCAGCAGGGTGCGGGCCCCGGCCCGGGGGGCGATTCCCGCCTGCATGGAGGCCGTATCCACCACCAGATCATTGGCACAGCGCTCGAAGAAGAGGGCATCGCCGAGCAGCAGGGCCAGCTTCTGCAGGGGGTTGGCCCCTTCGCTGCTGCCGGCGATCGTGGCCATGGCCAGGCCCTCGCGCAGGGGGGCCTGGGCGAGCAGGGCCCCAAAGGGTGAATCGGGCAGCATCGCCGCCAGCCCGGGCACCAGGGCGGGATCGCTGCGCCGTTTGATGATTTCCAGCACCACCCGTTTGAGCACGCCGTAAACGGCATGGCCCGCCAGCCCGGGCACCATCCCCACCAGGGAGAGCAGCCCGGAGAGGAAGAGATCGAGATGGCTGGCCAGCAGCCGGGTGCCCCGGGCCGGGCAGGCCACCCGCACATACCGCTCGATGTGGAACTGTTTCTGAGCCAGCAGGCTGCGCAGCTCCCGCAGCTGCTGCTGCTGCTCCTCCTGGGCCGCTCGCCGTTGTTCCCCCAGCGGGCCAGGCTCATGAGCGGGGTAGCGGAACTGCTCGATCAGGGCGTCGTCAATGCCGGCCAGGCAGAGCAGATCGGCGACAAGACCTCCCTGGGCATGGCTCACCAGGTGGAGACGGGCGCCCTGGGGCAGGGCCTGGGCGAGCTGCAGAGCGTTCTCGATCGGGCTCTGCGAAAAGGTGGCGTGCTCGAAGCCGTAGAGATGACCCTGGAAATGGCTCTGCAGCACCTCCCAGGTGCTGGTCGCCGTGCTGGCCAGCTGGCCGAAGCTGCCGTGGGTGCAGGAGCCTGTGCCATGGAGGAACAGCAGCACCCCCCGGGGGGCTGCCGCCAGCAGGGCCGCGTCGTCGCCGGCCACGCGATGCTCCTGGCGGATCTCCCCCCCGGTCCAGCGGTAGAGGCCCGTCGGCACCGGCAGGTGGGCCTCGATGGCCTCCAGCAGCAGTTTGGTGCCCAGCCAGGAGAGGCCCAGTTCGGCGGCCTGGGACACCTTCTTCCCGATCCGCTCGCGCAGGCGCCGCGCCAGTTCGGCCCGGACCCCCTGGATCAGATCGTCATCGCTGAAGCGCAGGGCAAACAGCCGCCCGACGACCTCCTCCACCCCCCGTCCCGGCTCGCCCCGCAGCTCGGCGACGGTGCCGATGGCCGTGCCGCCCTCCTCGAGTTCGATCAGCACCACCTGCTCGTCGGGCAGGTCCGCCAGGGGATCGACGGCCCCGGCGGCATCCCGCTGGCCGGGGCCCAGCTGAAAGGCCCGCTCCACCGCCACAAACCGGGGGGTGAGCAGGTCCCCCGCGTCAGTCCCCGAGCCATCGCCGGAGCCCCGGTCGACCGCGCCCTCCAGGAAGGAGGGTTGACCGCTGGGATCTCCGGGGTCGATCGGGACCCCCCGCAGGAGCGTTGGCGGGGCTCCTGGCTTGGCGTCGGTGCGAGCCGATGCGGCCACGGTTTTTCCCTCAGGCGAGGATCGGCGAGGCCAGGGTCGCCTTGGTGCCGACCAGCTGGGGTTTCTGCGGATAGTTGGTGGAGGGCAGGGAGCGGCGGATGGCCGTGTGCCAGTCGCGATAGCTCGCTTGTGGGGGCAGGGTTTTGAGAGCGCGAAGCGCGTAGTAGGTGAACGCGCCGTTCGGGCGTTGGTTGAAGTTGGCGTCGTAGCTGTAGTGGTCGGGCCCCTCTTCACAGCCGGCCATCAGCAGGTCACCGGCGCTGCTGATCACCCCCCGCCATGGCGAGAACACCTGGGTGAGCGGCAGGCTGGCGAGGGGCTTGCCGCTGGATCCCTTCGGCAGTTGATCCGCCGGCAGCCAGCTGGCCAGGGGCAGGAAGCGAATGCGGGCGGCGCCGGTGGCGTCGGGATCGGCGGGGGCGTTGCGGGTGACGGTGCCGGAATGGCAGCTGTCGGAGATGAGAATCAACCGGACACCTGCGGGACGTTTATCAAAAATTTGGCGGATTTCATCATCGATCAACACCTGACCCTGATGGATGTCATAGGGACAGAGCGCTTCGTCATAGCCGTCGCTTTCATCGCCGCTGGTATCGGGAGCCAGGGTGCCGTGGCCCGAAAACGTGATGGCGACCGTATCGCCGGACTTGGCCGTGCTGATCAGGGTGTTGAACGCGGCCACCAGGGCGGCCTTGGTGGCCTGGCTGTCGAGCAGTTTGCTGACGGTGAAACCGCGGGCGCTCAGGGTTGCCGCCCAATCGTTGGCATCGTTGACGCAGCCTTTCAGATCGTTCTGGGTGCCGGGATAGTCGTTGATGCCAATGCAGAGAGCTTGTTTGGCCATGGGACTGGAGTGGCTAGCTTCAGACTATGAAGACCTCCAGAAGTTGTGGTCAGTGGCGACAAAACTTAGTGGGTAATGGCGAGATTCTCGGCTGCGCGAAGCGCAGGCCAACAATCTGAGGTTGGCTCAATGGTGACGCGTTATGTTGGCCAGTGTGCCTGTGCCTCACCCCGGGCTAGGGCTGGGAAGGATCGGAGTCACCGTCCCCACCGGCCAGCCCGTCTGAATCGGTCAACCCGGAAGGGATCGCGTCGTCAGCGACTTCCCCTTCCGCTTCCGGCGGCGCCGGCGGCACCAGCACCACTTCCGTGAGCCGATCACCCGCATCCAGCCGCTGCAGGCGCACGCCGGTGGCGGCCCGCGATTGCTGCGGGATGGCGTCGGCCCGCATGCGCACGATCACACCCCGCTCGCTCACCAGCAGCAGCTCCTCCGCCGGGCCGAGCACCTTGAGGCCCACCAGGGTGTCGCCATCGCGGCGGAAGCGGATCGCCCGCAGACCCATACCAGCCCGCTTCTGCAGCCGGAACTGCTGCACCGGCACCCGCTTGCCCAGGCCGCTGGCGCTGGCCACCAGCACCCAGGGCCCGTCGCTGGGGGCCACCTCCTCGCTGCCGTCGCCCTCCTCCTCCACGGCGGCGCTGGCCACCCGGTCGGCCAGTTCGGCCGGCAGCACGTCCATGCTCACCAGGGCATCGCCCGGACGCAGGGTCATGGCGCGGACGCCGCGGGCAGTGCGGCCCAAGGGCCGCAGCTCCTCATCGCTGAGCCGGAAGTGGATGGTCATCCCCTTGAGCGAGCCGATCAGCACGCTGTCGCCGGGAAGGGCCAGCCGCACCCAGCGCAGGGCGTCACCCTCTTCAAGGGAGATGGCGATCAGACCGTTTGCGCGGATGTTAGCGAAGGCGGAGAGCCGGGTGCGCTTCACGTAGCCACCGCTGGTGAGCATCACCAGCATCAGGTCGTCGTCGAAAGCGCTCACCGCCAGCAGGGAGGTGATCAGCTCCTCCCGCGGAATCGGCAGCAGTTGCACGATCGGCGTGCCCCGCGCTGCCCGGCTGCACATCGGCACGCGATAGGCGGGAAGCGAATACACAACCCCGCGGTCGCTGAACAGCAGCAGGGAATCGTGGTCGTTGCAGCTGATGAACAGCTTCACCGCCTCCTCCCCCTGGGAGCGGGTGCCGGCCTTGCCGCGGGTGCCGCGGCTGGTGGCCTCGAATTCACTCACCGGCATGCGCTTGAGGTAGCCGTTCTCGGTGAGCAGCACCACCGACCGTTCGTTGGCGATCAGGTCGATGTCCTCCAGGCCGCCCTCCAGGTCGAGGATCTCGGTGCGGCGGGGGGAGTTGTATTTGCTGCGGATCGCCTGCAGCTCCTCGCCGATCAGGCCGATCACCCGCTCGCGCCGGGCCAGGATGTCCTGGTAGTCGGCGATCTTGGCCAGCAGATCCTCGTGCTCCAGCCGGATCTTGTCGGCTTCCAGGGCGGTGAGCCGCCGCAGCTGCATCTGCAGGATGGCGTCGGCCTGGGCCTCGCTCAGGCCGAACTGGTCGATCAGCTGTTCGCGGGCCGTGGCGGTGTCGGCCGCGGCGCGGATCAGGGCAATGATCGCGTCGAGGTTGTCGAGGGCGATCAGCAGACCGAGCAGGATGTGGTCGCGCTCCTCCGCCTTGCGCAGCAGGTAACGGGTGCGCCGCTCGATCGTCTCGACACGGAAATCGAGGAACACCTGCAACAGCTTGCGCAGGGTGAGCAGCACGGGCTCGCCGCCCACCAACGCCAGCATGTAGGCGTTGAAATTGCTCTGCAGCGGCGTGAGTTTGAAGAGGTTGTTGAGCACCACCTGCGGGTAGGCGTCGCGGCGCAGTTCGATCACGATGCGCATGCCGTCGCGATCGCTTTCATCGCGGATGTCGGCGATGCCCTCCAGCTTCTTGTCGTTGACCATTTCGGCGATGCGCTCGATCAGCGCCGCCTTGTTGGTCTGGTAGGGGAGTTCGGTGATGATCACCGCATCCCGATCCGGTCGCCCCTTGGCCTCGATCGTCTCGATGCGGGCCACACCGCGCATGGTCACCGAGCCGCGCCCGGTGGTGTAGGTCTCGCGGATGCCGCGGCGGCCGAGGATCTGGCCGCCGGTGGGGAAGTCGGGGCCGGGGATGATCGCCATCAGGGCCCGGTCGTCCAGGTCGGGGTTGGCGGTGAGGGCCAGCAGGCCGTCGATCAGCTCGGTGAGGTTGTGGGGGGGAATGTTGGTGGCCATCCCCACGGCGATGCCGGTGGAGCCGTTGAGCAGCAGCTGGGGGATGCGCGCCGGCATCACGGTGGGCTCCTGCTGGGAACCGTCGAAGTTGTCGACGAAGTCGACCGTCTCGGCTTCGATGTCCTCCAGCAGGGCGTCGTTGGTGAGGGCCTGCAGGCGTGATTCGGTGTAGCGCATCGCGGCCGGCGGATCGTTGTCCACGGAGCCGAAGTTGCCGTGGCCATCCACCAGCGGCATGCGCATCGAGAAATCCTGCGCCATGCGCACCAGCGCGTCGTAGACCGCGGTGTCGCCGTGGGGGTGATATTTGCCGAGCACCTCCCCCACCACGCGGGCGCATTTGCGGTAAGGCCGGTCGCTGCTCAGACCCAGCTCATACATCGCGTAAAGGATGCGACGATGCACGGGTTTGAGACCATCGCGGGCGTCGGGCAGGGCCCGGCCCACGATCACGCTCATCGCATACTCCAGATAGGAGCGCGACATCTCATTGCGGAGATCGGTCTGGATGATCCGTCCGTCGGACTCCCCGGGGCCTGAGGAACCCGGTCCGGTTGGATCCGCCATGCCGTACCGACTCATGCAGGATCCACTCTATCGAATCCCCCCCGGCTGAGCTGATGTCCGAGCTGCTGCCCCGCGACGAGGCCAGCCTGTGCCAGCGCCAGCGGCAGGGCCGCCTGCGGGTGCGCCTGGCCGCAGACTGGCGGGCCCTGGTGGCCGCGGTGGGTCTGGCCGAGGCCTACGCCGACACCGACGTGGTGGTGGCCGCCGACGCGGCGTTCACCGATCAGGGCAGCCTGCACCTGCATCTGGGCCCCACCGATCCGCCGATCCGGCTGCGGGATCCCAGCCTGGGGGGCGTCGCGGCCCAGGCGGGTGCTGGCGCCGCCGACCTGGTGATCCCGATCGGCGGCGGTCTGGCGGAGGGCAGCCGCCGCGGCGGCGCCCAGGTGCTGGCCGAGCTGCTGGCCGGTCTGGGGGTGGATCTCGACAGCGGCGGCGAGGGCACGCGCCTGCAGCCCCGGCGGGAGCTGCACACCCGCCTCGACCTGGAGCGCATCGGCGGCGGTCGCCTGCTGCTGCACCGGGCGATCGTGGAGAACGGAGTGGTGGCGGTGAGCAGCGGCGAGGGACTGCTGCCCAGCCCCTTCGGCCCCCTGCTCGGCCCCTTCCTCAACGCCCTGTGGACCGCCGGGGGGGCGGGCAGCATCGGTCTGACGATGCCGGGCCTGGCCCAGCTGGGGCCAGGATCACCCGTGCTGGTGGGCGGCGCCGTCGGCTGGGTGGTGGGCAGCGGCAGCGGCCACCAGCCCCAGCCCCGCCGGGGCCGTGGCGCTCAGGCCTGCACCCCTGGCGCCGTGGCGGCGGTCAGCGTCGATCTGCACGCCCTGGAGCCCGGCTGGCTGCGGCCCTGTGTGTTCGAGGGGTATGGCAGCGCCCTGCTGGTGCCGATCGCCGCGCCGATCGCCCTGCTCGATGGGGCGACCGCGCTCCAGGCCGCCGCGGGCGATGGGGAGCTGGAGGCGCCGGTGCTGGACATTTCGGTGCCGCGGCGCCTCAAGCCCGGCTTCGGCGCCGTGTCCTACGCGGCCTTGCGCAGCGGGCGCATCCTGGTGGAGGGTCGCCCGGTCCGCGCCGCCCCGGCCCACAGCCCGCGGCTGGCGGAGGCGATCGGCCGGGAGCTGGTGCGCCGCCTCGAGGATCAGAGCTTTCCCCTGCGGCTGCCGGTCCAGCCCCTGGCCGCCCGGCCGGCCCTGATTCCCATCGAGGCCTGATCCGCTGACGACCGGGGTGGTGGCGGTGCTGGCGGGAGAAGCGGTGGATCCTGCGTAAGCTCCGCCCAGCGCTCCCGTCCGTCATGGCCGAGACCCCCTTCACCCCCGGCACCCCGGCCGACCCCTCTCCGGCTCCCGCCGAAGCCCCCCCGGCCGCCGAAGCCCCCCCAGCTGTTGAAGCCTCGGCGCCCGCCGTTGAGGCGCTGGAGGTGGCGAGCCCTGCCGTGGATCCGCTCCCTGAGCCTGAGCCCGTACCGGAGCCCTTGCCTGCACCGGAGCCCGTCGCCGTCGCGGAACCCGAGCCCTTGCCTGCGCCCGAGCCCTTGCCTGCACCGGAGCCTGTCGCCGCCCAGGAGCCGTCGATCGCCGCGATCCTGGAGGTTCCTCCCCTGCCCACAGGCGACGCCGCTGAGGGGGGGGAATTCGACCTGCTGATCGGCAAGCTGCGCGCCTGGCTTGACGGCGCCGACCTCGGCGGCCAGTGGCAGAAGCTGCGCGGCCCGCTCAAGGGTTTCGCCCTTCTGCTGCTGGCGCTCCTCGCTCTGCGCCTCTACGCCCGCTTGGTCGGCACCCTTGACTCCATCCCCCTGATCTCCGGCCTGCTGGAGCTCACCGGACTGATCTACCTGCTCTGGTTCAGCGCCACCCGCTTGGTGCGCACCCAGGAGCGGCAGCGGATGTTTGCCGACTGGAAGCGGCGCTGGCAGGCGTTCAGCGGCCAAGACTGACGCCGGCCTGGTTGATAGTTTGGCGCCACTGCGCCTCCCCCTCGGTGAACATCCAGCTCGGTCGCAACCGCGTTGTCCGCCGTGCCTACGGCATCGACGAGATTGCCCTGGTGCCCGGTGGTCGCACCGTCGACCCGGCCGCCACGGACAGCCGCTGGACCCTGGGGGGCATCGAGCGGGAGATCCCGATCATCGCCAGCGCCATGGATGGGGTGGTGGATGTCGGCATGGCCATCGCCCTCAGCAGCCAGGGAGCCCTGGGCGTGCTCAACCTCGAAGGCGTGCAGTGCCGCTACGACGACCCCGATCCGGTGCTCGACCGCATCGCCGCGGTGGGCAAGGAGGAGTTCGTGCCGCTGATGCAGGAGCTCTACTCCCAGCCGGTTCGGGAGGATCTGATCCGCCAGCGCATTCAGGCAATCCGGGCCGGGGGCGGCATCGCCGCGGTCAGCGCCACCCCGGCAGCCGCCCTGCGCTTCGGTTCGGCGATCGCCGAGGCGGGTGCGGATCTCTTTTTCGTGCAGGCCACGGTGGTCTCCACGGAGCACATCGGCGTCGAGGGGCAGTCCACCCTTGATCTGGCGATGCTCTGCCGGGAGATGGGGATTCCGGTGGTGCTCGGCAACTGCGTCACCTACGAGGTGGCCCTGCAGCTGATGCGGGCGGGCGCCGCCGGGGTGATGGTGGGGATCGGTCCGGGGGCCGCCTGCACCTCCCGGGGGGTGCTCGGCATCGGCATCCCCCAGGCCACCGCCGTGGCCGACTGCGCCGCCGCCCGGGATGACTACGAGAAGGAGAGCGGCCGCCACGTTCCGGTGATCGCCGACGGCGGCATCGTCACGGGAGGTGACATCTGCAAGTGTCTGGCCTGCGGGGCCGATGCGGTGATGATCGGTTCGCCGATCGCCCGGGCCGCCGAAGCCCCCGGCCGCGGCTTCCACTGGGGCATGGCCACCCCCAGCCCCGTCCTGCCCCGGGGCACCCGCATCCGGGTGGGCACCACCGGCAGCCTGGCGCGGATCCTGCGGGGACCGGCCGGACTGGATGACGGCACCCAGAATCTGCTGGGCTGCATCCGCACCTCCATGGGCACCCTGGGGGCCCGCAGCCTGCGGGAGATGCAGCAGGTGGAGGTGGTGGTGGCGCCCTCGCTGCTCACGGAGGGCAAGGTGTATCAGAAGGCCCAGCAGCTCGGCATGGGCAAGTGAAGGGTGGTGCTGTCCCAGCCCAGGTCTCCTGAGCCGCGGATCGAGCGACCGGCTAACCTCAGGTTGTGGGGGCTACGGCTCGCACACTCCTCACACCCCCCGGCCCGGGTTCCCCGGGCTTTCTCTCATCACGCGTTGCAACGCTTGCCACCACCCTCGTGGTCAAGCCTGAGATGGTTGCTAGATTCCCGGAAATCTCCTCCCTGTCAAGGATGTCCAGCGCCGCCTCTGTCACCGACGCCTCGTTCGAGCAGGACGTGCTCAAAAGCGATGTGCCTGTGCTGGTCGACTTCTGGGCCCCCTGGTGCGGCCCCTGCCGCATGGTCGCGCCGATCGTCGATGAAATCGCCAAGGAATTCGAGGGTCAGATCAAGGTGTTCAAGCTCAACACCGACGAAAACCCCAACATCGCCAGCCAGTACGGCATCCGCAGCATTCCCACGTTGATGATCTTCAAGGGTGGCGACAAGGTCGACACCGTCGTGGGTGCCGTTCCCAAGACCACCCTCTCCGGCACCATTTCCAAATACCTCTGAGCCCCATCTCCCCACCAGCGGCTGGCAGCGCGGGCCAGAGCCCTCTCCAGGTCCTGGCCCACGCCCTGGAGGGTCACCCCCAGCGCCGATTGATTGAGCGGGCGGTGATCTCCCTGCTCCAGATTGCCCGCAATGAGAGCGAGCACGAAGCCTGGAAGCTGGTGAGTGGTGCCCTGGCCGACCTCAGCGAGGCGCTGGATGTTTTCCGTCCCCAGCGCAGCAAGCGCAAGATCACCGTCTTCGGCTCCGCCCGCGCCACCCGGGAGGATCCGGTTTATCAAATCGCCAAGGACGTGGCGCAGCTGGCGGTGGCGGCCGGCTTCGAGGTGATGACCGGCGCCGGTGGCGGGGTGATGGAGGGGGCCAACAGCGGTGCCGGCTGCGAGCACAGCATCGGCCTGAATGTCGACCTGCCCTTTGAGCAGCACCCCAATCCCTTCGTGAGTGAATGTGAGGGTCGCCTGCTCTACTTCCGCTACTTCTTCACCCGCAAGCTCTTTTTCCTGCGCGAGAGCGATGCGCTCGTGGTGTTGCCCGGTGGTTTCGGCACCCTGGATGAACTGTTCGAATCCCTCACCCTCATCCAGACCGGCCGCAGCCAGCCGATCCCCCTGGTGCTGCTGGCCCCCGAGGCGGACGACTTCTGGACGGTGTGGAAAACCAACGTCAACAGCGAACTGGCGCGCCGCGATCTGATCTCCCCGGAAGATGGGGATCTGATGGTGGAGGCCAAGAGCGCCGCCGAGGCGGTGGCCTACATCTGTCGTTTCTACCGCGTCTTCCACAGCGCCCTGCTCGGTGAAGACCGCATCGAGCTGCTGCTCAACGCGCCGGTGCCCCGGGAATGGCTGCCCGATCTCAGCCGTCGCTTCGCCGACCTCCTCACCGAGGGCACCATCCAGGCGGGCGAGAACGTCGACGACAACGGCCTGATGTATCCCTGCCTGCGCCTTCGCTTCGACCGCCGCCGCGTCGGGCGCCTGTATCAGCTGATCGACCACCTCAACGGCCTGGAGTTCCCCTCCATCCCCGCCCTGGAGCACCCCGCCGAGCGGCTGGTCAACAACCTCACGGACCGGGGGGCGCCGCCATGAGCCGCATCGGCCTGATCGATTACGGGATGGGTAATTTGCACTCCGTGCAACGGGGCTTCGAGCGGCTCGGCGCCACGGTGCGGCCGGTGCATGGGGCCGCCGACATGGAGGGTTGCGAGGCCCTGGTGTTGCCCGGGGTCGGGTCGTTCGACCCGGCGATGGAGCGGTTGGCCGGCGCGGGCCTGGTGGAGGCGATCCGTCAATCCTGTGGGGCCGGCCGGCCCCTGCTGGGCATCTGCCTGGGCCTGCAACTGCTGTTCGAGGGCAGCGAGGAGGGGCAAGCCCGGGGGCTGGCGCTGCTGGCCGGCCAGGTGCGCGCCCTGCCCCCCAGCCCCGGCCATCCCATCCCCCACATGGGCTGGGCGCCGCTGCTGCCCGCCAGGCCCAGCCCGCTGCTGCCCGCGGATACTCCGGAGAGCTGGGTGTATTTCGTGCATTCCTATGCCGCCGATCCGAGCGATCCGGCGGTGACCACCGCCTGGGTGGACTGGGCAGGTCAGCCGGTCACGGCGGCCATCTGGCAGGGGGGGATCGCCGCCTGCCAGTTCCACCCGGAGAAATCCGGCCCGGTGGGGGAGGCGATGCTGCGCCGCTGGCTCGACTGGCTGGCGAGCCGGTGAGCCTGCGGATCAGCGGCGGCCGGCGCCTGCGCAGCCCGGTGGGGGACGTGGCCCGGCCCACCACCGCGCGGGTGCGCCTGGCGGTGATCAACCGGCTGGCCCCGCGCCTGGCGGGCTGCCACTGGCTGGATCTCTGCTGTGGCAGCGGCGCCATGGCCTGCGAAGCGCTCCAGCACGGCGCCGCCCTGGTGGTGGGGGTGGAGCGCGACCGGCGCGTCGCTGCCGTGGCCCGGGCCAATCTGGAGGCGGTGGCGGCGGGACTGGGCGCAGCGGGCAGGGGGCGCGTGGAGACCGCTGAGGTGCTGCAGTGGCTCGAGCGCAGTCGGCCGGCCGGATTCGACGTGATCTACGTGGACCCCCCTTATTCGGCGGGCCTGTACGCGGCAATCGCCGAGCGGGTGGCCCGTGGCGACAGGTTGCGGCCCGGCGGCACGATGGTGTGGGAATGCGACAGCCGCATGCCCCCGCCGGTTCCGGAGGGCTGGCGGCTGGAGGCGATGCGGCGCTATGGCAGCAGCACCTTGCTGTTCCTGCAGACCGAGCTGTTCCTGCAGGCCGACGATCAGCCGCCCAGGGCGCTGCCGCGGCGATATTGATTCCAGGCGGCCACAAACAGGCCGGCCAGGGTGACGGGAATCAGGCCGAGAACGATGCCGCAGAGCAGGGGTTCGATCATGGTGAGGCCGGGCCGGGTCGTGGATCGCCCTGTCATTCTCCCATGATGGAGAGCCGGCCGCGCGCTTTTCCGCCCAACCGTGACAGGACCGATCCCCGGCCTTGATGGCACCGCCACCGCCCCCCTCCCTGTGGCGAACCGCCCCCGCGGCCTGGTCGCCGCCCTGGTGACCCTGGCGGCGGTGGCTTCGATCGTGCTGCTGCTGGTAGTGCTGCCGGCGGCCCGCAGCGATCCCTACAGCCGCGCCACCCTCGCCCTGGCCGGTTCCGTTGACAACGGCGGCCGCCTGTTCCGGCTCAACTGCGCCGGTTGTCACGGTCTGGCGGCCCAGGGCCTGGTGGGGCCCGATCTGCATGGGGTGGGGCGGCGCAAGAACGACCGGCAGCTGATCCAGCAGGTGGTGAGCGGCCGCACCCCGCCCATGCCCCGCTTCCAGCCCGCCCCCCAGGACATGGCCGACCTGCTGGCCTTCCTGCGCCAGCTGCCCTGATCCGGTGCCGGCGCCCCCCACCGATCCGCCCCTCCATCTGGTGCTGGTGGAGCCGGCGGGGCCCCTGAATGTGGGCAGCGTCGCCAGGCTCTGCGCCAACTTCGCCATCGCCGAGCTGCGCCTGGTGGCGCCGCGCTGCGACCCGCTCGACCCCCAGGCCCTGCTGATGGCCGTCCACGGCCGGGGGGTGCTGGAAAGCGCCCGCCGCTTCGCCACCCTGGCCGAGGCCCTGGCGGACTGCGGCCGGGTGGTGGCCACCACCGGCCGGCGCGAGGGGGAGCCGCTGCCGTTGCGGGGTCCCGCCGAAGCCCTGGGCTGGCTGTTGGCGGCCCCCGGCTCTCCCCCGGCCCCCGGCTCCCCGCCGGTGGGGGCGGCTGCGGCTCCGGCGGCGATCGTGTTCGGCCGCGAGGACCGGGGGCTGAGCAACGACGAACTGCTCCAGGCCGGCCGGCTGCTCTGCCTGGGCACCGCCGACGCCTACACCTCCCTCAACCTCTCCCATGCGGTGGCGGTGGTGCTGCATGAGCTGCATCGCCTGCGGGCGGAGCCGCCCCCTTCCCCTGCCGCCGCGGGGGAGGACCCGGTGGCCCGCGGCTCCCTGGAGGCCACCCTGGCGGACGCCGAGGCGCTGCTGCTGGAGGTGGGGTTTCTCCTGCCCCACACCGCCCGCGCCCGCATGGCGAAGCTGCGCGCCCTGGTGCAGCGCGCCCAGGTGCGGCCGGCGGAGCTGGCCCTGCTGCGGGGCATGGTGTGCCAGTTGCGCTGGGCAAGCCGTCGCCCTTGTCCCCCGAGCCAGGACCACTAGGGTCGGGGCCCCATGCCCACGCCCGAGCCCGTGACCGCTGGCCGCCCTTCCCGCCCCCGCAGCAAGCCCTGGCTTCAGCCGCTGCTGCTGCTGCTGCGGCTGGTGGTCACCGGTGTGGGCGTGGGTGTGCTGGTGGGCAGTGGCCTCAAGCTGCTGGCGCCGCGTTTCGCCCAGGGCGGCGGGATCGGCGTGCCGGCGATCGACCCGGCGCCGCGTCGGCTGCCGGGGGGCGGGCTGGGGCTGGGGCGCTTTGAGCCCCGCCGTGAACTCGCCGACCTCAGCCGCCGCTGGGGGGCGCTGGCGGCCGCCCAGAAGGGGCTCACCGCCTCGGCCTACCTGCTGGTGCTCGACGACGGCCGCTACGCGGAGCTGAAACCCGATCTGGCCCTGCCGGCCGCCAGCTCGATCAAGACCCCGATCCTGCTCGCCGGCCTGCAGGAACTCGACGCCGGCCGGTTGCGCTGGAATGAGCCGCTGCCAATGACCAAGGAGGTGATGGGCGGTGGCGCCGGCTGGATGGCCAGCAAGCCGGTGGGCAGCCGCTTTCCCTTCCATGAGGCGGCCACCGAGATGATCCGGGTGAGCGACAACACCGCCACCAACCTGCTGATCAAGCGGCTCGGGGGCAGGGTGGCCCTCAACCGCCGCTTCCAGCGCCTGGGCCTGCCGACCACGGTGATCAACAACTGGCTGCCCGATCTCGAGGGCACCAACACCACCAGCGCCCGCGACCTGGCCCGCTCGATCGCGCTGGTGGACACCGGCGAGGTGCTCAGCCCCAGGGCCCGGGATCTGTTCCGCGAGATCCTGGGCACCTCGCGCACCAACACCCTGATCCCCCTGGGTCTGCTGAAGGCGTTGGGCAAGGATTCCAGCGATCCGGATGGCGAGCTGCTCGCCTTTGGCCTCACGGTATACAACAAAACCGGTGACATCGGCATCGCCTACTCCGACGCCGCCCTGGTTCAGCTGCCCAACGGCCAGCGGGCGGTGGCGGCCTTCATGGTCAAGGGTCCGTTCAACGACCCCCGCTCGGCGGAGCTGATCCGCGCCATGGCCGGGGCCGCCGCCCCCACCCTGGTGGGTCGCCGATGAAGCCGCTCACCCCCTGGGGCCTGCTGGCCACCCTGCTGCCGGCCGTTGCCCTGGCAGCCCCCATCCCCGCGGCGCCGCTGCTGCGCCCCCAGGCGGTCTGGCCCCTGCCCGGCGGCCTCGACGCCGAGCCGATGCTGAACGACAACAATCCGGAGCTGATCGGCGCCCCGGGCATTCTGTTTTCCAGCTTCGATCCGGCCCGCGGCTTCGACGGCAGGCCGCTGGCGGTGCCCGCCGCCCATCTGAACGCCCCCCAGCAAGGTCCGTTCAGCCTGTTCAGCCACCACGTCTACGCCGGGCGCAAGGGGAGCCCCGATTCCACCCTCTGGCTGGCGGTGGTGGCGGCGCCGCGGGGCTCGCAGCCGGTGCGGCTGCGCCTGCGGACCGGCTCCACCGCTCTCTCCCAGTCGGTGGATGGGCGGGAGCCGGCGGCGCCGTTTCTGCCCCTGCCGCCGCTGCTGGCCCAGGGCAGCACCCCGATCTGGTCGGGTCCGGGCAGCCGGGTGGCCAGCGAGCTGCTGCGGCGCGAGCGCTCCCCCCTGCTGCCGGAGGGCTGGACCTTGCCCCCCGGCCAGCTCACCCCCCTGCTGGTGCTGCCCCTGCCGGTGCGGGGCCTCGATCCCCTGCTCAATGGCCGCAACCTGCAGCTGCGGCTCAACGCCGATGGCCCGGTGGATGTGGCCACCCTGGCCGGCTTCGGTCCGGGTGATGGCCCGCCGGATCCGGCCCTGTGGGCCCAGCTGCTGGCCGCTGGCCTCAGCCCGAAGGAGCACGAGCCCACCCCCCGCGGCGCCAGCGGGCCGATGATCTATTCCCGCGTCAGCGGCGTGCAGCGCGGCAGCGTCTGGCGCGGTCGCCTCAGCGATCCCGGCGCTTCCACCCTCTCGGCCAGCCGGGCGCCGCTCTCCTGGCCGATCGCCTCCCTGGAGCGGGGCACCCTCGGCAGCGGCCAGGTGCAGACCGCGGAGCTGGCCCACGCCTACCCCGGCACCGCCTGGGCGGCCCATGGCAACTACGGCGTGGAATACGACCTCACGATTCCGCTGCACAACGACAGCCGCTCGCCGCTGGCCCTGGAGCTGGCTCTGGAATCGCCGCTCAAGCAGGATCGGCTGCGGGGCGGTCTGGCCTTCCTGCCCAGCCCGGCACGGGCGGTGATGTTCCGCGGCACGGTGGAGGTGAGCGGCCTGGATGGCCCGCTGCCAGGCGGCCGACCGGAGGGCCGCCAGGGGTTCCATCTGGTGCTGCGCAACGGCCAGCAGGGCCCCGTGCTGGGCCGGGTGACCCTGGCGCCGGGGGAGCGGCGAAGCGTGGCGGTTCGGCTGATCTACCCGGCCGATGCCACCCCGCCCCAGGTGCTCTCCCTGCTGCCGGCGGGCACCATCGCCGCGGCGGAAGCGGCTATGAAACAATCCGGGGCACCGCCCGCCGCCCGTCCGTGAGTCAGACCAGGAAGCGCAGGGTCTTCCCCTTCACCGCCATCGTGGGCCAGGAGGAGATGAAGCTGGCCCTGCTGCTCAATGTGATCGATCCGCGCATCGGCGGCGTGATGATCATGGGCGACCGGGGCACGGGCAAGAGCACCACGATCCGTGCCCTCGCCGACCTGCTGCCGGCGATCGAGGTGGTGGCGGGCGATCCGTACAACAGCTCGCCGGAGGATCCCGACCTGCAGAGCGGCGAGGTGCGCGAGCGGCTGGAGCGGGGCGAGACCCTGCCGCTGGAATCCCGCCAGGTGCCGATGGTCGACCTGCCCCTGGGGGCCACGGAGGATCGCCTCTGCGGCACGATCGACATCGAGAAGGCCCTCAGTGAGGGGGTGCGGGCCTTTGAGCCCGGTCTGCTGGCCAAGGCCAACCGTGGCCTGCTCTACGTGGATGAGGTGAACCTGCTCGACGACCACCTGGTGGACGTGTTGCTGGATTCGGCCGCCTCCGGCTGGAACACGGTGGAGCGGGAGGGGGTGAGCGTGCGCCATCCGGCCCGCTTTGTGCTGATCGGCTCGGGCAATCCGGAGGAGGGGGAGCTGCGGCCCCAGCTGCTGGATCGCTTCGGCATGAGCGTGGAGGTGCGCACCGTGCGCGATCCGGAGTTGCGGGTGCGGGTGGTGGATCAGCGCACCGCCTTCGACGACGACCCGGAGGCCTTCAGCGCGGCGGTGCAGGCCCACCAGGAGGCCCTGCAGGAGCGGGTGGTGGAGGCGCAGCAGCGGCTGGGCCAGGTGGCGATCGATGACGAGCTGCGCCTGCGCATCTCGGCGATCTGCGGCGAACTGGATGTGGATGGCCTGCGGGGCGACATTGTGACGAATCGGGCCGCCCGGGCCCTGGCGGCCTTCGAGGGCCGCGAGGAGGTGGGCGACGACGACGTGGCCCGGGTGGCCGCCTGCTGCCTGCGCCATCGCCTGCGCAAGGACCCGCTGGAGACGATCGATTCCGGCGATCGGGTGGTGAAGGTGTTCTGCAAGGTGTTCGATCGCACCGAACCCAGCGACCGGGGCGCCTTCGCCCTGGCCCTGGCCAGCTGAGGGGGAGATCCGGGCTCAGGCGGCGCCGGAGCGGCCCGAGCGCAGCACCTCGGAGGGGCGGCAGCCGTGGGCCCGCTGGAAATCGAGGCCGAACTGGCTGAGGGAGCGGTAGCCGCAGGCGGCGGCCACGGCTTTGACCGTGTCGCCTGGGCCGGGGTTGGCGAGGCGCTCGTGGGCCTGGCTCATGCGCAGCTGGCGGATCCACTGCATCGGGCTGCAGCCGAAGCGTTGCTGGAAGAGGTAATGGAGGGTGCGGCGGGAGTAGTTGCTGCGATCCTCCAGCATCTGCAGGCTGAGGGGCTGATCGAGGTGAAGGCCGATGAAATCCAGCAGCGAGTCAAGCCGGGGATCGTTGACACCGGCCGCGGGCTTCAGTCCCCCCTTCCCGTCGCGCAGTTCGGGAAACACGAGCACGGCGAGCAGCCGGTAGAGCTGCTGCAGCAGCAGCAGCTCATCGAGCAGATCGGGCTGCAGCCGGGCCACCTCATGGGCGCTGACCAGCAGACGGTTGAGCATGGCGAGCAGGGCGGCGGCAGGGGCATCGTTGGCGCCACTGATCTCCCGCAAGGTCAGCAGGGGGCTCTGGCGGGGGGGTGGACTTTGCCAGTGGGGCCCGCCGAGACGGCGCGCGGCCGCCAGCAGCTCGATCGGATCGAAGCTCAGCAGGGTGGTGCTCGCTTCATCGGTCTGCAGCGTCCAGGGAAGCCCGGGCAGGATCACGCCATCGCCGTTGCGCAGCTCCCGGCGCTGGCGACCCTGCTGCAGGCAGGCGGAGCCATCGTGCTGGAGCAGCAGCCAGTGCTGGGGATGCTTACCGGCCTCCAGCAGCAGCGGTGACCCCACGCTGGCGGAGAGGGGGATGGCTCCGAGCTGCTCGGTGCCGTCGAGATGCCACCAGCCATTGCCGGATCCCTGGGGTTCCAGGCGCCGCAGGGGAATGGTCCTGCCGAGCACGCGCGCGGTCTCAGTGGGAGAGCTGGAAGCGCTGAGCCAGTCACGCAGAGGGTGATCGAGCATGCGTTGGTGCCGGGCCAGAAAACGACGAGGATTGGTCTCTCCTTAAAAATGGCTAAAAAGAGCCTGAGAGATGGCGCGAGCTGGCCGCAGATGCCGCGGGCGAGCCCAGAGAATCCTGGCGCATTTTCCGGCTGAGTGCCTAAAGCTGGAGCGAGAATCCTTGTTGGATTCTGCCAGTCCTGGTCAGTTTTCGGCCAGGCACTGCAAAAACCGAGTAGCCATGCGCAAATCTGATCACAATTGTTGCGCAGTCTTTACGCTGCTTTAAGTTTCTTTGCGATGTTTTGCGCTTCCTTGTCGGATCTTCGCGGGGGGTGGAGGGCGTCAGTTTGGGGGGTGGGTGGAGCGGCCGCTGCGCAGCACCTCCGAGGGCCGGCGGCCGTGGGCGCGTTGGAAATCAAGGCCGAACTGGCTGAGGGAGCGGTAGCCGCATTCGCCGGCCACGGCCTTGACCGTGTCCACCGCTGTGGGGTGGGAGAGGCGCTGCAGGGCCTGGGCCATGCGCAGCTGGCGGATCCACTGCATCGGGCTGCAGCCGAAGCGCTGGTGAAAGAGGTAGTGGAGCGTGCGCCGCGAGTAATTGCTGCGCTCCTCAAGCAGCTGCAGGCTGACGGGCTGATCGAGGTGAAGGCTGATGAAATCCAGGAGCGATTCAAGCCGTGGGTCGCCGGATTCACGGCTGGCTGCTTGCTGGTCGCTGCCACCCCGCAGGTCGTCGAACACGAGCAGGGCGAGCAGCCGGTAGAGCTGCTGCTGCAGGAGCAACAGCTCAATCA
>JBEIHT010000017.1:0-35503 GCA_040381155.1 Aphanothece sp.
CAGCAGGCCGAGACGCCGCCGCGGTGCCACCGCCCTGTCGCCTTCGTCCAGGCGCGTGACGCGCACCATCGGCCGTCCTGCCTTGCAGATCACGAACGGCTCACCGGCAGCCGCCTCCTCCACCAGCCGCGACAGGTGGGTCTTGGCCTCATGCATGTTGACCTGTCGCATCAAGGATTCCGGAAGTGCAACCAACTTAGTCGACCAACCCAGGCCGCCCGATCCACGGCAGAGATGATCTGGCGGCCATCATTCAGGAGAGGGCCTCCCGGAGCTGCTGCTCTGCGTCCCGCAAGGCCAGATCCAGAGAGCCGCCATCACGGCCTCCCGCTTGCGCAAGATTGGGCCGCCCGCCGCCACCACCACCGCAGCGCCTGGCAATCTGGCCGATGAACTTGCCCGCTTGGGGACCGGCGGCAACCACCTTGGGCCCGAAGGCGGCAACAAATTCGACCTTCGACGGGTTCAGCGGGTCAGGCAACCCTCCGAGGACGACAGCTGTGCCAATGCCGACCCTGGATTGAAGATCCTGACCAACCGTCTTCAGAGCCGCTGCGTCGACGCCGTCAAGACGAAACACAAGCACCTGCAGAGGCGTGCCATCGGGGGCATGGCCGACGGTTTGCGCCTTTTCGGCCAGCGCCGCCGCCTTCGCCACCGCCAGCTCGCTGCGGGCCGCCGCCAGCGCCTTGCCCGTGGCCTTCAGCTCCTCGCTCAACTGGCTCACCCGCTCCACGATCTCGCCGGGCTGGGCCTTGAAGCGATCGCCAAGCTCGCGCACCACCCGGTCGCGCTCCGCCACCCAGGCCAGCACCGCCGGACCCGCCACCGCCTCGATGCGGCGGATGCCGGAGGCCACGCCGCTCTCGGCCACGATCTTGAAAATCCCGATCTCCGCCGTGTTGGCCACGTGGGTGCCGCCGCACAGCTCCATCGACACACCCGGCACATCCACCACCCGCACCCGCTCGCCGTACTTCTCGCCGAACATCGCCACCGCCCCGGCCGCCTTCGCCCGCTCGATCTCCATCTCCTGCACCTCCAGGGCGTGGGCATCGGCGATCCAGCCATTGATCAGGGCTTCGATCCGCTCCAGCTCCTCGCCGCTCACCGGCCGCGGGCAGTGGAAGTCGAAGCGCAGACGATCGAAATCCACCAGCGAGCCGGCCTGGGCGATCGAAGGATCCACCACCTGCTTGAGGGCCGCCTGCAACAGGTGGGTGGCG
Organism: Aphanothece sp.; assembly: GCA_040381155.1. Classification (GTDB taxonomy): domain Bacteria; phylum Cyanobacteriota; class Cyanobacteriia; order PCC-6307; family Cyanobiaceae; genus Cyanobium. Next base: position 1,227 of record JBEIHT010000017.1, read on the forward strand.
GTGTGGTGGGCCTGGGCGCGGCGGCGGCAGGCCCGGTCCACCCGGGCTGTCACCACATCCCCCAGCCGCAATTGGCCCCGCTCGATCCGGCCGCCATGCACGAACACGCTGCGGTTGCGGCTCACCGCCTCGATCGCCACGATCACCCCCTCGCCCTCGGCGCCGCCGCCGCTGAGGGTGCCGTGGTCGCCCACCTGGCCGCCGCCCTCCCCGTAGAAGGGCGTGGCATCGAGCACCAGCTGCACCGCATCGCCCGCCACCGCCAGCTCCGCCGGCGCGCCATTCACCACCAGGGCCAGCACGCAGCTCGGGTGCTCCAGCTCCTCATAGCCCTGGAAGCGGGTGGGCTCCAGGGTCGCCGCCAGCTGCTCGATCGCATCCTGCAACGTGAGATCCACGCTCACCGCCGCGGCCTTGGCCCGCTGGCGCTGCTCCTCCATCGCCGCCTCGAAACCCGCCAGGTCCACCGTGAGGCCGTGCTCCTCGGCGATCTCCTCGGTGAGCTCCAGCGGGAAGCCGTAGGTGTCGTACAGCTCGAAGGCCTGGGCGCCGCTGATCCGCTCCGGCCGGGCCGCCAGCACCTCCGCCAGCAACTTCTCGCCCCGCTCCAGGGTTTCCAGGAAGCGGGCCTCCTCCCGCTCCAGCTCCGAGAGGATCGCGGCGCGCCGCTCCCGCAGCCGCGGGTGCACGTCCTCCATCAGGGCGATCGCTGCCTCCCCCAGCTCCGCCAGGAACGGCCGCTCGATCCCCAGCAGCCGGCCGTGGCGCACCACGCGCCGCAGCAGCCGGCGCAGGATGTAACCCCGGCCCAGGTTGCTGGCGCTCACGCCATCGCCGATCAGCTGCACCACGGCGCGGCCATGGTCGCCGATCACCTTGAGCGAGGTTTTGCCCTTCTCATCGAGCTGCGGATAGGCCACACCCGCCAATGCGGCGGCGGTTTCAATCAGCGGATAGATCAGGTCGGTTTCGTAGTTGTTGGCCACCCCCTGCAGGATCTGAGCCATGCGCTCCAGGCCCATGCCGGTGTCGATGTTGCGATTCGCCAGCGGTGTGAGGCTGCCCTCGGCATCGCGGTTGTACTGCATGAACACCAGGTTGTAGAACTCGATGAAGCGGGAATCGTCCTCCAGATCGATGGCGTCATCACCCAGTTCTGGTTTGAAGTCGTAGTAGATCTCCGAGCAGGGGCCGCAGGGGCCGGTGGGGCCCGAAGCCCAGAAGTTGTCGGCCTCATCCATGCGCACGATCCGCTTCGGGTTCACACCCACCCCATCGCGCCAGATCGCCTCGGCCTCATCGTCCTCCCGGAACACGCTCACCACCAGGTTGGCGGGACTGAGGCCGAACACCTCGGTGCTCAGCTGCCAGGCCCAGGCGATCGCCTCGGCCTTGAAATAATCCCCGAACGAGAAATTGCCGAGCATCTCGAAATAGGTGTGGTGCCGCGCCGTGCGGCCCACGTTCTCGATATCGTTGGTGCGGATGCACTTCTGGCTGCTCGTCGCCCGCGCCGCCGGCCGCTCCGCCTGGCCCAGAAACACCGGCTTGAACGGCAGCATGCCGGCGATCGTCAGCAGCACCGTCGGGTCGTCGGGCACCAGGGAGGCGCTGGCCATGCGCCGGTGGCCCAGGCCCTCGTAGAAGCGCAGGAACGCCTCGCGGATCTCGGCGCCGGAGCGGGGGCGGAAGCCGGAGGGGGAGGCGGCGGTCATGGGGGCGGCAGCGGCCGGGGCGGCAGGCCCATGTTCCCACCGGGGCCGGCGGCGGCAGAGCTGGTGGCGGTGAACACCTCGATCTCCCCAAGCCCCTTCACGGCCTGCGGGCCGAGGCTGCGCAGGACGATCGCGCCGCAGCCCTCCAGCAGCTGGGCCGTGGCGCCATCCAGGCAGAGCGGCGCCGCCAGCGAGCGGGTGAGCCCCTCCATGCGGCTGGCCCGGTTCACCGTGTCGCCGATCACCGTGAACTCCAGCCGCTGGGGGCTGCCGATCTGACCGGCCACCACCGGCCCGCTCGCCAGACCGACGCCGCTGGCCAGCGGCTCCTCCTCCTCCCCCTCCTTCGCCCATTCCTCATTGAGCTGGGCCAGCCGCTCCCCCATCGCCAGGGCGCAGCGCACCGCCGCCTCCGCCTCCTGGCGCGGCCCCCGCCCCAGCGGCGAGCCGAACACGGCCATCACCGCATCGCCGATGAACTTGTCGATCGTGCCGCCATGGGCGCTGATCACCGCCACCATCGCCCCCAGGTAGACATTGAGCTGGCGCACGTGCCGCTCGCTCTCGCCGGCGACGCTGCGGCGGCGCGTGAGGTCGGTGAAGCCCTTCAGATCGGAGAAGAGCACCGTGACCTCCAGCACCCGGCCGCGCAGGATGCCCCGCGCCGATTCCGGGTCGGCCAGGATCTCCGCCACCACGCTGGGGGCCACGTAGCGCTCGAAGGTCTGGCGCAGCCGGCGCCGCTCCCGCCCCTCCAGCAGGTAAGCGTTGCCGCCATGGAGCAGGGCGAGCAGCACCAGGCCGCTGGCGGGCGCCAGCAGGGGAAGCCAGCGATGGGCCAGCTGCAGGGCCAGAACGGCCGCCAGCAGCTGCAGCGCCAGGGCCGCCGCCAGCACCCCGAGCCGCCACACCAGGGGGCGGCGCGCCAGGGCCAGGCCACCGGCCAGCAGCAGGGGCAGCAGCGCCACCAGGGCGCGGCGGGGTGGGGATTCCGGCCAGGGCAGCAGGCCATCGCCCTGCAGGGAATTGGCGGTGGCGGTGGCCAGCAGCTCCAGGCCGGAGAGGGGCCCGAAGGCGGTGGCGTGGCGCCCCCCCTCCACAGGGCCGAGCACCACCACGGCCTCCCGCAGCCGCGGCCGCAGCGGCTGGTTCCGCCAGCGCTGGAGATCGAGCACCTCCCAGGCGGGCAGCCGGCTGAAGCTGCCCTCCGGTCCGTAGACATTCAGACCGGCGCGGGCATCCGCCTGGCGGGAGGGCCAGCCGGCCAGCCGCAGCAGGGTGGTGGACAGGGCCGCTGGGCTCTCCACCCCCTGGGCCCGCAGCAGACCGCTGGCATAGGCCTCGGGATGGCGCAGCGGTTCGCCGGGCACGGGCGCCAGGCTGTTGCTCAGCCCCACCGCCGCCCGCCCGCCGATGGCCGGCAGGAACGGCTCCGGCAACACCAGGGTGAGGCCGCCGGCGCCGCGGGAATCCTCCGGCTCCAGCATCTCGGCGGCGAGGGCCACCCGGCCCCGCGCCCCGGCCAGGAAGCGGCGGAAGACCTCGTCGTCCGCCGCTCCCTCGGCGCTGGGGCCCTCAAACACCACGTTGATCGCCACCGCCCGGGCGCCGGCCGCCAGCAAGCGGCGGCTCAGCTCCCCGTAGGCCGCCCGCGGCCAGGGCAGGGTGTCGGTGCCGCGGGTCCAGGCCGGCTGGCTGGGGCTGCGGGAAAACCAGGCCGCCTGCTGCAGCGTGGCGTCGTCGATGGGCACCACCAGCACCGCCGGCGGCGGGCGGCGCGGGCCGCGCCAGAGCAGCAGTTGCTGCTCCAGATTCCGCTCCCACACCCGCCAGCGCGGCCCCGGCCAGCCGGCGGTGCCCCCCATCCACAGGCTGATGGCGGCGGTCAGGGCCGCCAGGACAACGGTGCGGCCTGGGCGCGGGGAGGGGAGGGCCATTCAGGGCACGGGCGGCCGCTCAGAAGAGGCCGAAGCGGGGGAAGGAGGGCAGCGAGGGGAGGGAGGGCATGGGCGGCACCACGGGCAGCGACACGCCGGGGACGGAGGAGCGGATGTAGCTCTCCAGCGCCGCAAAGCCCGGCAGGGGGCTGCGGAAGCCGCTGAACAGCGGGCCGCTGAAGATGGCGTTGTAATCGCCGGAGCTGAGGCTCAGCAGGGTGAGGATCAGCCCCTCGGCCGAGAGCTTCACCTTCTGGCCCGCCGTCACCGAGGTGGCGGGCTTGCCGGTGGGTTCGCCGTCCTGGAGCGGCTCCACATCGACGCTGCCCTCCAGCACCGAGAGCTCGGCCGTGCCGTCCTCCTGCACATCGATCAGGTAGTTGGTGCCGCGCACGCTGAGGCGGGCGGAACGGGTGCAGCCGTTCTGCTTGCCGGACACCAGGATCTGGCCCTTGTCCACCAGGAAGCAACTGGAGCCGAGCCGCAGCAGGGAGAAGCGGTTGATCCGGCCGGCGGCGCCGCTGCTGAAGGCCAGCTGGCCGCGGCTGTTGCCGGTGCTCACCGTCTGGGGCGCCGAGGCCCGATCCTTCGGCGCCGCCTGCTTCTGGTTGATGTACAGCTCCCGACCATCGAGGATCTCCTGCACGGTGGCGGAATCGGCCGCCCAGCCGCCGCGGCCGTCGGCAACCGCCAGGACCAGGAGCAGAGCCACCGCCGGCAGGGAAACGGAAGGAACTCGCGCCATCGCTGCCCTGACACGGGTTGGAGCCATTGTGATGGGGATTCACCCCCGCCGGTGGGATCGTGCGGGGAAGATGGGGTCCCAACCAGCCGCCACCGATCGATGGAGCTGCTGCAGCGCCTCCTGTTCGCCCTGCTGGCCACCATCACCCTGGTGGGCGTGGCCGAGATCTGCCGGCGGCGGCGCCTGAGCCTCCCCCCCGCAAGGCTTGTGCTGATCGCCCTGGCCAGCTGGGTGGTGATCGGCGCGCAGACGCGGGCGCTGCTCGGACCGGTGGCCCATCGCTGGCTGGAGCTGACGGGGGTGCTGCTGCTCTGCCTCACCGCCGTGCGGCTGGCCCTCTGGCTGGGGCTGGAGATCCCGGGCAGCCTGGGCTGGTGGCGACGGCCCCCGAAGCTGCTGGTGCAGCTGTTGATGGTGGGCTTCGGCGGCCTGATCGCCGTGGTGGTGGTGCGCCAGACCCTGCAGATCGACCTGCTCGGTCTGGTCACCACCTCCGCCGTGCTCACGGCCGTGGTGGGTTTTGCCGCCCAGGGGCTGCTCAAGGATCTGATCGCCGGCCTGGAGCTGCAACTGGGGGACGACTTCGCGATCGGCGACCTGGTGGATCTGGGCGGCGTGCAGGGGGTGGTGGAGAGCGTGAGCTGGCGGGACACCAGCCTGCGCACCGTCGAGGGCGCACGGCTGGTGGTGCCCAACAGCAAGGTCACCGACGAGGTGATCGTGAACAAGGTGGCCTATGGCAGCTGCGGCAACCGCTTCCAGATCGGCCTCGACTACGGCATTCCCCCCGCCCGGGTGCGGGCGCTGCTGCTCCGCCTGCTGGCCGATCACCCGCTCGTTCTCAGCGATCCGGCGCCGAAGGTGCGGCTCAAGGAGTTCGGCGACAGCGCCATCCTCTACGACCTGCAGGTGTGGCACCCCAAGTCCGTGGAGCTGGGGCCGTTCGATCTGCGCAGCGAGCTGCTGGAGCAGATCTGGTACGCCCTGCACCGCCAGGGCTGGACCATTCCGTTCCCGGTGCGCGAGCTGCGGGCCGCGCCGCCGCCGGCGGACCCGGAGGGGGAGCGCCAGCCCGCCGAGGCCACGGCGCTGGCCTGCCTGCGCCGCAACCCGCTTTTCCGCGTGCTCAGCTCCGAGCAGCAGGGCCAGCTGATCGCCTCCAGCAGCCGGGTCCGCTTCGGGCCGGGGGAAGCGATCGTGCGCGAGGGGGAGGCGGGCGACTCGCTGTTCCTGTTGATGGCGGGAACGGTGGCCGTGATCAAGCGCGGCGCGGATGGCGCGGACCTGCCGGTGTGCGAGCTGGAGGCGGGGGAGGTGTTCGGGGAGATGACCCTCTTCCTCGACGCTCCCCGCAGCACCACGGTGCGGGCCCTGCGGGAATGCGAGCTGCTGCAGGTGGACCGGGACTGTTTCAGCAGGCTGATCGCCAGCAATCCCAGCCTGCTGGAGGAGCTGGCGGAGCAGGTGCAGGAGCGGCTCGACGAGCTCAAGGCGATCGGAAGCCGCAGCCAGCGGGACACGGGATCCGATCTGCTGGCGACGATGCGGCGGCTGCTGATGAACCTGCGGAACTGATCCGGCCCGCCGCGCGGCGGCGAGGGATCATGATCAGCGCCAGAACGCCCCGCTGTTCCGTTGCTGGACCCCCCGGTTGGCCGGCCCTCCCGCGCCCGGATGCGCCTCTTCTCCCTCGGCTGGGCGCTGCTCGCGGCCGGCGGGGCCCTGCTGGCGGCGGCGGCGCTGGCCTGGCGATCGGCCGCCCCGGCCCTCGATCCCCTGCTGCGGGCGGCGGGCTGCGGCCTCTTCTACGGCCTGCTGGCCTTCCACCTGCAGCGTGTCGACCCCGATGACGGCCACCTGCAGGCCGGGCTGGTGGGGGCGGTCTGCGGCATCCGCAGCCTGGCGGACCCCCTGGGACTGCCCCCCTTCGCCGCCGCCGATCCGCAGGGGGTGGCCGAATTCCTGCGGACAGCGATGATGGAGGCGCTGCGCGGCTGGCTGCCGCTCTGGCTTCCCCTGATCGGCAGCGCCCTGGCGCTGCACGGAGCCCTCCGCCTGCTGCCCGCCCTGCGGCCATGAGCCTGCTGCACGCCACCTGGCTGTTCCCGCCGCAGGGCGCCGGCGGACGGCTGCTGCTCTGGGCCGACACCTGGCGGGTGGCCGCGCCGGTGGCGCCCGGCACCGAGGTGAGCGACCACCCCCTCGCCCTCAGCCAGGACGACCTGGCCGCCTGGCTGGACGACCACGAGCTGTGGAGTGAGGCCCTGCGCCCCGCCGCCGCCACCCTCACCCTGCCGAGCCGCAGCCAGGCCGCCCGCGGCCGCAAGCGGGGCGAGGGCGCCTGGAGCGGCCTGCCCCTGCAGGCCGGCGAGCCCATCCCCAAGGAGCCCCTGTGGTGGCCCTGGCGCATCGAGGGCTGGGCGCTGGAGCCCGGCGCCGCCGCCGAGTGGCTCAGCGGCCTGCCCCTGGCCGAGGGCCGCGCCGACCTGGCGGACGAACTGCGCTGGTGGACCCACCTGCAGCGCTGGGCCCTCAGCCTGATCGCCCGCGGCCGCTGGCTGCCCCTGGTGGAGGAGGGTCGCGCCCACTGGCTGGCGCTGATCAACCGGGAGGGTGACCGGCGCCGACTGGAGGAGATGGCCTCACGCCTGCCCCAGGCCGCCTGCTGCGCCATGGCCGATGGGGCGATGGTCTGCCGCCGCCCGGGGAGCGGCCGCCTGCGGGTCGCCAGCCTGCTGGAGGCCCTGCTCGATGGCCAGCTGCGCGCCGGCCACAGCGCCGATCCCGCCGGCCTCGACCCCCTGCTGGCCGCCTGGGACAAGGCCCTCAGCAAGGGCGACGGCCGCCTGAAGCTCGATGCCGAGGAGAGCGAGCGCCTGGAGATCGCCACCCACCACTGGCGCGAGGCGCTCACCGGCCGGGTGGCACCGGCCCGGGCCTGCCTGGAGCTGTTCACGCCGCCGGAGGGGGAGGAGCTCTGGGAGCTGCGCTTCTCCCTGCAGGCCGAGGCCGATCCCAGCCTGCGCCTGCCCGCCGGCTCCGTCTGGGCCCGCGGCGACAACCCGCTGCAGCTGGGCGAGGTGGAGGTGGAGCAGCCGGGCGAGCTGCTGCTGGAGGGCATGGGCCGGGCGCTGCAGGTGTTCCCGCCGGTGGAGCGCGGCCTCGATGCCGCGGCGCCGGAAACCATGCAGCTCACCCCCGCCGAGGCCTTCGTGCTGGTGCGCACCGCCGCCGCCCAGCTGCGGGATGTGGGGGTGGGGGTGATCCTGCCCCCCAGCCTCAGCGGCGGGCTGGCGAGCCGCCTGGGCCTGGCGATCACCGCCGAGCTGCCCAGCCGCTCCCGCGGCTTCAGCCTCGGCGAGAGCCTGGAGTGGAGCTGGGAGCTGATGATCGGCGGCGTCACCCTCAGCCTGCGGGATCTGGAGCGGCTGCAGGCCAAGCGCAGCCCGCTGGTGCAGCACAAGGGCGCCTGGATCGAGCTGCGTCCGGCTGACCTGCGCAACGCCGAGCGCTTCTGCGCCGCCGACCCCGGCCTCAGCCTCGACGACGCCCTGCGCCTCACCGCCAGCGACGGCGAAACCCTGATGCGCCTGCCGGTGCATCGCTTCAACGCCGGCCCGCGCCTGCAGGCGGTGCTGGAGCAATACCACCAGCAGAAGGCCCCCGATCCCCTGCCCGCCCCCGAGGGCGTCGCCGGCCAGCTGCGGCCGTATCAGGAGCGGGGCCTGGGCTGGCTGGCCTTCCTGCACCGCTTCGACCAGGGCGCCTGCCTGGCGGACGACATGGGCCTGGGCAAGACCATCCAGCTGCTGGCCTTTCTGCAACACCTCAAGGCCGAGCAGGAGCTGCGCCGGCCGGTGCTGCTGGTCGCCCCCACCTCGGTGCTCACCAACTGGAAGCGGGAGGCGACGGGCTTCACCCCCGAACTGAACGTGCGCGAGCACTACGGGCCGCGCCGGCCCGCCAGCCCCGCCGCCCTGGCCAAGGCGCTGGCGGAGGTGGATCTGGTGCTCACCAGCTACGGCCTGCTGCAGCGCGATTCCGAACTGCTCGACAGCATCGACTGGCAGGGGGTGGTGATCGATGAGGCCCAGGCGATCAAAAATCCCAGCGCCAAGCAGAGCCAGGCCGCCCGCGACCTGGGCCGTCCGGGCAAGAACTCCCGCTTCCGCATCGCCCTCACCGGCACGCCGGTGGAAAACCGGGTGAGCGAGCTGTGGGCCCTGATGGATTTCCTCAACCCCAAGGTGCTGGGCGATGAACCCTTCTTCCGCCAGCGCTACCGGGTGCCGATCGAGCGCTACGGCGACATGAGCTCGCTACGGGATCTCAAGGCCCGCGTCGGACCGTTCATCCTGCGGCGCCTGAAGACCGACAAGGCGATCATCTCCGACCTGCCCGAAAAGGTGGAGCTGCTGGAGTGGGTGGGGCTGGCGCCCGAGCAGGTGAAGCTCTACCGTCGCACCGTCGAGGACAGCCTCGACGCCATCGCCCGCGCGCCGCTGGGCCAGAAGCACGGGCAGGTGCTGGCGCTGCTCACCAAGCTCAAGCAGATCTGCAACCACCCGGCCCTGGCCCTCAAGGAGAGCGGGGTGGACAACGGCTTCGCCGGCCGCTCCGCCAAGGTGCAACGGCTCGAGGAGATCCTGGAGGAGGTGATCGAAGCGGGCGACCGGGCGCTGCTGTTCACCCAGTTCGCCGAATGGGGCCACCTGCTCAAGGCCTATCTGCAGCAGCGCTGGCGCCGCGAGGTGCCCTTCCTGCACGGCGGCACCACGAAGGCGGAGCGGCAGGCGATGGTGGATCGCTTCCAGGAGGATCCGCGCGGTCCGCAGCTGTTCCTGCTCTCCCTCAAGGCGGGCGGCGTGGGCCTCAACCTCACCCGGGCCAGCCATGTGTTTCACATCGACCGCTGGTGGAACCCGGCCGTGGAAAACCAGGCCACCGACCGGGCCTACCGGATCGGCCAGACCAAGCGGGTGTTAGTGCACAAGTTCATCACCAGCGGCTCGGTGGAAGAGCGGATCGATCGCATGATTCGTGAGAAATCACGGCTGGCCGAAGAGATCGTCGGCAGTGGCGAGGAGTGGCTGGGCGGCTTCGACATGGGCCAGCTGCGGGAGCTGGTGACCCTCAGCGAGGAGTGAGCGCCACGCTGGCGTGGACCGGGAAGTTTGTGCTCAGATTGTCGTCAGACATGACCAAAAGTTTTGGTTGGTCATCGGCAATCAAGCCGGCAGCGGCAGGATCGGTTCCGCAAAGTCTTTGCCGCACCCGTGCGACGGTGATCCGGATGCAAGGAAGCTGAAGGGCCAAGCATTTTCTTGACCCCAAAGATTCGCGCGTGTAAGGTTCTTTAATAACACCCTGGCAAATCCGCCAAATAGTTTTTTCTATGATCTTTTCTATGCTCCGCTTATCGGCTCGACGGACCTCGCCGCGTCCTGAGCGCTTGCCGGTGGCCGGGTCCCTGGCCGCGCTCGCCATCGCCGGCCTGGGCGCCCTGCCGACGGCGGCCCAGGCCGGCCCCGCCTACCAGCAGCGCCTGCTGACCAACGGGCTGCTGAATCCCCGCGGCATCACCTTCGTCGGCGACCGGTTGCTGGTGAGCGAGGCGGGTGCGGGCGGGCCTCGGCAGACCAATGGCAGCAACTGCATCATCTCCGGTTCCTTCCAGGAGATCTGCTCCGGCTTCAGCGGCGCGATCGGGGCCTGGGATCTGAACTCCCAGACCTACACCCGCCTGCTCAACGGCCTGCCCTCCCTGGCCCAGGCAAACGGCAGCGAAGGCACCGGCATCGCCGACTTGGCGGTGGGCGGACCGACCGGCCTGCTCGGGGTATTCGGCCTGGGGGGGAATCCCGGCCAGCCCAACGTCGCCAACCTGGGCAGCCCCCTGTTCGGCCAGGTGGTGAGCATCGACCTCGGCACCAGCACGCTCCAGGCCCGCAGCAACCTGGCCGCTTACGAACTGGCGAACAACCCCGATGGCAAGGCTCTCAACAGCAACCCCTATGCCCTTCAGCTGTTCCAGGGAAAGCTCTACACCACCGATGCGGGCGGCAACACCCTGCTGACCCTCGATCCCAACCCCTCGGGGAGTGGATCCCTGGCGATCCTCAACCATTTCGTCTTCCCGACCCTGAGCGTCACGCCCGGGCCGTTTCCCCCGAACCTGCCGAACCCCTCCAGCGCCGAGCCCGTGCCCACAGGCCTGACGATCAATCCAATCAGCCAGCAGTTGCTGATTGGCGAGCTGGCCGGTTTCCCCTTCGTGCCCGGTTCGGCGAACATCTTCGCCAGCGACGGCACCAGCCCGCCCACGCAGGCCCTGAGCGGCTTCAGCTCGATCACCGACATCGCCAGCGGCGCTGACGGCTCGCTGTATGTGCTCGAGTACACCGACAATTTCTTTTCGGCGAACGGGGTTGGCAGCATCTGGCGCGTCGATGGCAACGGCCATCGCGAACGCCTCATCGATGGCCTCAAACAGCCCACCAGCCTGGCTGTGGCCGCCGACGGCAGCCTCTACGTCACCAACAACGCCGACAGCCTGCAGGGTGAATTGCTGGAATTTCGGCCGGTGGTGCCCGGGCCCCTGCCGTTGCTGGGGGTGGCCGCCGCCTGGAATCAGGCTCGCCGTTTACGGCGCCGCCGAGCAGCGGCTAGCCAGTCTCAGTAAGGTAAGGGTCCTTTCCTGGTCAGGGCCTCCCGGCGCCGGCCGCGCGCCCTGACCCTCCTGACGTCCACCGAAGCGCGCCCCCTGCGCCGAACCGATTTCGATCTCGCCCCCTTCCGCAACCCCAGCGACGCCCGCGCCGCCTGGCAACTGCTCAACACCATGGGCCCGGTGGTGCTGCTGTGGGCGCTGATCGGCTGGATCGCCCACACACCGGCGGCCCTGGCGCGGCTGCCCGTGCCCGGAGCGCTGGCGCTGCCCCTGGCGTTGCTGCCCGTGCTCACCCTGCTGGTGCTGTTCTCGGCCCGCACCTTCTCGCTGATGCACGATTGCGGCCACGACTCGCTCTTCCGCCAGCGCTGGCTGAACCGGGTGGCGGGCTTTCTGCTGGGGGTGATCAATGCCCTGCCCCAGCACCCCTGGTCCCGCGGCCACGCCTTTCACCACAAGCACAACGGCAACTGGGACCGCTACCGCGGCCCCTCCGCCCTGCTCACCGTGGCCCGCTACCGCGAGCTCTCGCCGCGTCAGCGCTGGTGGTACGCCTTTCTGCGCCAGCCCCTGATGCTGGTGCCCGGCGGCTTTTTCTATCTGGTGATCAAGCCACGGCTGCAGCTGCTGCTCGGGGCCGGCGAATTTGTGATCAAAACCTGCCGTGCCCTGGCGGCCGCTGTGGCGGAGCGCGGCTGGCGAGCCCTGGCCGAGCTGCCGGTCCTGGTGGGCGGCCATCGCTCCAGCCATTGGTACACCGCCGGTGAGTTGGCCGATCTGGTGGCCAACAACATGCTGGTGATCGCCAGCTGGCTGCTGATGGCCCAGTGGCTGGGGGCCGGGCTGTTCTGGAGCTGCTACGCGCTGGTGATGAGCTTCTCGGCGGCGATCTTCATCTGCGTGTTCTTCGTGCAGCACAACTTCGAGGGCAGCTATGCGCACGGCAGCGACGACTGGAGCTACCTGCGCGGCGCCATCGAGGGCAGCAGCAACCTGGAGCTGCCCGAAATCCTGCATTGGTTCTCCGCCGACATCGGCTTCCACAGCATCCACCACCTCTGCGAGCGCATCCCCAACTACCGGCTGCGCGCCTGCCACCAGCGCAATGCCCACCTGCTGGGCGCCAGCCGCCGCCTGCGCCTGGGCGACATCCCGGGCTGCTTCGCCTACATCCTCTGGGATGATGCCGGCAACAGGCTGATGACACTGGCGCAGGCGGGGAAATGAGCTCCTCAGGCAAGCCTCCTGTCGAAGCCATACGGTTCCAAACCGTCCCTCAAAGAGGACAGGATGAATTGCTGGGATTATCCTGCTTAATTGCGCAGATGATTCGTTTTGACCGACCAGGGTACTTTGCCTTGACCAGATCCTCAAAATAGAGCCATTTATCCCTTGTGTCAGCAATAGCAAGACGGACGGAACGGCCAAAATTGTCATTGAGCTTGCCCCGATCCGTCGTGCCGGCTCCGACCGCGCCGGTCGCCACATCAATGGCACCGGTATCCTTGTTCAGGGTCATGTGCTTGACGCGGCCGCCAGGACCCTCATTGCAATGCCTTGATTCAGGAAACCCGTTGTAGCAACCTGTGATCGGTGCAGCCTGCGTTGCGGGGTTGAGTCGCGGGTTGATCCAGGGAGAAATCGCACTGCTGGCGATGCCGGGCGGATTTAGCTGGTCAATCGGCTGATTGGCAGCGATGTCACTCCAGTTGGAATGGGAGTAAAAATCTTGGGACGCATGCAAGGCCAGGCCCAGTGCTTCCAGAACGTTGCACTTAGCACGACCACTTGTACCATTAAAGGTACAGGAAATGAGGGTGGGAATCTGGGAAGACCGAAGACTGCCATTCGCATCCAGCATCGCACCCGCGCTGGTGGCGGCATGATTCAACTGACGGACGATCCAGTCGCGGCAGTTTTGCAAGGCCTGGCGTGCCTCCGCTTCGCTCTGTGCATAGCTCGCTACCGGCAGGTAATCCGCCCCATCGCAATGAGCCGCTTTCTCGCTCATCAGCAGCCGCAACGGGTTATCCGGGGCGCCAACGGCGCCGAAGGTGTTGTTTTTGCCGGCCAACTGATCAAGGGTCTTCGACGCGATGCCTTGCCTCGCCAGGCCAAGACGCGTGATTTTTTCATGCTCAGCATCCTGGCCCAGTTCTTGCGTTATCGCAGAGCCGTTGCAGCAAGCCACGGTTTGTTCCTTCGCGCAGCCCCAATCGCAGAGCGCATCGCCCAGGCCGACCACCAGAAAGCGCCTGGGGGCGCGGGCCGTATCAGAGGCCTTACCGCCGCCGGCGCCGACAACCGCCACCGCACCGCTTCCTGCCGCCAGATTCACCAGCCGGGTGACCTCCGCGCAGCTGCACACCCCACCAAAGGGGAAGACGAGGCGCTTCAGCTCACGGCCCAGCTCGTGGGTGGCGCCGGGCCCCTGCACGTAACGCCCGGGGCTGGCAAAGACGGTGAGCGGCCGCTGATGGAAACAGACAACGCCATCGGTGTGGGCCATGGTGGCGCGCCGCGGGGACAAAGAGAACCCTGGGGGTTCAAGTAGAAGAGAACGGCCAGGGTGAAAGGCCTGCCCCTCTCCATGGGAGGATTGAACGAGGTATGGCTACATCTACAGGCTTGGTGATTGAAGCGAGAGTAGTCTCAGAGTTTCACACCAGAACGCCATCACAGAGCATCAGCGAGGCGAGATATCAGAGATCATTTCGGCGCGGTGGCTGAGGGGTGTCGGTGGGTCGCGCCAAGCTCAGCGCGGGGCCAGGGTGACGCGGCGCAATTCCTCCGGGTCATCGATCTTTTTCACCAGGAAATGGCCATCTGGTAGGCGAACGAGGTTGCCCTGATGGGCAGCCGTTCCGGCGATGGACGGCCAGTACTCCATTCTGTCGGTACCGAAGGTGAAGGAGAGCAGCGCAACGGGCAGCAGGGAGCGACCGGGTTGGGTGGAGTGGAGGAAATCATCGCCAAAGATGAGGGCCTTGCCTAAGCGATAGGGGTAAACGGCCACCGAACCATCGCAGCGCTGGTAGAGCAGGCCAAAGTCATCGGCGTTATCGGTGATCGGCGTGAGCAGGGTGAATGCCTGATTGCCCGTATCCCGCCAGTCAACGTGGAAATCGGGGGCCTCGCAGAGGCTGCGGGTGACGAGAAAACCGCTGTACATGCGCACAGAGTTGTCGATGTGCAGCCATGGCCGCACATGGGAGGCGATGCCAAGGCGCTCAAAGCGGGACTGGAAGAAGCGAAAGGCATCCAGAGTATCCGGAGAGATCCAGCGGATGTCACTGGCCCATTTGGGCTGCGTGCAGGTGAAGCGGCCAGCGAGGACGTCTTCATCGAGAAGGGCCATGAACTCCTGGATCAGGGTCGGATCGACATCGATCTCAACCACGTTCGGGGCCTGGAAAACGGGATTGACGAACGCAGCCATCCTCAGACTGACAATCTGAGCCATCATAGCCATGGCGAAGTCATCCCCCCTAGACGCATGAAAGAGCAGCCCGGGGCGAAGCAAAGATTCAGATGGGATCCAGAGTTACTGAGCCGAGCCACCCTCCACAAGACCATGAAGGCAGGCTTCAACACCTGAACCCGAGGCCAGCGCCCCCGAAAAGCCAGCGAATGCTGCGCATCAAAGACCGCTCAAACGGATCAACCCAAGGGGATGGGGAGTCGAGCGCCATCGTTCACTCTGCTAGGAATTGAAGATTAAGCAATGACTTTCGCACGGCCATGAGATGCGCAGGGTTCACAAATTGCTGCCTGAACATTTCGCCTGGGTCCGACAGCCTCTCCTTGTACGTGACAACCAGGCAAACCTTGGCCTGGCTCACACGCGTCATGGCCACGGAGTAGCAGACATTGGGGCGAGCAGCCAAGAAGCACCCAAGAATCTGGTGGTTTTGAAGTCAACAACTGGCGGCTGTGGCGCGGGGGGGCTGATTGGCGGAATACCGGCTCAGATGACGTTGAATTCACCCGGAGTACGGGCGACAATTGCTTCGCTGGCTGCCACTCCTGAATGGCTTGAACGCGCCAGAGTAGTGAATGGAAGCTCCTTGCCCTCAGAGACATTAGCAACGCCTCCACAACGATTTAATACTACGGGCAGCCGTTTCTATGGCTTGCCCCCAAGACGGCTCCATCCCCTCCGGAGACCGTGCTGGAGGAGTCCACGACCATTGGGCCTCCGACCTGCCCCCATGGCGGCAAGTGCCACGCACATCTGCTTTTCACTATCCATCCGCCCCCTCCCGTAACCGGGGCAACAACTGCACCAGGTTGCACGGCCGGGTCTCCCCATCGAGCTGGGCGCGGATCAGCCGGTCCCAGGCGGTCTGCACGGCGTCGAGGGAACCGGGCAGCACGAAGATCACGGTGCCGTTGGCCACGCCCGCCAGGGCGCGGCTCTGCAGGCTGCTGGTGCCGATCGTCTCGAAGGAGAGCACGCGGAACAGTTCGCCGAAGCCCTCGATCGTCTTGTCGAGCAGGGGCGCCACCGCTTCGGGGGTGCCGTCGCGGCCGGTCAGGCCGGTGCCGCCGCTGCTGATCACCACCTGCACCGCCGGGTCGGCGATCCAGCGGCTCAGCTCGGCGCGGATGCGGTAGCGGTCATCGGGCACGATGCGCCGCTCCTGCAGCCGGTGGCCGGCGGCCTCAAGCCGCTGCGCCAGGGCCTCGCCGGAGCGGTCGTCCGCCAGGCTGCGCGTATCCGACACCGTGAGCAGGGCGATGGCGAGGCTCACGCGGGCGCGGCGGGGGCTGATGGGCATTCTGGGCGGACGCGGGCGGCGGGGGCGAGGGGGCGCGGGCGCGATGGGGGACGGGGGATGGGGGGATGCGGGATGGGGCACCGTCCCAGGAACCCCAATAACCTCGAGCGATGGCCGATCTCACCCCGCCGCGGTTCGCGCGCCCACGCCAACGGGAGGCCCTCACGCGCTTCGAAGCGTTGGCCCCCACCAGCCGCAGCTTCAGCGGGGCAGCCTGGGGTCGCGAGGACCTGGCGCCGAAGGTTCCCGTACGGTGCGGCGCAGAACCCTGCGCTCCAGCCGGCGCCGCTGATGGGGAAGCGCGGCAGTGAGGATCGTCAGCCTCTGGACCCAGCGCGGGAGAGGGCAGCAGTTCCCTGGTCAGCGGCGGTGATGATGGACTCCCTCAGCCTCCACATCCGCCTCTTCGCCGGCCTGCGGGAAGCCGCCGGCTGGAGCGAACGGCCCGTACAGGCCCCCATCGGCGCCACGCCGCTCCACCTCTGGCAACAGCTGGAGCTGGCTGCTGTCTGGCCTGGCGACGCGGGCCACGGCGGCGGCACCGGCCTGCCCGAAGGCCTGCGGGTGGCGATCAACCAGGCCTTCGCCGCCGCCGACACGCCCCTCACCGATGGCGATGAACTGGCCTTTCTTCCCCCGATCAGCGGTGGCTGAGCCGCTCCTGAACCTCGCCCTGCAACCCGAGCCGTTCGAGCCGCTGGCGGTCCTGGCCCCGTGGCAGGAGGAGCTGGCCGCGGCCCTGGGCGCCCCACACGCCGCCGAAAGCCACTTCGTCGGTCGCGTTCGCGCCACCACGGCCGAGGGGCGACCCCTGCAGGCCCTGGAACTGGAGCACTACCCGGGCATGACCGAACGGCAGCTGCTGGCCCTCGCCGGCGCCACCGCCGCCCGCCATGGCGTCGCCGGGGTGCTGGTGCGCCACCGGGTGGGCCTGGTGCGGCCGGGTGAGGCGATCGTGCTGGTAGCCGTTGCCGCCGACCGGCGGGGCCCCGCCCAGCGCTGCGCCCAGGAGCTGCTGGAGGCCCTCAAGCACGAGGCGCCCTTCTGGAAACGGGAATGGAGCGGTGGCGCCGGCCGCTGGGTTCAGGGGAACACGGCGCTCTGAAGCCAGCGCCCCTGGATAGCCTGAAGCCATGCCGGTCCCGTCCACCCCCTCGGCCGCACCGCCCAGCCTGCCGGTGGTGGAAACCTTCCACTCCCTCCAGGGCGAAGGGCTGCACGCCGGCCGCAGCGCCTTCTTCCTGCGCCTGGCGGGTTGTCGCGTCGCCTGCCCCTGGTGCGACACCAGGCACTCCTGGCCCGAGGCCGCCCATCCGCGCCTCAGCCTGGCGGAACTGGCCGCCGCGGCCCAGGAAGCGGCGGCGGCAGGGGCTGCCTTTGTGGTGCTCACCGGCGGCGAGCCGCTGCACCACGATCTCGCCCCCCTCTGCGCCCAGATCCGGGCCGCCACCACGGGCCCCGCATGGCCGCGGGGGCTGCCGCTGCATCTGGAGACCAGCGGCGTCGATCCCCTGCGCGGCGCGTTCGACTGGATCACCCTCTCCCCCAAACGCCACCGCCCGCCCCGGCCGGAGCTGCTGGCCGCCTGCCATGAGCTCAAGGTGGTGGTGCAGCAACCCGCCGACCTTGCCTTCGCCAACGCCATGGCCGCCCAGGCGCGGCAGCAGCGCGGGGCGATCAGCGAGGGCCCGGCCCTGCTGCTGCAGCCCGCCTGGGACGAGCCGGAAGGGATGCGGCTGGCCTGTGAGCATGTGCGCGCCGATCCCGCCTGGCGCCTGAGCCTGCAGACGCACAAGTATCTGGGGCTGCGCTAGCCGCTGACCTCAGATCGGTGGCGGCGGCGGCAGCTGCTGCACCACCCGCTGCGGCCGAGGAATCTCGATCCCGTGGTCGCGAAAGGCATGCCAGAGGGCGCGCCGCACCTCGCCGGCGATGGTGGCGTTGGACATCGGATCGTGAATCCAATAGAAGACCACATAGTCGATGGCGGAATCGGCGAAATTCCACACGAAGGCATAGGGTTCCGGCTCGGCCAGCACCCGCGGCTGCGCGCGCACCGTCTCGAGGATCACCCGCACCACGTCATCCGGATCGTGGCGGTAGGCGGCGCCGATCACCACCCGGGCGCAGCGCAGCGAATCCGTGCCGGAATAGGTGGTGGTGGTGGCGGTGAAGAAGGTCTGGTTGGGCACCAGCAGCTCGGCGTTGTCGCTGTCGCGCCAGAGGGTGGCGGCCCGCAGGCCGAGCTTGCGCACTTGACAGGGATCCCCCTCGTAGACCAGCACGTCGCCGGGGCGCACCGACCCCTCGAACAGCAACCACAGGCCGCTGACGAAGTTGGAGAACACCTCCTTGATGCCGAAGCCGAGGCCCACCGAGAGGCCACCGGCGATGGCGGCGACGGCGGTGGAATTCAGGCCCAGTTGGTTGGCCAGCCACAGCAGGCCCACGCCGATCACGGCATAGCGCAGCAGCAGTTCAAAGGCCTTGCGGTTGCCCGCCCCCATGCCCGCCAGCCGCTCCATCGCCCCGCCCGCCAGAAACACCGGCAGCTCCGAGAGCACCACCAGGAAGTAGGGGAGGAGCACCAGCAGCACCAGGCCGCCGAGCGTGAAGCTCTGCCCGAACATCCGCAGCAGTGGAATCGAGCCCACGGGCTGCAGCCCCTCGATCCGGTCCACCAGCACCACCAGGGCCAGCACCAGATAGAGGGGCAGCACCGCCCGCTGCCAGTAGGCCTCCACCGCGGCCGGTGGTTGCACGCGCCGGAGGGCCAGGCGCAACGCCGTAAGGGCGCCCCAGATCTGCAGCAGCGTGCTCACCAGGCCGATCAAGCCACTGGGGCGACCGAAGCGACCGAGGAGCAGCGCCACGAGTTCCAGCGCCACGATCGGGGCCACCAGCAGGGCCAGGCGCCGCCAGCTGGAGCGGGGCAGGCGCAGCCGCAGCAGCGCCGAGCGGTACAGCAGCAGCGCCACGCTGACCACCAGGAGCTGCAGCAGCACCGAGCCCCGGGAGAGGAGGCCCAGCCAGCCCGCCAGCAGAGAGAGAAGGCTATCCATGGGTGCTTGATCTCACTCCGTCAGGGTGGTGGGCTGGACCCGCGCCGGCGCCGTGCCGCGGGCGGGGGACACCCCCCGCTGGCGCGCCAGCGCCTCGATCTGCAGCAACACCTCCTCGGGGGAGGCCTCGCCGTAGACGTTCTGCTTGATCAGTCGGCTCAGCGGCTGGCGCTGCAGACGCACGCCGACGGCCCGATGGAAGGAGGGAACGATGGCCTGGGGCTCGCTGCGCTGGATCGCCGCCAGCACCTCGGAGCGCTTCACCGGCACGATCACGTTCTGATTCACCGGCAGGTTGCCGACGGTGCGGGTCATCACCTTGTTCTGGCTGTAGTCGTTAAGCAGGAACAGCGCGAAGCGCTCCGCCGCCTCCCGCTGGGCCGGCGCCGAATCCCGGCCGAAGCTGATCGTCTGCAGGCGCCCCACGGCCCGCGCCGGTTGCCCCTCGCTGTCCCCGGGCAGCAGGGCTAGGCCCAGGTCCCGGCCGAGGGCCTGGCGCAGGATCGGGATCACGGCGGAGTTGCAGCTGATCCAGTCGAGCTCGCGTTTCATCAACTGCTCGGCCAGATCTTCGTTGGTGTCGGAGAAGCGGACATTGGGGTTGATGTTGGCGCGGTAGAGCCAGCGCAGCCAGCGCAGCACCCGCGGGCGGTCCTCGGGGCGGAGGGAGCGGCCGGCCGGCGCATCCGGCGGGGTGTCGAACAGCCGCAGCAGCGGATCCTGGGCGCCGAAGCCGGTGCCGGTCCAGCTCACCTGATCGAGCACCAGCGACAGACCGATGCGGCGCCCCTCCTCGGCCTGGCGCAGGAGCTCCGCCAGGGTGGCCGGGGGCCTGGCCAGCGCACGGCGATGGAAGCAGGCCAGGTTGGGCTGGAGCAGGAAGGGGAGGGCGTCATAGCCGGCGCCGCGGCGGAACTCCTCGAGATGGCGAAGGCGCAGGGGCGCCAGGTCGGACGCGCCCAGACCGCTGGGCTGGCTGAGCCGTTCCTGGCTCATCACCAGGGCCAGGGGCACGCGGGCGATGATCAGGTCGGGGCCGGCGCCCATCGCCGAGCGCTTGCGCATCGTGGCCAGCAGGTCATCCTCCGGCACGTAGCGCACGTGCACCGTCACCTCCGGATTGGCGGTTGTGAAGTCGGCCACCTCGCTCTCCACCACCTTGCGCAGGCTCTCCCGGTTGAACCGCTCCGCGATCCGCCCGGAGGCGATCAGCACCTGCAGGTTCACCGACGGCCGCAGCGCTTCCCCCAGGCCGCTACAGCCCGCGAGGCTCAGCGCCAGCAGGGCCAGCGTCGCCAGGCCCAGAAACGGCCGCCGCATCAGAACACCATCGCCTGGGCGCTGAACTGCTGCAGCTGGAAGCGGGCCGCCCGGGCATCCGGGCTCACCACCACCAGCCGCAGCCTCTCCCCCTGCAGGCCCGTGCGGTTGGCGGTGGTGGTGCCCAGCTCCTTGCCCTGGCGATCCAGCACCTCAAACGTGGCGCGGATGGTGCCGCAGGGCCGCTGGCGGCACCACACCTCGAACACCTCCGCCCGGCCGCCGCCGTAGAGCCGCGGTGGGTTGCAGTCCTCCGTGCACCAGCGGGTGAACACCCCATCGGCGCTCGCCTTCCAGCCCAGGGCCAGCACCCGCTCCTCCTCCTGGGCCCGCAGCTGCTCCGGGCTGGGCTTCATCCCGGCCCGGGTGGTCCAGCCCCAGTAGAAGCCGCCGCCCAGGATCACCAGGCCGGTGGTGAGCAGGGGCAGCAGGCCCTCGAACGGGTTGCGGCGCGGCGGCCGGGGCGACTCCGCCGGGCCGGTGGCCTCGGTGGAGGGGTTGGGATCAGCCGGCTTCATGGCGCTCACAGCCGCTGGGCGGGCCGTTGATCGCGCTCCGCCTTCCACAGGCGCCAGCGCACCTCCAGATCCCGCGGCGCATAAACCACGATCGGCCGGCTCACGTAATACGGCACCACGAACGGCTTGCCGCCCATCGGCAGGAACACCCGGCGCCGCGGCATGCCCGGCGGGCAGGCCATGCGGGTGGTGCCGATCGGGCTCACATTGCTGACCCGATACACCTTGTTGCCCGCGGCCGGGATTGTCTGCGAACTGATGCGGCCGCTGAAGAAGGCACGGTTGCAGTCCACCTCCACCTCCCGGCCCACGATCAGCTCCACCCGCCAGTCGGCGGGATTCGGCGACATCGCGGGGTCGGGGTTGGGGGGCAGCACCCCGGGCAGCTGGATCACCCAGCGGTTCTGCCCCGCCGCGGGCGCCGGGTAGGGGGTGAGGTCAAGCCGGGGCACGGCGCCGGCGGCACCGGCCGCCAGCAGGGCGGCGCCGGCCGCCAGGGCGAGCGGGCGGGCGAGCGGCGGGGGAAACACCATCAGGGTGCGGGAGGGGGGGCGAATCTCCCCGCATCTTGGCCAGCCGGGCGGGCTTCCACAATGGAGCGATGGCCCAGCCCCTTGCGATCGCCCTGCTCTCCGGCGGCCTCGATTCCGCCACCGCCGCCGCCCTGGCGATCGAACGCGGCGACCGGGTGATCGGCCTGTCGTTCGACTACGGCCAGCGCCATCGCCGCGAGCTGGCGGCCGCCGCCGAGCTGGCCGCGGCCCTCGGCCTGGCGGACCACCACCAGGTGGCCGTGAACCTGGCGGCCTGGGGCGGCTCCTCGCTCACCGACCCCAGCCAGGCCATTCCCAGCGGCGGCGTGCAGGCCGACGTGATCCCCAGCACCTACGTGCCCGGCCGCAACACGGTGTTCATCGCCCTGGCCCTCAGCCTGGCCGAGGCCCGCGGCGCCGAACGGGTGGTGCTGGGGGTGAACGCCGTGGATTACTCCGGCTATCCCGACTGCCGGCCCGATTACCTGGCCACCTTCCAGACCCTCGCCGATCTGGCCACGCGCGCCGGCCGCGAAGGCCACGGCGCCCGCCTCTGGGCACCGCTGATCCAACTCAGCAAGGTGGACATCGTGCGCGAAGCCCTGCGCTTGGGGGTGCCGATCGCCACCACCTGGAGCTGCTACGCGGGCGGCGCCGAGCCCTGCGGGCTCTGCGACAGCTGCCGCATCCGCGACGCGGCGCTCCTGGAGGCGGGCCGGCCCGATCTGGCCAGCTAGCCCCCGCCGCCATGCGCCCCCCCGCCCCCCTGCGCCGCGAGCTCCCCTGGCACGAACCCTGGGCCCTCGCCCTCGCCCTGGCGGAGCGCCTCGGCTCCGACGGCCTGGTGCTGCTGGAGGGGGATGGCAGCCCCCTGGGCCGGCGGGCGGTGCTGGGGGTGGCGCCGCAGGAGCGGCGCGAATGCCGCGGCCTGCCCGGCCAGGGCGGCGCCCGCGATCCCTTCGCGGAGCTTGACGCCCTGGTGGCCGAGCCGGCGGGGGGCGCCTGGCTGGGCTGGCTCGCCTACGAGGCCGCCGCCTGGACGGAACCCGCCCCCCACTGGCGCGCCAGCGACATGGCCAGCCTCTGGTGCGCCCGCTTCGATCCCCTGCTCCACGTCGACCGCGCCGGCCGCCACTGCTGGCTTGAGGGCCACGACCGGCGGCGGCTCGACCGGCTTGCGGCCCTGGTGGAGGGGCTGCCGGCGGGGATCAGCGCCGCCCCGGCCCCCCCCAGCGATCCCCCCTGGCCCGGCCTGCCCCTGGACGCCTGGCACTGGCACACCACCCCGGAGGGCTACGCCGAGGGGGTGCGGCGGCTGCGGCAGTGGATCGCGGCCGGGGATCTGTTCCAGGCCAACCTCACCGCCTGCTGCGAGGCCCTGCTGGCGGAACCGCCCGATCCGCTGGCCCTCTACGGGCGCCTGCGCCGCCACTGCCCCGCCCCCTTCGCCGGCCTGGCGATCGCCGGCGAGGAGGCGGTGCTCTCCGCCTCGCCGGAGCGCTTCCTGCGGCTGGAGCCCGACGGGCGGATCGAAACGCGGCCGATCAAGGGCACCCGCCCCCGCCATGCCGACCCGATCGCCGACGCCGACGCCGCGGCCGCGCTGATCTGCGATCCGAAGGACCGGGCCGAGAACGTGATGATCGTCGATCTGCTGCGCAACGACCTGGGGCGGGTGTGCACGCCGGGGTCGATCGATGTGCCCCAGCTGGTGGGGCTGGAGAGCTACGCCCAGGTGCACCACCTCACCTCGGTGGTGACCGGCCGGCTGGCGCCCCAGAGGAGCGTGGTGGATCTGCTGCGGGCCAGCTGGCCGGGGGGCTCGATCAGCGGCGCCCCCAAGCTGCGCGCCTGCCAGCGCCTCGATGCCCTCGAACCGGTGCCCCGCGGGCCCTACTGCGGCTCCCTGTTCCACCTGGCCGCCGACGGCGGCTTCGACAGCAGCATCCTGATCCGCACCCTGATGGTGCAGGGCCGGCGGCTGCGGCTCCACGCCGGCGGCGGCATCGTGGCCGATTCCGATCCGCAGGGGGAGGCGGTGGAGATGGGCTGGAAGATCCAGCCCCTGCTGGAGGCCCTGGCGTGAGCGGGGCGATCGCCTGGCTCGGCGACCCCTGGGATCCCGCCGCAGCCGGGGCCTGGGGTGCGCCGGGCGAGCTGCGCCTGCCCCTCGACGACCGGGGCCTGCTGCTGGCCGATGGCCTGTTCGAAACCCTGCAGGTGGAGGGGGGACGCCCCTGGCGGCTGGAGGAGCACCGCCAGCGCTGGGGCGCGGCGGCCGAGCGACTGGAGCTGCCGCCGCCACCGCCGACTCCACGGCTGCAAGCCCTGCTGGCCGAGGCGGTGGCCCGCAGCGGCGCCGCCAGCGGTGTGCTGCGGCTGAACGTGAGCCGCGGCGGCGGCGGTCGCGGCCTGGATCCACCGGCGACGGGCAGCCCCGGCGCAGCGCCGCGCTTCTGGCTCAGCTACAGCCCCGCGGCCCCCCGCTTCGCGCCGGTGCGGCTGGTGCTCAGCCGGCTGGAAACGCGCAACGCCACCAGCCTGCTCAGCCGCTGCAAAACCTTCGCCTACGGCGGCTCCCTGATCGCCCGCCGCGAAGCCCGCACCCGCGGCGCCGACGACGCCCTGCTGGCTAGCAGCGCCGGCGGTCTGTGCTGCGCCACCGCCGCCAACCTGCTGGTGCACCTGGACGGCCGCTGGCGCACCCCGCCCAGCGCCAGCGGCTGCCTGCCGGGCATCCTGCGGGGGCTGGCCCTGGCCCAGGGGCTGGCGGTGGAGCAACCGCTGCAGGCGGAGGATCTGCGCGCCAGCGAAGGGGCCCTGCTGATCAACAGCCTGGGGTGTCGGCCGGTGGCGGCCTTCGAGGGGGAGCCGCTGGCGGCCCCCAGCCCGGAGCAGGCCGAGGTTCTCTGGCGCCACCTGCTGGGCGCTCAGTTGCAGCCCTGCACGGAGATGCGGTAGGTGAAACCAGTGGCCGCCTGATCGCCGCTGGCGCCGATCTTGAAGTTCACCTGGCTCACGCTCTTGCCCGGCACCGCGGGCACCTTCCACTGCCGGCCCGTGCCCATCTGGGGGGCGAACTTCTCATTGATCACCTGCAGGTTGGAGCCATCGGTGAACTTGAGGTAGCCCTGGATCGGATAGGTGGCGCTCACCGAGGAATCGGCGGTGAAGAACAGCTTGAAGGAGCTGTAGGGCTGGGTCACGAAGAAATCGGTGTTCCAGTTCGGCCGGCCCAGCGGATTGCCCGGGCCGATCGTCTTGGTGACGATGTTGGTGACGCCGTTGCCCCCCACCGGCGCGAGGAACTGGCAGGTCTGGGCCCGGGAAGGTGTTGCGAGCAAGCCAGCGAGACCAGCGCCCAGGGCAAGGGTGTGGGCGAAGAGATGACGCGGCGAGATCGGGGGCATGGGGAAGAAATGAAGGGTGGGCACCCTCTCTCCCTAGCAAAGGGAGCGGGCGTCAGGGATAGGAGCGAGACGAATCGCCTCAGACGCTGAGGAACCGCTGGATCATCTCCTGGCTCAGGTCGGCGGTGGAGCCGCTGGCCACGATGCCCCCTTTCTGCATGGCGTAGTACCAGTCGGACTGGCGCACGAAACTGGCGTGGTGCTCCACCAGCAGCACGCCGATCGCCGTCTCCCGCAGGATGCGCGCCACCGCCCGCTGGATGTCGAGCACCACCGACGGCTGGATGCCCTCGGTGGGTTCGTCGAGCAGCAGCAGGCGGGGATGGCCGAGCAGGGCCCTGGCGATCGCCAGCTGCTGCTGCTGGCCGCCCGAGAGGTCGCCACCACGGCGGGAGAGGAATTTCTCCAGCACCGGAAACAGCTCAAACACCAGCGGATCGATGTGCCGCTCCTGGGTGAGGCCGCCGGGGCGGGCCTCCAGGCCGAGCAGCAGGTTTTCCCGCACCGTGAGCTGGGGAATGATCTCCCGGCCCTGGGGCACGTAGGCGATGCCGGAGCGGGCCCGGCGGTGCGGGGGCAGGGCGGAGATCTCGCGGCCGTCGAACTGGAGCGAGCCGCCCCGCTGGCGCAGCAGGCCGATGATCGTCTTGAGCAGGGTGGTCTTGCCGACGCCGTTGAGGCCGATCAGGCACACCATCTGACCCGGGGCGATCGAGAGATCGATGTTGCGCAGGATGTGGCTCTCGCCATAGAACACATTCAGGTCGCGAATCGTCAGCAGGTGGCCGTCCTCCCCCGGCGGTGGATGGGGGCTGCTGCCGGAGCGTCCGTTGCTGGTGTGATCGGTGGTCATGCCTCGTCCTCCACGCCGAGATACACCTCAATCACCCGCGGATCCTGCTGCACCGCCGCCAGGCTGCCCTCACAGAGCACATGGCCTTCGTGCAGCACCGTCACGGGGCAGTCGAGCTGGCGGATGAACTCCATGTCGTGCTCGATCACCAGCACCGTGTGGTCACCGGCCAGGCGGCGCAGCAGCTCACCGGTGCGCTCCGTCTCCTCGTCGGAGAGGCCCGCCACCGGCTCATCCACCAGCAGCAGGTCGGGATCCTGGGCGAGCAGCATGGCGATCTCCAGCCACTGTTTCTGGCCGTGGGAGAGGCTGCCGGCGGCCTGGGAGGCGTGGGCCTCCAGACCCACCACCGCCAGCAACTCCTGCACCCGCTGCCGCTGGGCGTTGTGGAGGCCGGCAAAGAGCAGGCTGAAGGGATCGTGGCGGCCCTTGACGGCCAGCTCCAGGTTGCGCCGCGGCGTGAGGTTCTGAAACACGCGCGGCGTCTGGAACTTGCGGCCGATGCCGAGCCGGGCGATGCGGTGCTCGCTCAGCCCCAGCACGGAGCGGCCACGGAACAGCACATCCCCTTCGGTGGGTCGCACCTTGCCGGTGATCACATCGAGGAAGGTGGTCTTGCCGGCGCCGTTCGGGCCGATCACCGCCCGCAGCTCACCGGGCACCAGGGTGAGGTTGAGGTCGTTGAGGGCGCGGAAGCCATCGAAGCTCACGCTCACCCCCCGCAGGTCGAGCAGGGCGGTCATGGTTCCCCTCCGGGGCCGCTGGGATCGGGCTCACCACTGCGGCTGCGGGCCTCGATGGCCCGCTTCTCCGACTGCACGGCCGGATCGAGATCGAGGGCGGGATAGGTGGGGGCGAGCGGCGGCCAGCCCACCATCGCCTGCAACTGGCGGGCGCCGCCCTGGCGCCACCAGCCCACCACCCCATCGGGCAGGGCGGTGACCACCAACAGGAACAGACCGCCCTGCACGAACAGCCAGGTTTCCGGAAGCTGCTCGCTGATCAGGCTTTTGGCGTAATTGATCAGCACGGCCCCCAGCACGGCGCCAATCAGGGTGCCGCGGCCGCCCACCGCCACCCAGATCACCATCTCGATCGAGAAGGGCACCGCCATGTACTGGGGCGAAACAATGCCCGACTGCACCGTGTAGAGGGCACCGCTGATGCCCGCCAGCGCCCCGGCGACGGTGAACACGAGGGTTTTATAGGCCGTGGGGTTGTATCCGCTGAAGCGCAGCCGCGGTTCGTCATCCCGCACCGCCACCAGGGCGTCGCCGAAGCGGCCGGAGGTGAGCCAGCGGCAGAGCAGGAAGGCACCGATCGCCAGCACGGCCGTGAGCCAGAAGAGGGAGCGCTGCATGGGATCCGAGCCCACCAGCTCCCCGAAGATGCGGGCGGTGTCGGTCTTGAGGCCATTGGTGCCGTTGATCAGCTTCTGCTGGCCGTTGAAGAAGTTGTAAAACACCAGCAGGGCGGCCTGGGTGAGGATCGAGAAATACACGCCGCGGATGCGGTTGCGGAACACCAGAAAGCCCAGCACTCCCGCCACCAGGGCCGGGATCACCCAGATCGCCAGAAGCGTGAACAGGGGGGAGGCAAAGGGCATCCAGAAGCTGGGCAATTCCTTGACGCCGTAGAGGCTGAAGAACTCCGGCAACTGGCCGGGCTCCAGGGAATTGAGCGAGAGGTACATGCCCAGGGCATAACCGCCGAGGGCGAAGAAGATGCCCTGGCCGAGGCTGAGCAGGCCGGTGAAGCCCCAGATCAGATCGACGCCGAGGGCGACGATGCCGAGGGCCAGGAAACGGCCCAGCAATTGGAGGCGAAAGGGCGGCAGGAGGAAGGGCAGGATCAGGGTGGCGGCCACGATCAGGATCCAGGGCCACCAGCGGCGCAGGAAGCCGGCGGGGGAAGTGGTGGAGGTGAGGGTCATGGTTCAGGCCTCCACCATGCGGCCCTTCTGGGGGAAGAGGCCGGCGGGGCGGAACTGAAGGAAGACGACAATCACGATGAAGACCGCAACCTTGGCCATCGAGGTGGTGGCGAAGAAGGTGATGGTGTCATTGAGGCCAGCCGGCATCTGCGGCCAGACCAGCAGCAGGGAACCGGAGCCCAGGATGTAACTGAGCACGCCGATACCCATCGCCGCCACCACCGTGCCCAGCAGCTTGCCCACACCGCCGAGCACCACCACCATGAAGCAATCGACGATGTAATTGCCCCCCAGGTTCGGGCCCACCGAGCCCAGCAGGGTGACCGCCACACCGGCCACACCCGCCAGGCCGGAACCCACCAGAAAGGTGAGAGCATCGACGGTTTCGGTGGGAATGCCCAGGCAGCTGCTCATCGAACGGTTCTGGGTGACGGCGCGGATGCGGATGCCCCACACGCTCTTCTGCAGGAACCAGTGCACCGCCAGCAGGGCCAGGGCCGTGAGGGCGATGATGAACAAACGGCCGCTCGGCATGGTCACGCCGCCCAGCTCGATCGAGCCCCGCAGCCACTCGGGGGCGGTGACATCGATGTTGCGGGCGCTGAACCAGGGTTCCCGAAGCGCGCGCACCCCATCGAGGGCGCTGGCCAGGGCGATCCCCAGGGCGCCGCCCACAACCCAGCGGCCCACCGCCAGCAGGGGCGTCCAGCGCTGGCGCCACCAGAGTTTCGGGGTGAAGCGGGGGGCGAGCAGGCCGATGGCCACCGCCAGCAGCAGACCGAGGAAAAAGGCGCTGGACACCGAGCGCACGAACTGCTGCAGAATCAGGCTGACGCCCCAGGTGGCCAGCAGGGTTTCCAGCGGCCGGCCGTAGAGGCGGCGGATCACCATTTTCTCGAGCAGCAGACCCGCCAGGCCGCTGACCAGAAAGGCCAGGGGGATGGCGAGCAGCAGGTAGATCGGGAACAGGGCCTCGAGCGGGCCGTTCTTGAGCAGGTTCTGCACCACGTAGGTGGTGTAGGCGCCGAGCATCATCAACTCACCATGGGCCATGTTGATGACGCCCATCAGGCCGAAGACCACGGCCAGACCCAGGGCCGCCAGCATCAGCACCGAGCCGATGGCCAGGCCATTGAAAAGCGTGTCAAAGAGGGCGGTCATGCGGTACCGCAGCGGCTGCGGAGGGGGCAGGAAAAGAAAAAAGGGGGGAAGAATCCCCCCGCGAAACGATGGAGGCGACCAGCGCTCACATCCTGAACTTGCCGGCGTCGGGGCGGTCCTTGGTCCAGTCGCAGGTGTAGCCCTTGGTTTCCGGAACGAACTGGTTCCAGGCGATCGGCTTGAGCACACCCTTGTTCTCGATGATCTTGAACATGCCGTCCTTCTGCACCTCGCCGATCATCACCAGCTCGGTGGTGTGGTGGTTGGGCTGCACCTCGATCTTGCCCTGGGGCGCATCGAAGGTGACGCCGATCAGGGCCTTGCGCACCGCGTTGTCGTCGATGCTGTTGGCCTTCTCGGCACCGGCCGCCCAGAGGTAGACCATGTTGTACGCCGATTCGGCCGGGTCGTTGGTGACCCGCTTGTCGCCGTACTTGGCCTTGAACGACTCGGTGAATTTCTTCGAGGCCGGCGTGTCGAGGCTCTGGAAGAAGTTCCAGGCGGCGTAGGTGCCCTCGAGATACTCGGGGCCGATCGCGGCCACCTCCTCCTCAGCGATCGAGAAGCTCATGATCGCGTAGCCGTTGGCGGGGGTGATACCGGCGGCCTTGAGCTGCTTGAAGAAGGCGACGTTGCTGTCGCCGTTGAGGGTGTTGACGATCACCCCACCCTTGGGCAGAGCCTGCTTGATCTTGGCGATGATCGGCGCCACCTCGGTGTTGCCGAGCGGGAGATAATCCTCACCCACCAGCTTGCCGCCCTCAGCCTTCAGCTGCTCCTTGATGATCGTGTTGGCGGTGCGGGGGTAGACGTAGTCCGAACCCACCAGGAAGAAATCCTTGCCCTTGTTCTTCAGCAGCCAGGACACAGCGGGCTCTGCCTGCTGGTTGGGGGTGGCACCGGTGTAGAAGATGTTGCGCGAGCACTCCTGGCCTTCGTACTGGATCGGGTAGAAGAGGAAGTGATCCTTGGCTTCGAACACCGGCAGCATCGCCTTGCGGCTGGCGGAGGTCCAGCCGCCGAACACCACGGCCACCTTGTCCTGATCGATCAACTTCTTGGCCTTCTCGGCGAAGGTGGGCCAATCAGAGGCGCCATCCTCTTCGATCGGCACGATCTTCAGCTTCTTGCCGTCCACCTTGACGCCACCGGCCTGATTGATCTCGTCGATGGCCATCAGCTCGGCCTCGGCCACCGTGTTCTCCGAGATGGCCATGGTGCCGGAGCGGGAATGAAGGATGCCCACCTTCACCTCCCCATCGAAGCCGCCGCCGGCTCCGGCATCTTTGGCACCGTCCGTGGCGGTGGGGGTGCCGCCGCCACAGGCGACGAGCGAGAGGGAGGTGGCCAGCGCCGTGGCCCCACCGATCAGCCGCATGGGGAAGGATCCCAGGGGGGAGATCCCCGACGCCGATGGCTTCATGAATGTGCTCCTGAAGGAAAAAACCGCCACAGGTCTTCGGCCACCCGGGATCTGTGACTGCGCGGAACGTACGGAGCCGGGGGCGCCGACCTTGGTAGCGGTTGGTACCAACAACCAAAATTTTGCATCCCTATCACGAAACCCCCACTGGATCCGGTTCCTCAGAACACACGCCAATCAACGGAGTCAGCGTCCGGTGCGCCGATCAGACGGCGGGCAGCTGGCGCAACAGAAACGCCTCCACGGTCTCCAGACCCTCACCGCTGCGCAGGTTGGTGAAGCACCAGGGGCGGCCCGGGCGCATGCGCTCCGTGTCGGCCTCCATCACCGTCAGGCTGGCGCCCACCATCGGCGCCAGATCGATCTTGTTGATCACCAGCAGGTCGGAGCGGGTGATTCCAGGGCCGCCCTTGCGGGGGATCTTGTCGCCGGCGGCCACATCGATCACGTAGATGCACAGATCCACCAGCTCCGGGCTGAAGCTGGCGGCCAGGTTGTCGCCGCCGCTCTCCACCAGCACCAGATCCAGGCCCGGAAACGCCTCCTCCAGCTCCTGCACGGCGGCGCGGTTGATGGAGCAGTCCTCGCGGATCGCCGTGTGGGGGCAGCCGCCGGTCTCCACCCCCCGGATGCGCTCCGGCGGCAGGGCACCGGCGCGGGTGAGGAACTGGGCGTCCTCCTGGGTGTAGATGTCGTTGGTGACCACCGCCAGCTGAAGGCGGTCGCGCAGGCGGCGGCAGAGGGCCTCCACCAGCGCCGTCTTGCCGGAGCCGACGGGGCCGGCCACCCCCACGCGCAATCTGCTGCTGGTCATGGCGCTGATTGTGGCGCCTTCAGCTGCGGAACAGCCGGGAATACAGCTCGGCGTGGCCCAGCTGGGCCAGCCCGGCGCCGACCCCGCCGCTGCGCAGCGCCCGGGGATCGCAGAGGGCCAGGGCGGCCGCCCGCTCCGCCAGCCGCGGCGCCAGCGACAGCTGCAGCCGCTGGGCCTCCGTGGGTCCCAGCGGCACCAGCCGCACGGCGGCACTGATCTGGTTGGCACACCAGCCGTAGAGGTAGGCCTCCAGCACCGCCGCGGCCGGCAGCTCGAGGCAGAGGCCCGCCCAGGCCCAGGCGGCGGGCCAGCCGAGGGCGGTGGCTGCCGGCAGGGGCCAGCCCAGATCCGCCAGCAGCTGCAGCAGCGAGCGACCCATCTGGCGCTGCTGGGCGCGCATCTCGGCCGCCTCCCGCTGGGCCAGCAGCCAGCCATCCAGGTCGCGCACCGCCGCCTCGGCCCCCGCCAGCCCGGCGCGCCAGCCGCTCAGAGCCTCCATCAACGGCGCCAGGGCGGCGGCCTCCAGGGTGAGCGCCCCCCGCTCCAGCTCGGCCACCAGCCAGGCCTCCACGGCGGCGGCGCTGGCGAGCCGCCCCCCCTGCACCAGCACCTCCAGCCCCTCGGCATAGGAGAAGGCCCCCACCGGCAGGGCGGGGCTGACGAGCTGGAACAGGCGCAGGCGATCGGCGCTCATCGGTGCGGGCTGCCGGGGTGGTGGTGGTGGTGGCTGTGGGCAGGCCCGGGCCCCGCCCCCGCGTAGGCGCCTCCTTCGGGCAGGAAGGGCTCCTGGCGGCGCTCCACCACCAGGCCCCGGTGCGCCAGCAGATCGGCCAGCACCGGATCCTCCATCAGCCGCAGCTCGCCCGGCCGCAGCTCCAGGGCCACGTGGCGGTTGCCGAGGTGATAGGCCGCCTGCAGCAGGGCCAGGGGATCGGCGGCGCGCACCAGCAGCAGCGCCTCCGGCGCCGCCTCCACCCGCACCAGCGGCTGGCCTTCGGCAGGGGCCAGCCATTCGCCCGGCCACAGCGGCTCGCCGCGGGGCAGCTGCAGCAGCAGGGCCCGCCCGCAGACGCTGTGGCGCAGGCCCCGCAGGCGGGTGCGCTCCTCCGCCGCCAGCGCCAGCCGCAGGGGGGCCGCGCCGGGGTCGGAGGCCGGCCTGAGACCGGTGGCTGCCAGCCGGCGGGTCAGCAGCAGGGGGGGTTGGGGATCCACAACGTCGTCGGCCACCGCCGCCTCCTGGCGCCATCCGCCCCCACAGTGTGGCCATGGTCTCCCCCCCAGCGGCCGCGATGTCCCCCAGCTCCGCCCCCTGGCACGGCCGCGCCCAGCTGCGGTTCCAGCGCGACGGGGCCGGCGGCACGGGTTTTCAGGGGGGCGCCGAGGCGCCGCTGAAGGTGCAGCGAGCCTTCCGCGGCGACGACGGCCGCTGCGAGCTGCCCCTGCTCCACACCGCCGGCGGCCTGGTGGGGGGCGACCGCCTGAGCGTGGAGCTGCGCCTGGAGGCCGGCAGCCGCGCCCTGCTCACCACCGTGGCGGCCCAGAAGGTGTATGGCTCGATCGGCCGCTCCCGCCGGGCGCCGCAGGGGAGCTGGGCGCGGCAGGAGCTGGCGGCGCGCCTGGCGGCGGACGCCGACCTGGAGTGGCTGCCCCAGGAGCTGGTGCTCTTCGCCGGCGGGCTGTTCCACCAATCCGCGCGGGTGGAGCTGGCGCCGGGGGCGAGCTGGCTGGGGGTGGAGCTGGTGCGGCTGGGGCGCACCGCCGCCGGCGAGGGCCTGGGGGCGGGCCGCTGGCGCTCCGACCTGGAGATCCGCCGCCTGGACGCGGCTGGGGAACCGGCGGCTTGGGAGCTGGTGGACCGGTTGGAGCTGGGTGGCGAAGCCCTGGCGGGGGAGCACGGCATGGCCGGCGAGGCGGTGTTCGGCTCGCTGGCCTGGGTGGCGCCGGCCCCCCTGGCGCCGGAAGCCCTGGCAGCCCTGCTGGCGGCGGCGCGGGACGACCGCCGGGGCCTGGAGGGAGCGATGGCCTGCGGCGCCCTGCGCCAGGGGCTGGTGGCCCGCTACCGGGGACCCTCCAGCCAGGCGGGCCGGCTCTGGTTCCGGCGGATCTGGGCCCGCGTCCGGGCCGAGCGGGGCCTGGCGGCGCCCGACGCGCCGCGGGTGTGGCCGTTCCAGGAGGAGTCGGATCCAGGTCCGCCCACCTGCCCCATGGGGCCTGCCTAGCCTGGTCCGAGTCGCCGGTGTCTCCGTGGCTCTTCGCGTGATGCGCCGGCCCGGGGCGGCCGCCCTGGTTCTGGGGCTGGCCCTGGTGCTCCAGCCCCAGCATGGCGCCCGCAGTGCCGAAGGCCCCTCAGGGCCGCCGCCGCCGCCGCGCCAGGTGACGCCGGCCAGCGTCGCGGCCGCCCTGCCCCGTCTCGATGCCCTGGCCACGGCGATGCAGGGCCGCACCGGTGTGCCGGGCCTGGCGATCGTGGTGGTGCACGCCGACCGGGTGGTGTTC
Source organism: Aphanothece sp. (assembly GCA_040381155.1). Taxonomy (GTDB): domain Bacteria; phylum Cyanobacteriota; class Cyanobacteriia; order PCC-6307; family Cyanobiaceae; genus Cyanobium. Next base: position 34,598 of record JBEIHT010000017.1, read on the forward strand.
CTCAAGGGCTATGGCCTGCGGCGGGTGGGCCAGCCCGAGGCGGTGGATGGCGACACCGTTTTCCAGCTGGCCTCGCTCTCGAAGCCGATCGCCTCCACGCTGGTGGCGGCCCTGGTCGGCGACCAGCGCGTGCGCTGGGATGACCCGCTGCTGCGCACCCTGCCGGAGGCCCGGATCGGCCCGCCCGCCATCGCCGCCGCGGTGACCATCCGCGATCTGCTGAGCCACCGCAGCGGCCTGCCCGGCTACGTCGGGGATCACCTCGAGGACCTGGGCTTCGATCGGGCCACGATTCTGGAGCGGCTGCGGCGGCTCCCCATCGGCAACCGCTTCCGCGCCGGCTACGCCTACACCAATTTCGGCTTCACCGCCGGCGCCGTGGCCGCCGCCAATGCCGTCGGCCTGCCCTGGGAGCAGCTCGCCAACGAGCGGCTCTACCGGCCCCTGGGCATGGGCCGCACCAGTTCCCGCCACGCCGACTTCGTGGCCGTTGCCAACCACGCCTCCCTGCACGTGCTGGAGGGGGGGCGCTGGGTGGCCCGCCACCAGCGGGATGCGGACGCCCAGAGCCCCGCCGGCGGGGTGAGCTCCAGCGCCCGGGATCTCGGCCAGTGGCTGCGGCTGCAGCTGGCCGGCGGCCGCCTGGATGGCCGGCCGGTGGTGACCACCGCCGCCCTTGAGGAAACCCACCGGCCCCAGATCGTCAGGATGCAGCCCCGCGATCCGGCCACCGACCGGGCCGGCTTCTACGGGCTGGGCTGGAACGTGCACTACACCGATCGCGGCTCGGTGCAGCTGAGCCACTCCGGCGCCTTCAACTCCGGTGGCGCCACGGCCGTCTACCTGCTGCCGGCGGAATCGCTGGGCATCGTCGTGCTCACCAACAGCAAGCCGCTGGGGGTGCCG
>JBEIHT010000018.1:0-35436 GCA_040381155.1 Aphanothece sp.
GGTTGGTCGCCACTGGGCTCCTCGTCGCGGCGGGCCTGAAGAATGGAGCGCAGCTGTTCGCGCAACTCCACTTCCCTGTCGCGCAGTTCGCCGGCCTTGGTGTAATCCTGCTGGCGCACCGCATCGTCTTTCTGCTTCTGCACGCCCCGCAGTTGCTTGTCCACCTCCTTGGCCGCGGGGGGCAGCTTGGAGTTGAGCAGGCGTACGCGGCTGCCGGCCTCATCGATCAGGTCGATCGCCTTGTCGGGCAGGAAGCGGTCAGAGATGTAGCGGTCGCCGAGGGTGGCGGCGGCTACGATCGCTTCATCGGTGATCTTGAGGCGGTGGTGCTGTTCGTAGCGCTCCCGCAATCCACGCAGAATCTCGATCGTGTCCTCCACGGAGGGCTCGCCCACCATCACCGGCTGGAAGCGGCGCTCCAGAGCCGCATCGCGCTCGATGTGCTTACGGTATTCGTCGAGGGTGGTGGCGCCGATGCACTGCAGCTCACCCCGCGCCAGGGCCGGCTTGAGGATGTTGGCCGCGTCGATGGCGCCCTCGGCCGCGCCGGCGCCGATCAGGGTGTGCACCTCGTCGATCACGAGGATGACGTTGCCGGCGGAGCGGATCTCCTCCATGATTTTTTTGAGGCGCTCCTCAAATTCACCGCGATATTTGGTGCCGGCCACCAGCAGGCCGATATCGAGCGTGAGGACGCGTTTGTCTTCAAGAATGTCGGGGATGTCGCCCGAGGTGATGCGCTGGGCCAGCCCTTCAGCGATGGCGGTTTTGCCCACGCCGGGTTCGCCGATCAGCACGGGATTGTTCTTGGTGCGGCGGCCGAGGATCTGGATGACGCGGTCGATCTCGTGCTGGCGGCCCACCACGGGATCAAGCTTCGACTCGGCGGCCATGTTGGTGAGGTTGCTGCCGAACTCGTCGAGGGTGGGGGTTTTGGTGGAGCCCTTGCCGCCGCCGCCGGCCGCCACTTCGGCGGTTTCACCGAGCATGCGGATGACCTGGGTGCGCACCTTGGCCAGGTCGACGCCGAGGTTTTCGAGCACCCTGGCGGCCACCCCCTCACCTTCACGGATCAGGCCGAGCAGCAGGTGTTCGGTGCCGATGTAGTTGTGGCCGAGCTGGCGGGCCTCCTCCAGGGAGAGCTCGAGCACCCGCTTGGCGCGGGGGGTGAAGGGGATCTCCACCGCCACGAAACCGGAGCCGCGGCCGATGATCTTCTCCACCTCCACTCGGGCGTCCTTGAGGTTGACACCCATCGACTTGAGGACCTTGGCGGCGACGCCGGTGCCCTCGCCGATCAGGCCCAGCAGGATCTGCTCCGTTCCCACGAAGTTGTGGCCGAGGCGGCGGGCCTCCTCCTGGGCCAGCATGATCACCTTGATGGCCTTCTCGGTGAACCGCTCGAACATGGGCTGGGCCAACTGCAGGTGTCACCAACCTATCAGGAGGAAAGGGTCCGCGGCGGCAGCTTGTGCCAGGTCGTCGGATTGGGGGGTAGAAGCCTTGCTGCAGCTGGGATGCGCGCCGAGAAAAAATATCCGGTCAAGCCCTAATGATTGGCTTTCGCAATTAAGTTATCGGTTTCCCGTACCCAGTCCACGAGTCAGGTTCATCCACTGGATCAGGGCATCGTCACCGTTGCTGTAGTAACGGTGACGAACGCCCGCCTCCCGGAAGCCGAGCGACGCGTAGAGCCGCCGCGCCGCCTGATTGCTGGCCGCCACTTCGAGGGTGGCCCGCTCGGCCCCCAGCTCCAGTGAGCGGCGCAGCAGGGCCATCAGCACCCTGGCGCCCAGGCCGCGGCGCCGCCAGGTCGGGGCCACCGCCACCGCCGTGATGTGCAGCTCATCCAGCACCAGCCAGCCGGTGGCCAGGGCCCGCAGCTCCTCCCCCCGGAACAGGCCTACGCCGGGCCGACGTGCCTCCTCCAGCTCCCGGAGCCACTGGGCTTCGCTCCAGAGCCCGCCCAGGCTGGCCCGATCCAGGGCGAGGCACCCCGCCAGATCCGTCGGCGTCAGCTCCGCCAGGCGCAGCGACCCGGGGTCATCGCCGCACGCACCGCCGGCGGGGCAGGGTTCCTCGGGTACGGACTGGCGCATGGGCCCTGGTTAGCATTCTTTCCTCTGACTTTTCCGGCGGGTTTTCATGGTGACCAGCGTCCAGCCCGTCAGCCCGGCCAGCGGTCGCGCCTTCGAGGCCGAACGGGACCCCCGCAGCCCCAACCGCAACCTCACACCCCTCACCACCAGCCTCGATGGGCAGGACCGGCTGGTGGTGGGGGGCTGCCTGCTCAGTGAGCTGGCCCGCACCTACGGCACGCCTTTATATGTGCTGGATGAGGAGAGCATCCGCGCCGCCTGCCGCGCCTACCGGGAGGCCCTGGCGGAGTTCTACCCCGGACCGTCCCTCGCCCTCTACGCCTCCAAGGCCAACAGCTCGCTGGCGATCACGGGCCTGGTGGCCAGCGAAGGTCTCGGCCTCGACGCCGTCTCCGCCGGTGAACTGCTCACCGCCCTGCGGGGCGGCATGCCGCCGGAGCGAATCGTGTTGCATGGCAACAACAAATCGCGCGAGGAGCTGGAGCTGGCTGTGGGCCACGGGGTGACGGTGGTGGTCGACAACTGGCACGACCTGGACCTGCTGGCCCAGGTGGCCCCGGCTGTCGGCCGGCCGGTGCGCCTGCTGCTGCGCTTCACCCCCGGCATCGAGTGCCACACGCACGACTACATCCGCACGGGCCACCTCGACAGCAAGTTCGGCTTTGACCCCGACCAGCTGGAGGCCGCGCTGCGCCACCTGGTGGACTGCCCCTGGGCCAGGCTGGATGGCCTGCATGCCCATATCGGCTCCCAGATCTTTGAATTGGAGCCGCACCGGGATCTGGCCGGGGTGATGGCCGATGCCCTGGCCCTGGCCCGCTCCCTGGGCCATCCCTGCAGCGATCTGAACGTGGGTGGTGGTCTGGGGATCCGCTACATCGCCGCCGACGATCCCCCGGCGATCCATGACTGGGTGCGCACCATCGCCACCGCCGTGGCCGAGGCCTGCCGGGCCCGTTCCCTCACCCTTCCCCGGCTGCTGTGCGAACCGGGCCGTTCCCTGGTGGCCACCGCCGGTGTGACGCTGTATGCGGTGGGCAGCCGCAAACCGGTGCCCGGGGTGCGCACCTACCTGTCGGTGGATGGGGGCATGAGCGACAACCCCCGGCCGATCACCTACCAGTCGCGCTACTCGTCGGTTCTTGCCGACCGCCCCCTGGCCGACGCCGACGAACTGGTGACCGTGGCGGGCAAGCACTGCGAATCCGGGGACGTCCTGCTGCGGGACGTACGCCTGCCGGCAGCCCACTCCGGCGAGGTGCTGGCGGTGTTCAGCACCGGTGCTTACAACGCCTCGATGAGTTCCAACTACAACCGCATCCCCCGCCCCGCCACCGTGCTGGTTCACGACGGGGTGGCCGATCTGGTGCAGCGCCGTGAACAACCGGAGGATCTGCTGCGCTTCGACCTGCTGCCGAAGCGGCTCGGGCCGGTACAGTGATCCCGAGGTGCAAACCGGCCTTGCCGGAGCCCTCATGACCCTGTGACCTCCCACGCTCCGCCTCCGCGGTAGCCCCCGATCGCCGTTGTGCAGGTCTTTCCGCTCTGGCTGCAGAATTTCGACTGGCGCCTGCCGCTCGACCTGCTCGCGGCCACGGCACTGGGACTGATCGTTCTTGGGCGCGTCACCGAGGCCCGCAGCCTCTGGTTGTTGCGCGGCTATCTGTTTCTGGTGGCCCTGGCCTGGGTGGTTCAGCGCACCGCCAGCCTGCCCCTCACCAGCAAACTGGTGGACGCCCTGGTGATGGCCTGCAGCCTTGCCCTGGCGGTGCTCTGGCAGGGGGAACTGCGCCGGGTGATGGAGCTGCTCGGCACCGGGCGCATCGACGCGCTGTTCGCGGACCGCCGCCGCGACTCCCTGGCCAGCGGCGCTGTGAGCGTGCTGACCGAAGCGGCGGGGCGGCTCTCCCAGGCCCGCCGTGGCGCCCTGATCGTCCTCGACCTGGGCAGCGACCTGCGGCCTGAGGACTTCCTCAATCCCGGCGTGAAGCTCGACGCCCATCTGTCGGTGGACCTGCTGCTCAACCTCTTCGCCCTCGACACCCCGCTTCATGACGGGGCGGTGCTGGTGCGCAAGAGCCGGATCGTCGCCGCCGGGGTGATCCTGCCCCTCTCGCGCCAGGGCCTGAACCGCTACGGCACCCGCCACCTGGCCGCCCTCGGGCTGACCGAGCGGCACGATCACTGTCTCTGCGTGGTGGTGTCCGAGGAAACGGGCACCCTGTCGCTGGCCTGCCAGGGCCGCCTGGAGCGGCCGATCACCAGCAGTCGGCTCCACGATCTGCTGACCGAGTCGCTGGCCTCCGCTCCGGCGGGTCGTAGCGTGGCCGCGGAACCGCCGGAAACCCGCGGATGAGTCGCGCCCTGGCGACCACACCCTCGCTGTCGCGAGAGCCCCTGCCCCCCCAGCTGGCTCCCGATCGCCTCCCCGCCCACGTGGCGGTGATCATGGATGGCAACGGTCGCTGGGCCCGCCAGCGGGGTCTGCCCCGGGTGATGGGCCACCGGGCCGGCGTCGAGGCGCTCAAGCGCACCCTGAGGCTCTGCAGCGACTGGGGGATCGGCGCCCTTACCGCCTACGCCTTCTCCACCGAGAACTGGAACCGGCCCGGCGAGGAGGTCACGTTTCTGATGGCCCTCTTTGAGCGGGTGCTGGCCCGGGAGCTGGAGGGCCTGATGCGCGAGCAGGTGCGCATCCGCTTCCTGGGCGATCTGGAAGCACTGCCGGAGCGGCTGCAGGCCCTGATCGCCGACGCCACCGCGCGCACCGCCACGAACAGCGGCATCCACTTCAACGTCTGCACCAACTACGGCGGCCGCCGCGAGCTGGTGCGCGCCGCTCGCCGACTGGCGGAGCAGGTGGCGGCGGGCCAGCTCGACCCCGCCGCGATCGATGAAGAGCGCTTCGCGGCCGAGCTGCACACCGCCGGGGAGGTGGACCCCGATCTGCTGATCCGCACCAGCGGCGAGCAGCGCCTCAGCAATTTCCTGCTCTGGCAGCTGGCCTACGCCGAACTGCACCTCACCGACATCCTCTGGCCGGACTTTGACGCCACGGCCCTGCTGGCGGCCCTACAGGATTATCAGGGCCGTTCCCGGCGCTTCGGTGGCGTGGGGCCGAGCTGATGATCACCCGTCACGACTGGACTCGGCAGGAGATCGAATCCCTGCTCGCCCTCCCCCTGATGGAGTTGCTCTGGCAAGCCCAGCAGGTGCACCGGGCCGCCAATCCCGGCTACCGGGTGCAGCTCGCCTCGCTCCTCAGCGTGCGGACCGGCGGTTGCGAAGAGGATTGCGCCTACTGCCCCCAGTCGATGCATCACAGCAGCGACGTGGGCGATCGGCCGGAGCTGGCGGTGGAGCCGGTGCTGGCCCGGGCCCGGGCCGCCCGGGACGCCGGCGCCCACCGTTTCTGCATGGGCTGGGCCTGGCGGGAGATCCGCGACGGCGCCCCCTTCGAGGCGATGCTGGCGATGGTGCGCGGGGTGCGGCAGCTGGGCATGGAGGCCTGCGTGACCGCCGGCATGCTCAGCGAGGCGCAGGCCCAGCGCCTGGCGGAGGCGGGCCTCACCTCCTACAACCACAACCTCGACACCAGCCCGGAGCACTACCCCACCATCATCAGCACCCGCACCTACCAGGAGCGCCTGGAAACCCTGGAGCGGGTGCGGCGCGCTGGACTGAGCCTCTGCTGCGGCGGCATCATCGGCATGGGCGAGAGCCTGGCCGACCGGGCCAGCCTGCTGCAGGTGCTGGCCTCCCTGGAGCCCCACCCCGAGAGCGTGCCGATCAACGGTCTGGTGGCGGTGGCGGGCACACCCCTGGCGGAGCAGCCGCCCTTTGATCCGCTGGAGCTGGTGCGCATGGTGGCCGTGGCCCGCATCCTCATGCCCCACAGCCGGGTGCGGCTCAGCGCCGGCCGGGAGCAGCTCTCCCGCGAAGCCCAGATTCTCTGTCTGCTGGCGGGGGGTGATTCGATCTTCTACGGCGATACCCTGCTGACCACCGCCAATCCCCAGGCCGAGGCCGACCGGGAGCTGCTGGCGGCCGCCGGTGTGCAGGCCTGGGAGGGTTCCCCCTGAGCGCCGGCGACCTCGGGCCGGCAGGGGCCGCTCCTCAGACGGTGGCCAGCTTTTATCGCTTCGCCGCCCTGACGGGGCTCGCGGCCCTGCGCGGCGAGCTGGGGGCGATGGCGACGGATCTGGGGCTGCGGGGCACGATCCTGCTGGCCGCCGAGGGGGTGAACGGCACGCTCTGCGGTCCCGACGCCGCGGTGCAGGCCCTGCTGGCCCGTCTGCGGCAGGTGCCCGGCCTGGCGGCGCTGCGGGCCAGTTTCAGCGTCGCCCCGGGGCCGGTGTTTCAGCGGTTGAAGGTGAAGTGCCGGCGCGAAATCGTCAGCCTCGGCCAGGGAGAGCTGCGGCCCTATCTGGAGGCGGCGGTGGGCATTCCCGTGCCGCCCTCCCGGTGGGATGCCCTGATCGCCGACCCCGGTACGCTGCTGATCGACACCCGCAATGCCTACGAGGTGGCGATCGGCTCCTTCCCCGGGGCGATCGATCCGATGACGGCCAGTTTCGGCGAGTTTCCCGCCTGGGTGGAGCAATCGCTGCGGCCCCTGGTGGCGCGCCTGCAGCCGCGGGCGTTGGCCCTGTTCTGCACCGGGGGCATCCGCTGCGAGAAGGCCACGGCCCACCTGCTGCAGCAAGGCTTCACGGGCGTGCACCAGCTGCAGGGGGGCATCCTGCGCTACCTGCAGGAGGTGCCCAGTGAGCGCAGCCGCTGGCGGGGCGAGTGTTTCGTCTTCGACGAACGGGTGGCGCTCTGCCATGGGCTTGAGCCTGGGGAACACCGCCTCTGCCCCGGCTGCGGCTGGCCCCTGCCGGGCCTGGCACGGGCCGCCTCGCCCTGCCCGCACTGCGGCGATCCGGCCCTCCCCGCATGAGTGAACCGCCAGCGATTCTCTACAGCTTCCGCCGCTGCCCCTTCGCAATCCGGGCGCGTCTGGCCCTGGCGGCGGCGGGCCTGGCCCCGGGCCGCGACCTGGAGATCCGCGAGGTGAACCTGCGGGCCCGCCCGCCGGAGCTGGGGCAGGCTTCCGCCAAGGCCACCGTGCCGGTGCTGGTGCTCGGGGAGCAGGTGATCGACGAGAGCCTGGCGGTGATGCGCTGGGCGCTGGAGCGGCGCGATCCCCAGGGGTGGCTGCGGGGATGGAGCGCCGCCGAGGTCACCGCCATCGCGGATCTGATCGCCGAGAACGACGGCCCCTTCAAGGACCACCTCGATCGCAGCCGCTATGCCAACCGCTTCAACCCTGCGGAGGCCGGCGACCCCGAGGCCCACCGGGCCGCGGCCCTGGCCATCCTGCACGGCTGGAGCCGACGCCTGGCGCCAGGGGCCTGGCTGCTGGGCGAGCGGCCGTCCCTGGCGGATCTCGCGCTGCTGCCCTTCGTGCGCCAGTTCAGGCTGGCGGATCCGGCGCGCTTCGCGGCCGAAACCGGCCTGGAGCCGCTGCGGGGCTGGCTGGAGCGCTTCGAGCGGGGGGAGGAGTTCGCGGCGGTGATGGCTTCCCCCTGGGGGGAGCGCCGCGCCTGGTGCTCACCCCTCCGCCTCTATCACCTGGCCCTGCGGGGGGACTGGCGCGAGGCGCAGCCTGAGGGCGCCTACCGGCGCTCCACCCGCGGCCAATCCCTGGAGGCGGTGGGGTTTGTGCATCTCAGCTACGCCCACCAGCTGCCGGCCACCTACGGCCGCTTCTACGCCGACCTGCCCGCCGGTGAGGTGGTGCTGCTCAGCATTGATCCTGAGCGGCTGGCCGAGGCCGGCCTGACGGTGCGCCCGGAGGCTGCGCCGGAGAGCGGCGAGCTCTTCCCCCACCTGTACGGCCCCCTGCCCCTGACGGCGGTGCTTCTGGCGGAGAGCTGGTGATGGCAGAGCCCGCCATCCCGGATCTGGCCTGGCTGGAGAGCGAGGCCCGCCGACGGGGGCTGCTGTTGCGCCTGCGGGTGCGGCGGCCGCTGGGGCTGGCCTGGACGTTACGGGTCGGTGTGGCCCGTGCGGGTCCGGCGACCGACCCGGCCCTGCGGCTGCTGGGGGAACTGAAGGGCTGGGCCCTGCCCACCCCCGCCGGTCTGCGGCTCGACACCCTGCGGGTGCAGGGGGAGGACAGCGCCGATGTCGGCCCGTTGATCTGGGCGGCCACCTTTTCCTGGGCCCGGGAGGCCACCCCCTGCCGCCAGGCCTGCCTGCTGGCCATCCGCGACGACGATGGCCAGCACCGGCGGCTGGTGCGCTATTTCCGCCAACTGGGCTTCGAGCCCCTGCGGCCCATCGGGGCACGGGCGGCCGATCTGCCGCCCCGGCTGATCTGGGGCGGTGCGGGCCTGCTGATGCGCGGGGAGTGCGACGAAGGGCTGAGGCGCAGCCTGCGCCGGTTGAGGTGGTGATTCCACACCGGTGGTTGCGTTGTGCAGCGACGGCGATCGGATTGCCGTCCCCGTTTCAGACGAAGGAGGTTGGGCCGAAGATGATCTTCTCGAATTCCAGGAATTGAGCACCTTGGAAGGACCAGCCGGATACCGGGTCGGAGATGGCGGTGGCGGTCGCCTTGAATTCGGCCTCCGTTGTCTCCCGCAGTTGCAGAGTGTCAAAACCTGAACCTCCCCGATAGGTGGACACAGGCCGCTCCGCTTTCGGTCCCACCAACGGGCCGACTCCAGGAGTGGTTTCCAGGCGGCCGAGGCTGACGAAGTCGTCGCCAGCTCCGGCCTGGATGAAGGAATCGCGGCCGAAACCAAAACAGGTGATGCGGTCGTTGCCATCCCCTCCGAACACGACGGCACGATCACCCCAGTAATCACCCCGCAAGGTGATGCTGTCATCGCCTTGGTTGCCGCTGACTGTGCCTGAGCGTATGGCGACGGAGGGTGCGAAACCAGACCCGCTGATCTCGGCTGATATCGAAAGCACGTCGTCTCCGGGACGGAGCTGGAGATGGCTGTTTTGCAGGCCCACAGCTTCAGCGCGGGCGCCTGTGCTGTTGACCGAGGCGCTGATGGTTACCACATTATTGACGAAGGCGTCTTTGCCACCCATGTCAATCGTGGAGTTGTCCACCCCGATGGCCAGGAGCGCACGCGCAGGGCCGCTCTGGGAGATGGCGGCAGTGTATTGAAGGTTGGGGCTGGGTGGCGCGTCGATGGTGGCAGTATCGAGTGCGATCTCGGTTCGTGCATCGTTCACCGCGACTGGCAGGAGTTGGCCGTTGAGTGGGTCGAGGCGGGAAACCCAGGCGTCGTATATGCCCTGGTTGGGGAGTCCCAGCGAGCTGTCGGTGATGCCGGCAAGGAAGAGGGATTGACCTTTCTTGTCCAGCGCGATGTCATAGGCCTGATCGACACCGGCGGAGCCAAATTGCTGGCGGTAGAGCTCGGTGCCATCGGCGCTGAATTTCGCCAGCCAGGCATCATAATTGCCGTAGGGGAGAGAATTGGCAAACTGGCCGTTGGTGTAGCCGGTAACGTAGATGTCATCCCGGTCGTCAACTTCAACATTGAAGGCGGCATCATCGCCGCTGGATCCAAACTGGCGCAGCCAGAGGAGGTCACCGGCTTTTGATAATTTGGCGATGAAGGCGTCGTAGGAGCCAAGACTGCCTGAACCTTCGGCGAAGGATCCAAGCGTCCAGCCGGCAGCAATCACGTTGCCGGCCCGATCGGTGTCCACATCCCAGATCCAATCGTAGTCAGATGTGCCAATTTGCCGCGTCCATTCGGTAGCACCGGCTGGGTTTGACTTGACAATCAAACCGTCGTAGAGACCCTTGAGTTTGTCTTGCCCCTCAACCGCTGAAGTGGTGAAACCGCCGCGATAGGAGGAGCCGTCGGCAGCCAGGGTGAAACCGTAGGATTCATCAAAATCCTCCGCGCTGGGGTTGCCAACCTGGCTGTAGCTGAGCTGTGATCCATCCGGGCTGTAGGTGGCAAGAAAATTATCGGTCGAGAGGGGAAACAACGAGCCTGGAGGCAGGGGGCAGTTGACAACACCAGCCACATAAATCCTGCCATCGCGACCAATTTCCACGCCATAGCCACTGGCTGGGTTGCCGGCTTCGAGCCCAGCTGGGTTTCTGATTTTCTGCAGCCATTGACGGTTGCCTTGCGCGTCGAGCTTGGCGATCCAGGCGTTGACAAAAATCCCTTCTACCGGGCCTCCAAGGTTGCCATTGCTGCTGCCAACAAGGTAAATGTTGCCATCATCATCGGCCGTGATATCGAAAACACCATCGCTTCCTGTGGAGCCAAATTGTACGGAAAACAATAGATCCCGGTCAGCGCTGTATTTGCGAAGCCAGACATCACGTCGACCGGAATTGGGGCTGAACAGGTCGCCCGAAGTGGTGCCAGCGACATACAAATTCCCCCTGCCGTCAACACAAACACTATCAGTAATTTCAAATCCTTCGGTACCTATTTGCAAAACCAGACCTGCTCCCGTGGCTGGTGCTGGCGCTTTGCCCACATAACGGAAGTTATCCGAATTGAGATCCAGGTTTGGCGCCAGCACGAGCGCGATAGCATCGGGGAGCTTGATGCCTGGAAGAACCTCACGGTTGTAAAGCAGCAGGGTGGCAAACCCAAAGAGATCAAAGGTGGAATAATCGGAGGCAGATCCGTGCAGCTGAATCAGGTCGCGACCCGGTTCGAAGTCTGGCAACAGAGCGATGTCGTTGGCACCCAGTTGGAAAGGATTTCCTTGGGCGTAGAAAGGAGAACGCCAATCACCCAAAACGAAAGTGTCTGACCATTTGCGCCCTGGCTTTGGATCCAGTGCTTCGAGCTGGGGAAATTCAAAATCACCAACGAGAACAGCGAGATCGTTATCGCCTAAGCCAAATCTTCCTGGCAACGGCTGATAGGGATAGATCACATCATTGCCTGTGCGTCCCCAGACCAGCTCGCGCAGGCCAGTGCCGGAGGCGATGTCGCTGGCGGGAGAGTAGGTGAGAGGCTGGATATTTAGGGCGGCAAGGATTGCAAGAAAATCGATGTCTCCGGAGCTGTCGGTTGCCGTCGTCAGCAGAGTAATGGCTTCGAGAGGCGAGGCAGAATCCGCGCTCGAACCGAGAAGCAGAGATTGATCAAGAACAGATTTTGCACTGGAAGCTTGGGACGACATCAGGGAGAATCTCGTGAAAGCTGACTGTCAGCCAGGGTTGCTTCACTATAAAGGGAAAAATCAGCGCTCAGCGCATGTTTTCCAGCAATTCACCCCAGGATTGGCACTCAGTTGATGCGGGGCCGGAATCGTCTCGGCAAGAGCCTCGCCAACCACAGTGCAAAGAAAGACTAAATCTAGAGATCAAACTCTCCTATTCTTGGTTGCTTGTCCTGTGTTGTCAAGCGCCTGTCGTGAGCGATGGCTGACCCAGGACATCGGGATGGGCGTCAGGGAGCCGGGGGCTGTGGGTTGCTGCTGTTGCGAGCCCTGGACGATGGATCAAGCGCCGAATTGACCACGGCAGTAAAACATCTGCAAAAAATGGCGAATCAATTCCGGCATGGTGGCTCCTCTGGCGGGCCTGGGCTTGCAGCCTGGATCGTTGATTGTGAGTGTTCATCCTGACGGCTCTACCAACGCCGGGCTCAACTTGATGGATGATTCGTTTCGTTACCTCCTGGGCCAGCGGCCATGGCTTGCGAGTCATGCCGGTCATTCTCTTGAGGTTGGTTTGGGTCTGAGTAGGATCGGAACGGTGAGCTTCGGCTGGCTCTCTTGGCTGCCAGGTTCTACCTGTCTGTCAGGACTGACTCGTAAAGGCGCAGCAGCTGCCGACAGCCGGCTTGCAGTGAGTGCGTCTCCGCGCGCGAAACAGTTGGCTTGGTGCTTTCGGCGTGCAGCCGTTCAAACCCCGCCATGGCAGCCGCCATAGCCAACGTGTCCGGTGCCTGGATCAGGAGCCCATCCTCGGCTGAGGCCAGCATCTCTTCGGCGGCTCCACTCTTCACACTGATCACAGGCAGGCCTGAGGCCATCGCCTCTGCCATGGATCTTCCGAAGGTTTCATAGGGGGAGGGACTGCAGAAAACATCACAGGAAGCCATGATCCTGGCTTTCTTCTCGCCCAGGTGAAAACCCGTAAAGTGAATATGCTGGCTACTACCAGCCTGCTGCTTGAGACTTTTCACCACTTCCTCTGGGCCATCACCCACGATGAGAAGACTGATATCCGCGCGCTTCTGCTGCAACTGTTGAAAAGCACCAATCAGGCAATCCACCCTCTTTTCATAACCAAGACGGCCGAGATAGAGGTAAATCGTGTGCTCCAGTTCCTGCGGTGCCAGCCATTCGAGAAGCAGGCTGCGATCTCGCAGTGCTGGGCTGAAGTCTGAAGTGTCGATGCCAAGATAGGGGCGCACGATCGTGTTGTTGATTCCCATCTCCTGACAACTTCTCTCCGCCGCTTGAGTGGCACAGAGTGTCAAGGTGAAGTTGCGATACAAAAGATTTGTCAGCCGGGTCTGTTTGATGGCTGCTCTCAGCCATTGCCATCCTGGGTATGACGCGGAGAAGTTGTAGAGGTCTGTATGGTACTCGGCGAGGATTGGAATATTATTTCTTTGGGCATATTGCAAGCCCGGTAGGCTCCATGTGCTCAGCAGGGAAAAACGCTCGACATCCGTACACACAATCAGATCCGGGGCATGGGCCTCGATTCTGGATTCAATGAGGGTCCTGGCTGAGAAGCGGGGAACGTGAGTCAGTGGGTAGGGAGCCCATGGCTTGGAGGGGTAACGCTCTATTGTCAGTTGTTCTGGAGTCGCTGCTGAGGCCGCCATGGCGTGTTGCTTTGATCCCCAGTCAGGAGCTAGAACTGTAATGCGAAGGTCGGAATTCTTGGCAAGCCAACAAGCCCGTTCCCAATTGAAGAGGGCCACTCCACTCACATCGGGTGGGAATCCCGTAACGAGAAACAGGATGTGCTTTCGGGTCATCAGATTGCCGTGTTCGATTGATTGTTCCGCCGCTGGTTCAGCTGATTCTGAGGGCGTCAGAACGGCCACGGTTCCCGTTCTGCTGGCTTGATCTCGCGACGCCCAGGAGCCTGGCTCGGGTGGTCGAGCTCTGGAGGCGTCACGCCACGGCCCGCGTGCGAGGCAGAAAACCGCAGTTTTCGAAATAGTGGATATAGCTGCGAATCAACGCTTGATCCACCCTCGGGCACTCGATCCCCTGGCCCCGTAGCCGTGCCAGGGTGCTGCTGGGGTCGAGGCGGACCCGGTGTTCAGCGAGTCCGGCGAAGGTGTAGGCCTGATCGGACCAGCGCTTCAGGAAAAAAGGCAGCAGGGGAGCGAGCACGTTGTCTCCGCGCTCGGCGTCCAGCAGCAGCCTCTGCTCCCACTCCGGGTAGGGGACGCTGGCCAGGGGATGGCCGCAGGCGTCGATCCAGGCCGCCACCTCCTGCCAGGTGCCGCCATGGGGATTGGTGAGGTGGTAATTGCGGGGCTGAGTGTCGCGATCAAGGGCGAGGGCGGTGATGGCGCGACTGACGTAATCCACCGGCACGAAGGTGACGCGGGCATTGATTGTGGGAATGCAGCCCAATTGGATGCAGCCCTTGAGGAAGAGACAGGTGAAATCATCGATATTCCAGAAGCCGCTCCCCGTTTCGCCGGTGATCAGCGGTGGTCTGTAGATGCTGGCCCGCAGCCCCCGATCCCTGGCCGTGGCCACCAGACGCTCGGCCACCCACTTGGTCTGGGTGTAGCCCAGGTCGATCCCTTGCCAGTGATCGATCGGTTCCTCTTCGCTGACGGACCGGTCGTAGTAGTACGAGGCGTCGAACACGGCGTCGGTGGACACGTAGTGCAGCGTTTTGCTGGCCCCCTGGCAGGCAAAGCGAAGTATCTCTTCCGTTCCCTGCACGTTGTTCGCCCGCAGGCGCGAGTAGGGATAGACGAAGTTGAGCGTTGCCGCACTCTGAACCACGGTGTCGATGCGCTCGGACAACTCCGCATAAAGTTGTGACTCCAGCCCCAGTTTTTCCTTGCTGAGATCGCCAGGCAGCGGCGTGATGCGCTCGGCGAACTCCTCCCGCCAGAGGTCGTAGCGCTGCAGGTTGGTGATGATGCGTTGGCGTGCCGCCAGCGAACCCCTGGCCCGCACCAGGCAGTACAGCTGGGCGTCGCTCTGCAGCAACAGATCCCGCAGCAGATAGGCCCCCAGGAAACCACTGGCTCCCGTGAGCAGGATCGCCTGCGGTTTGGTGCTCTGGGGTTTGCCGCTCTGGAGGGAGGCCGATCGAAGCGGCGGCTGAATGTCCTCGGCCAGACGGGCCTGCTCCACCAGGTTCACGGCCTCCTCCGCGGTGGCGCCGGCGTCCGCCTGGGGATCCTGCGCCTGGAGGATCAGCCTGGCGATTCCCCGCAGACTGGCATCGTTCACCATCCCCAGGAAGCTGAATTCCGGTGCGAAGCGCTCGCGGATCTGGGCCACCAGATCCATCGCCATCAGCGAATCCATGCCCAGGTCGAAAAGATTCGCCTCCCCATCCAGGGCGCTGGGATCCGCGTAGCCGAGCAGGGTTGCCACCTGGCCGCGCAACAGCCCCACCAGGGTTGCCTCCCGCTCCTCCATCGGCAGCTGGGCCAACTCGGCGGCGATCCCCGTGGCGGGGCCCTGGCCGTCTTCGCTGCCTGTCCCATGCCCCGGCCCTGAGCGGTCGGCTCCAGGCCTGCCCAGATCCCGAAACAGGCCACTGGCGGACTTGAGTTCGTAGATCTCCTGGAACCTGCGGCGATCGAGGCGGGCGACGGTGACGCCACTGAGCCCGCTCTCCATCAGGGATCCCAGGGCCGCGAAGCCCTCCGGGCGCCCGATCGGCTGCAGGCCCATGCGCTGCAGCAGCTGCCGCAGGTCGTCGGAGGCCATGCCCTCCCCCTGCCAGGGTCCCCAGTGGATCGTCTGGGCCGGCAGCTGGCGGCTGCGCCGCAGGGCCACGACGCCATCGAGGAAGGCGTTGGCCGCCGCGTAATGGGCCTGTCCCCGGGAGCCCCAGACGGCGGCGATCGAGGAGAAGGTGACGAACCAATCCAGCGGCAGGTCCGCCGTGCAGGTGTGCAGATTCCAGGTTCCCTGCACCTTCGGCCGCAGAACCTCCTGCCATTGCGACCAGGTGAGATCGGCCAGTTCGTGCACGCTCGTGCAGCCGGCGCAATGGAACACGCCCCGCAGCGGAGCGGCGGAGCCTTGGATGTCGGCGATCAGCTCCGCCAGGGCGTCCCAGTCGGCCACATCGAGCCGGACGGTGCGGACCGCACAGCCCCGTTGCCGCAGGCGCTCCAACCGTTGTTGCTGGTGCTGATCGGGATCGTGCCGTCCGAGCAGCACCAGGGCGCCGGCTCCGTGCTCGGCCAACCAATCCGCCAGATCGAGTCCGAGGGAGCCGAGGCCGCCGCTGACCAGATAGGTGTGGCTGGCGGAGAGCTCGGGGAGGGGTTCAGCCGCGGACTCCAGGGGCCGCAGCCGGGGAACGCGCAGGCTGCCGGAGCGCAGGGCCAGCAGCGATTCCGGTGGCTCCTGGTGCAGCACCGACACCAGAGCCTCCAGCTGGTTGGCGTCCCAGTCCTCCGGCAGGTCGAGCACCGCCGCCAGACGGGCGGGCTGCTCCAGTCCAAGCACCTTGGCCAATCCCCAGAGGGCGGCCTGGGCGGGATCCTGCTGCTCCTGGTCCGCGAGGCTCACCCCCTGGCGGGTCAGGAGCCAGAGCCGCTCCGCAGGGCCCGGCCCCGCCTCTGCCAGCTCCAGGACCCGCAGCACCGCTTGCAGCAGGGCTGCGGCGGCGAGAGGCGGCTCGCCGCCGCCGTTCTGATCGCTTGTGCTGTTGGGGCAGCTGGCGGCCAGCACCAGAAATTCCAAAGGCTCAACCCCGGCCAGGCTGAGGCGGTGCTCACGCAGGCGTGCGGCGACCGCCTGCGGATCGGCGTGGAGCCATGGCAAGGGCAGGACCAGCACCCGATTCCCCTCCCTTTCCAGCTGGCGGGCCAGGCTGGTGCTGGCTGCACCGGGTTCGCCCAACAGGATCCAGTGGCGGCGTCCGCCACCCCTGGCCGGGCTTGTCGCCGCGGCGGCGCTCACCCAGTCGCAGACCAGGGCGTCAGAGTGCAGCAAGGCGGCAGGTCCAGCGCTGGCCCCCGGGGAGACCAGCGCCAGGGCGAGGGCTTCCATGGCCGTGTCGGCGATCAGGCTGCCGGGCACCAGGGAGCGCAGGAAGCTCCGCAGGGCCAGGGGATCGCCCCGCTGGATCAGCTCCGCCATCGGCGTGGCAAGGGAACCGGCGCCCGCGGCGGCAGGGTCGGGGGCTGGCTGCTCCGCCGGTGGTGGCAACACGTCGATCCAGTGGCGCTGGCGCTGAAATTGGGTGGTGGGCAGCGAAAGGCGGCGGAAGCTGCCATCGGGATGGAGGGCCTGCCAGCGCACCCGGGCCCCCCGTTCATGAAGCCGGGCCAGGCTGGAGAGCATCTGCTCCCGATCGGGACGTTTGGGATGGAGGCTGGCGAGCAGCTCAAGATCGCAGGTGCCCTCGCCGTAGTGGCTGGCGGCCAGGCCCAGCAGGGTGGCCTTCGGGCCGATTTCGAGAAGCACCTTCACACCACTGCTGCGCAGCTGATCCAGGGCGGAGCGGAACTGCACGGGTTCGCGCAGGTGGCGGCACCAGTAGGCGGCGGTGGCGATGGAGGCGTCAGCGGGTTCGCCCGTGAGGTTGGAGAGGATCGGCAGGCTGGGTTGCCGGTAGGTGACGCTGGCCGCCACCGCGGCGAACGCTTCGGCGATCGCCTCCATCTGGGGGGAATGGAAGGCGTGGGAAACCGGCAACGGCCGGCTGCTGATCCCTTCGGCCTGCAGATCCCGCACCACCGCCTCAATGGCCCGCGGGCTTCCCGAGATCACGCAGGCCGCCTCGCCATTGATCGCCGCCAGGGAGAGCTCGGCCGCCCAGGGGGCGATGCGGGCGGCGATCCGCTCCGGGGCGGCCCAGATCGCTTCCATCGCCCCGCCGGGCGGGATCTGCTGGATCAACCGGCCCCGCTCACACACCAGGCGCAGGGCATCCTCCAGGCTGAACACCTCCGCCAGGGTGGCGGCGACGTATTCCCCAAGGCTGTGGCCCACCAGCAGGGAGGGCTGGATGCCCCAGTGCCGCCACTGGCGGGCGAGGGCGAACTCCAGAGCGAACAGGGCCGGGTGGGTGTAGCGGGTCTGGTCGAGCCGCCGCTGGCTCTCGGCGTCCTCGCGCTCGAAGAGCAGCCGGCGCAGGGGCACATCGAGGAGGGGGGCGAGCAGGGCCTCGCACTGGTCGATGACCTCGCGAAACACCGCTTCGCTGGCGTAGAGCTCGCGGCCCATGCCGGCCACCTGGGAGCCCTGGCCGCTGAACAGGAAGGCGATGCCGGGTACCCGGCGCGGGCCGCGGCCGGAGGGGGCGGTGCTTGTGGCCCGGGGGCCTTCCGCCAGTCGCTCCCGCAGGGCCTGGGGGGAATCCACCACCAGGGCCAGGCGGTGGGGGAAATGGGCGCGGCCGCGGGCGAGGGTGCCGCAGATGTCCCGGAGCCCAAGCTCCGACCAGTGGGGCCAGTCGGCCAGAAAAGCCTGGCGGTTGGCTTCGAGGGCCTCGGCGGTCTTGCCGGAGAGCACAAAGAGTTCGCTGGGATGGTCTGCCCTGGCGGCGGGCGAAGCAACGGCGGGTTGCGGTGCGGCCTCGAGCACCACATGGGCATTGGTGCCTCCGAAACCGAAGGAGCTGATTCCGGCCCGCAGTCGGCCATCAGGGGTTTGCCAGTCCTCGCTGTGGGTGGGAAGGCGCAGGCTGGAGCCGTTGAGATCGATGTAGGGGTTGATCGACTGCAGATGCAGGGTGCCGGGAATGCGCCGGTGCTGGAGCATCAGGGCCAGCTTGATCACGCCGGCAATGCCGGCCGCCGACTCAAGATGGCCGATGTTGCTCTTGACCGCACCGATGGCGCAGCTGTTGCCCGCCTCGCGATCCTGATCAAACACCTTCTGCAGCGCTTCGAATTCCAGGGGATCGCCGAGCACCGTGCCGGTGCCATGGGCCTCCACATAGCTGATGTCAGAGGCGCGCAGATCGGCCGCGGCGAGGGCTTCACGGATCAGGGCTTGCTGGGAGAGGCCGTTGGGGGCCGTGATGCCATTGCTGCGGCCGTCCTGATTCACGGCGCTGCTGAGGATCACGGCGCGGATGTTGTCGCCGGCGGCCAGGGCGTCGGAGAGGCGGCGCAGGACCACCACGCCGCAGCCTTCGCTGCGCACATAGCCATCGGCTGCCGCATCAAAGCTGCGGCAACGGCCGGTGGCCGACATCATGCGGGCGTGGGAATAGGTGATCGTGGGTTCCGGGCTCACCATCAGGCTGACGCCGCCGACCAGGCTGAGGTCGGTTTCGCCACTCAGCAGGCTGCGGCAGGCGTAATGCAGACTCACCAGCGAGGAGGAGCAGGCGGTTTCCAGCACCAGGCTGGGCCCCTGCAGGTTGAGCAGATAGGAGATGCGATTGGCGGCGATGCAGAGGGTATTGCCCAGACCGTCGTAGGCATTGATCGCCTCGGGGTTGCGGGTCAGCAGGCGGCCGTAGTCATAGTTGCCCATTCCCAGGAACACGCCGGTGCGGCTGCCACTGAGGGATTCCGGATCGATGCCCGCCTCCTCAAGGCTCTCCCAGGCCACCTCCATCACCAGGCGTTGCTGGGGGTCCATGCGTTCAGCTTCCTTGGGGGTGATGCCAAAGAAAGCGGCGTCGAATTGATCGATCTGATCCAGGAATCCGCCCCAGCGCGTATACATGCGCCCGGGGGTCATGGGGGTGGGATCGAAATAACGATCGACATCCCAACGATCCGCCGGAATCGGACCGATGCCATCAATGCCCTGCTCGAGCATCTGCCAGAACTGCCGAGGGTTCTCCGCCTTCGGCAGCCGACAACCCAAACCAATTATCGCAATACTCTCCATATTCTACTGAGAATGCGTTGAGGCGAAGATCCTAGCCTGATTTTCAGGCAGCGACCGGTTCCACGGCAGCGCGGAACGTTTCGAAGGCGCGCCGATTGCTACGCAGGTTGCGCTCGATCGATCCGCCCTTCTCCATCAGCTTGAGGTTGCGGTTGACGTCCCACAGATAGTGCATGGGCTGGAAGGACTGGCGAGCGGTGGTGATCATGCGGTGGTGGTGCTTGAGGTTCATGTGGTAGCCGTCATGCTCCTGGCACACCGCCTGCTCAAGCCGTTGCAGGGCTTCGTGGTGATCCAGGCCGAAGATTGGCGAGCGCAGGATCTGATAGAGGGGTTGCAGGAACGTGCCATCGTTGCGGAAGGTGGCTGGCAGAACCCCGGAAAGGCCGCTGAGCAAGACTTCCTGACCGCGGTAGAACATGAAATTCGCCATCAACTGCTCATAAAGCGTGGGTTGGTTGAACTCTTTATAGAGATCCTGGGAGATCAGCTGAGACGTGGTGGTGTGAAACGATTCATCCAGCATGTGGTAATAAGAAATGGCCGTCGGTGCGGCAATTGCAAGGCTCGCTTGCTGGCGCTGCTTGAAGTAGGTGAGGTAGCGGTGCTCGTAATTTTTGAGCAACATGTTCGCGAGATATCGGGTCGCGTAGAAAAAGCACGCCGAGAAGGGAGAGGAGCCGAAGTTAATCGTCAACAGTCGTGAGAATTGGGAAGGCACCACCTGGCCGAGCAGTCCGGAGGACTGGGTGGGGAGTTTCTGGCCCTTCGCCTGCAGCGCTTGCAAATAGCTGGAATAAGAGGCCATGCCGTGGCCGCTGCACAGACGGCGGCTGAGCGCCCGGGAGGCCTGCTCCTGGATATCGGCCCAATCAAAGCGGGGCAATGACAGGCTGCCATTGCGATTGGATGGGCGCCGCTTTTTGTGGAGTAAATTGGCTTTTGGTCGTCCGAAGGAAGTTTCGCCGAAAATGACCTGACGGGACTTATGACCGACGCGGTGGAAGGCGTGGATGTGGTGGTGCTCCTGTTCTGTTTCCAGGCTGAGTTCCTGACAGAGGATGCCATAACCGCCAACGGTATCAAACACACCTTCAGTCACTTGATTGTAGAGAATGGCATTCGCCTCCGTCGCTGCCGTCTGGTTGTACTGGGTAATCCAGTAGAGATGATTGAGGGCTAATTTCTGGGCTTGACTGGCTTCGTTGTAGAGCGGCGTGCCGTAAAAGAGCGAGAGTTCCTCGGGGCCCCAAAGGAGATGGCGATTGGCATCATAGTTGAAGTCTTGATCGTATTTCTCGATGATTTCTGTATAATTGGAAGCGATGTTGTTTTTGTAGGTCGTCGCGGTCAGGGTCTCGTGGCGCACATTCATTTTGGCCGTAGCAGTCGGGCGCTGGTCGGCACGCTTGGAATTGGGGTCTAGGACTGTGGTGGAAGGGGACATGGGTTGCAAGAGTAGAGATGTACGGGTTTACAAGCTTGATGGAAGGAGCCGATCAGGCGGATTCGTTGCCAAGGTTGGCGCTGAGATCAGCGATGGTCGTGAAGTTGTAGAGGAGGGTTGGATTGATTTTGGTGCCAAGCCAGTCTTCAAGGTCTCCCGTCAGGCTGACCGCAAGAGCGGAGTCGAGACCGTACTCGTCAAAGTTGCTGGTCGGGTCGATCTGATCAGGCGAGATGTCCAGCAAGTCGGCAAGGTAATTGATGAGCCAGAGCTCAATCTCAGCTGCCGTACGGCCTGGGGCCATCGATGTCAGAATTCAAAGAATGGAACGAGATTTTAAGCTGGTCCAAGCAAGGCGAGTTTCTTGGTGTGCAATCGCCCACAATCTTGGCATGGCATTGGGAAGAAGCGATGCCTTTTGGCGGCGATCAAGTCGGGGGCGGCTGGCCAGGCCCATCGTGACAGGGGAAAAGTGATATCCCGGTCACCGAAGCGTTCACAGAAGCTTTGGATCAGGCCCTGCGGCTCCCGGGTCAGTTCAGGATCGTTCGATCCAGACGGTCAGCGGCTCCAGGCTTCCATCCAGGAACTGCTGCCGGCACTGGGCGCGGCGGATCTTGCCACTGGATGTTCGAGGGATGCTCCTGGGTTTGAGCAGGACGATCGCATAGACACAGATGCTATGGCGCAACAGGATACGGCGGCGGATTTCGATCAGCTGAACTTCTTGATCAAGGCTTCTGATGGAGGAGCGCTCCACTTCCTGGACGACAATCAGTCTCTCTTCCCCTTCCTGCTCAATCGAGAAGGCGGCTGCACCATTGGCAAGCAGAGCTGGGCTGCTGGCGCTCACGGTTTGCTCGATGTCATGGGGGAAGTGATTCTGGCCACGAATGATGATCAGGTCCTTGAGGCGACCTGTGATGTAAAGGTTGTCACCGTAGACAAAGCCAAGGTCGCCGCTGCGCAGGTATTGGCCATGGCCATCGCCTGGCCCATCGCCTGCCAGGGTGGCATGAAACATCTCCTGGCTGAGTTCGGGTTTGCGCCAATACCCTTGCGTCACACTCGGACCGCGCAGCCAGATCTCGCCAATGACCGCTTCCGGGCAAGGTCGCCTGGATTCGGGATCGACAATGAGAATCTCATGGCCAAGCCAGCTGCTGCCGCAGCCCACCATTCGCACAGATGCGGCCTCGGGATCCTTGACCTCGACGACACGGTTCTGGCGTAGATGCTCGGGGTCAACCGACAATGTCTGCCGCGTCTGGCCCGGCTGTGGTCCACTGACAAAGAGCGTTGACTCAGCCAGGCCGTAGCAAGGGTAGAAGGCTTTGGGATCGAAGCCGCAAGGGGCGAAATAATCGGCAAAACGATCCAATGTTTTAGCACGAATCATCTCAGCGCCTGTGAAAGCCACCTTCCATGAGCTGAGATCCAATTCGGAGAGTTGTTCTGGCTTGACTTTGTTGACGCAGAGTTCGTAGGCAAAGTCGGGGCCACCGCTGATGGTGGCTTGGGTTTGACTGATCGTCCGCAGCCAGCGGATCGGCTTTTGGATGAAATGCAACGGCGACATCAATGTACATGGGATGCCGTAATACACCGGCTGCAGAATCGTGCCGATCAGTCCCATGTCGTGATAGTGCGGCAGCCAGGAGACAGCAGTCGTCTCCGCATTGAGCCTGAATGCAGCACAAATAGCCTGTTCATTCGCCATGATATTGGAGTGACTCACCATCACCGCCTTGGGATTGCTTGTTGAGCCTGAGCTATATTGTAGAAAGGCGATCTGGTTCGTTCCTGGATTGCTGGGCTGCCATGAGATCCGCTCCTGCGAGCGACTGGCGTTCCCCGCAACCCAGGTGGCGGCCAGCGGCGTCGTCTCCCCAGCTGCCAACTGCTCGATCCCCTGACGTGTGGACTCTGTCGCTAACAACAGGGTGCTGTCTGCATCCGCCATCACCCATCGCAAACGATCAAGTTTCTGCTGGCGCGGTGGTACATACATCGGCACAGCAGTTTTGCCGGCATAGAGACAGGCAAAGAAGGAAACGATAAAGTCAAGCCCGGGCCCAAAGATCAGCAAGACGCGCTCTGTCTGTGCAGCCCGATCCTGGAGCTCCGCAGCGATGGCACAGGCCGCCTGATGGAGCTCGAGATAGGAGAGTTGCTGCCCCTCCCCCTCGCCATCCGGAAGATAGGTGAAAGCGATCGCCTCGGGAGTGTGCAGCTGCCGCTCGCAGAGCAGCGAAACGAGGCTGGACTCCTGGGCGCCACCATCGAGCGGGGTCGGCACGGTTTGTGATTCCTTAATGAATCCCACTACAACATACACCCATTTCAGTTGCTGACGCTTGCCGTGCCGTCCGCCAGGATCTGCTGGACCGCAGCGCTGGCCCTGCTGAGGACAGCATCCCAGTCACCGGGCGGCCTCTGCCTGATGAGGTGCATCTGTGGATACCGGAACGTATCGCCATGATCTTATCCCCACCGCCAGCCTGGAATAGGTGGCAGGAATCACAAGGTTACCTTGCCAAGAGCTCCCGCCAGATGGGCTGCAAGATTGGATGTTGAAACCATAAAATCACAGGCATTCATGAGAGCGGCAAGGCCGTTAGATCCTCCACGGGATCGATTTCCGGCTGACAGCACACTCCAATGCCGCTGCGCCTGTGCAGATCCCGAATCTCCTTGTTGACATCGCCTCGTGCAGCGAGAGCCAGCGCCTGGGCTGGAGCGTGTCTGGCCAGGGCGATCGACTGACTGGGACCCGTATCTTGACGCACATGGTTCCAGCACATCCCGCAGCGGTTGACGCCCCCGCGGCCGATGCTCCGGCCTCGTTGCGCAAACGGCTCTGGTGCGGGGTGGCTCGGTTCAGGACTCGCCGGCGTGATAGCTGCTGCGCACCAGCGGACCGCTGCGCACATCCCGGAAGCCCATCTCCCGGGCGATTTCCCCCAGCCGCTCGAACTCCTCGGGGTGCCAGTAGCGGGCCACCGGGATGTGAAGCAAAGACGGCCGCAGGTATTGGCCCAGGGTGAGCCGTTGGCAGTCCACCGCCCGCAGGTCGCCCAGGGCGGCCACCACCTCCTCAAAGCTCTCGCCCAGCCCCAGCATCAGCCCGCTCTTGGTGGGGATCGTCGGCGCCAGTTCCCGGGCCGCCGCCAGCAGGCCCAGCGAGCGGCGGTAGGTGGCGCCCCGCCGCACCTCTCCCTGCAGCCGCTCCACCGTCTCGAGGTTGTGGTTGAAGCACACCGGGCCGGCCTCCAGCACGGTGGCCAGCCGCTGGCGCTGGGCGTCCAGGCCTGCGGCCTCCTGGCGGTGGCCGCCCCAGAAATCCGGGGTGAGCACCTCGATCGCCACCAGGGGGTTGCGGCGGCGGATCGCCGCCATCGTGTCGGTGAACAGACAGGCGCCGTGGTCGTCCAGGTCGTCGCGGGCGACGGCGGTGAGCACGACGTAGCGCAAGCCCAGGGTTTCCACCGCCTCGGCCACCCGCTCCGCCTCCCCGGGGTCGTGGGCCACCGGGGCCTGGCCCTTCTCCACCTGGCAGAAGGCGCAGCTGCGGGTGCAGATCGGCCCCCCCAGCAGGAAGGTGGCGGTGCCGGCGGCGTAGCACTCTCCCCGGTTCGGGCAGCGGCCCTCCTCACAGATCGTGTGCAGCCGCTGGCGCTTCACCACCCCCTGCACGGTCTCCAGCTCGGAGGCCTGGCCCAGGGGCGCGCGCAGCCAGTCGGGCAGGCGCTCGCTGGGCGGGATGGCGCTGTAGCGGCTGGTGCGGCTGGTCATGGGGCGGAACGGCGGCTCATTCGACGGGACGGCGGCCCTCCAGGGCCCGGGCGAGGGTGACTTCGTCGGCATATTCCAGCTCGCTGCCCACCGGCAGTCCGTAGGCGATGCGGCTGACGCTGGTGAAGGGCCGCAGCAGGCGGGCCAGGTAGAGGCTGGTGGTGTCCCCCTCGACGCTGGGGGTGAGGGCCAGGATCACCTCGGAGGCGTTCTCGCGGCTCACCCGCTCCACCAGCGGCTGGATCTGCAGCAGGTCCGGCCCCACCCCATCCATCGGCGAGATCAGCCCGCCGAGCACGTGGTACCCCCCCAGGAATTCCCTGGTGCGCTCCAGGGCCAGCAGGTCGCGGGAGTCCGCCACCACGCAGATCACGCCGGTGTTGCGCTCCGCGTTGCGGCAGATCTCGCAGAGGGGCTCGGCGGAGAGGTGGAAGCAGCGGCGGCACTGGCCCACCTGGCTGCGGGCCGCCAGCAGGGCATCGGCGAAGGCGCGGATCTGCTCCTCCGGCTGGCGCAGCAGATGGAGGGCCAGCCGCTGGGCGGTGCGGGGCCCGATGCCCGGCAGCCGCTCGAACTGATCGATCAGGCGGGCCAGGGGCCGGGTGAAGCCGCTCAGGGATCGGCTGCGAATGGCCTGAATTTAGGGGGCGGCCAGGGTCGGCCGGGGGCCGCGCGCCGGCCGCCCCTGAGAATGGGGGCCTTCTTTGCCGGCCCGCCCACCATGGCCCTTGCTCGCCCCCCGCTGATGCGGCTGCGCGACCAGTTGCTCCGCACCCTGCCGCTTCTGCTCTCCCTGCTGCTTCTGGTGGGCTGCAGCGCCACCGCCGCCGGCCTGCAGTCGTTCCAGAGCCCGGATGGTCGGTACGCCTTCCTCTATCCCACCGGCTGGACGCGGGTGCAGGTGCAGGACGGCCCCCAGCTGGTGTTCCATGACCTGATCAACAGCGACGAAACCCTCAGCCTGGTGATTTCGGAGGTGGACGCCGCCAACAACCTGGTGGATCTGGGCAGCGCCGTGGCGGTGGGGGAGCGGCTGCGGCGCACGGTGATCGCCCCGGAGGGCAGCGGCCGGGAGGCGGAGCTGGTGGAGGCGAAGGAGCGGGAGCTGAACAGCCGCACCTTTTACGACCTGGAGTACGCCGTGCACCTGGCGGACCGGGATCGCCACGAGCTGGCCACCGTCGTCGTCGATCGGGGTCGGCTTTACACCTTCGCCGCCAGCACCAATGAGGCGCGCTGGTCCAAGGTGCGGGAGCTGTTCGAGCGGGTGATCAGCTCCTTCACGCTGCTGATCTGAATGGCCGCCGGCGACGTGGCCATCGTCGGCGGCGGCCTGGCCGGTGCCCTGCTGGCCCTGGCCCTGCGGCAGCGGGGAACGGCGGTGCGGCTGATCGACGATGGCGCACCCTCCGCCACGGCCCTGAGCTACGGGGTGGTGCCCGGCTGGCCCCTCGACCCCTCCCCCCTGGGACGGCTGGCGGCTGGGGCCGGCCGCCGCTGGCGGGAGCTGCAGCACCGCCATGGCGATCTGGGCTGGCGGCCGCGGCGTCGCTGGCCCCTGCCCCTCTCCCAGGTGGACACGGTGCGGTTGGCGGAGCGGCTGGGGCCGGCGCTGGCGGCGGCGGGGGTTCCGATCGTGCGGGGACGGCTGGCCCGACTGGAGCTGGTGAGCGGCGGCTGGCGCCTGGAGCGAGCCGGCGGTGAAGCCCTGGAGGCGCACCGGGTGGTGCTGGCGGCGGGCGCGGGCTGCCCGGCGTTGCGCCCCGCTCTGGCTGCTGACCTGGGGGTCAGCTGGGCGGGCGTGCTGCAGCTGCCGCCGCTCCCCAGGGGGGCCGCCTATCCGTTGCGACTGCCCAGCCGCTTTGAGCGGATCGCCCTGGAGGGCCGCTCCGCCGGGCTGGATCAGGCGGAGTGGGTGGTGGATGCGGGCCTGGTGCCCTGGGGGGAGGGGGGCCTGCTGGGACAGCTCAGCTGGATCGCCCCCGGCGCCGCGGCGGCGGGCAGGCAGCCGGATCCGCGGCTTGCGGAGGGCTGGTTGCGTGCGGCCCTGGCGGCGGCGCCGGCCCCCCTGGCGGCCCTGGCCGCCGCCAGTGGCTCCTACCAGCAGGTGCCGGTGGCCTTCTGCCGTGATGGCCCGCCCCTGGCCGGGCCCCTGGCGGCGGCGCCGGGGCTGTGGCTGTTCACGGGCTTCCGCGGTGGTTTCGCCCAGGTGCCGGTGCTGGCGCCGCCCCTGGCCGCCGCCATCGCCGGCGACCCCCAGGAGTCCAGCGAAGCGCTGGCGGAGCTGGCCCGCTGCGGGGTGCTGCCCGCCCTCAGGGGGAGGGGATGAGCGCCGCCTCCGGCCAGCGCAGCAGCGGCCGGTAGGGGGCCTCGGGGTCCTGGGGCACCGGCAGCAGTTCGCGCAGCAGGCGCGCATAGCTGATGTTGACGGCCACGGTGGCGTTGAGGCGCTGCACCAGGCTGCGGATCAGCTGCTCCTGGGTGATGGACACTTCCACCTCGCTGGCGAGTCCGCTCTGGTAGCGAAGGCGCACGTCGCGGAAGGCCTCCAGGGCCGCGGCCACCCCGCGGCGGGCCGCGCTCAGCCGGGCCAGGCTGGCCTCATGGCGCAGGAAGGCGCTCTCCAGGCGCAGGCGGATGCTGTCGCGCCGGGCCGCCGCCTGCTGCTCCACCGCCCGGGCCCGCAGCCCCAGGGCCCGGGCCTGACCCGCGCTGCTGCCCGCGTCGAACAGCAGCCAGCGCAGGCTCAATCCCAGCGACCAGTCAGCGCCGCTGCTGTTCTGCACCGGGATGAAGGTGGTGCCGCAGCAGCCGCCGTCCCGCAGGGAGAGGTTGAAGCTGTTGGTGTTGCTGGCGTTGGTGACGGCGTTGGCGAACAGGGAGAGCCTGGGCAGCAGGACGGCGGCGGCCCCATCCCGCTCCTGGGCGAGGGCCTCCCGGGTGGCCAGGAGCGCCTCCAGTTCAGGGTTGCCCCGGTAGGCCGCCAGCAGGCTGGTCTCCAGATCGAGGGGCCAGCGGGGCGAGGGGCTGATCGGATCGCTGGCCGCCGGCGTGATGGCCGGCGGCAGGTTGAGCAGCACCGCCAGCTCCCGCCGCGCGATCGCCCGATCGGCGAGGGCCTGGATCAGGGCCTCCTGATCGGCGGCCTCGATGGCCCGGCGCCGCAGCACGTCCAGGCGCGGCACCAGGCCGGCCTGCTTGAGCGCCAGGGCCTCCTGGAGGATCACCAGGTCGTTGCGCACCGCGGCGTCCTGGATGCGCACGGTCTGATCGGCCTGCTGCAGTTGGTAGTAGGCCTCGCTCACCTGCAGCTGCAGCAGGCGCAGCTGGTTGGCGTAGGCGGCGCGGCTGGCGTTCAGCCGCGCGCGGGCCGCCCGCACCGCTGGCGTGCGGGCGTAGTCGAGCAGGGCGTAGTCGAGCTGCAGGCCGGCGGCGCCGCCGCTGCCGTAGGTGCCGAAGGAGACCGCCCCGCCAGCGGGGACGGCGAAGGGGCCGCCGGGGGCGAAGTTCGGCCCCAGGCCGAGGTTGGTGTTGCCCACCGGCGCCTTGCTGGCCTGGCCGCTGCGGCCGCTGGCGGCGTCGGCGAAGGCGCGGATCCGCGGCCAGTAGGTGCCCAGGGCGGCCTGAAGATCCGCCAGGCCGGCCGCCACCTCCAGCCGCTGGGCCTGCAGGGCGGGGTTGTTGGCGAAGGCGATCGCCACCGCCTGCTCCAGCCCCAGGCTCACGATCCGTCCCTGCCGCAGCGCCAGCGGTTCGGGCAGGCTCAAGGGAGCGGGGGGGATGCGCTCCGCGGGGGCGATCGGGCCGGCTGGGGCGGCGTTCGGGGCGAGCAGGCCCTGGGGCAGGGGGGGGGTGCCCAGGGAAGGCGGCGCCGGTGGCTGGGGATCGGGCGGGATCAGGGCGTCGAGGGCCCGCAGCTCAGCGTCGAGCTGCCGCCAGCTGCGCTCCAGCCGCCCGATGCCCTGGCTGGGGGCGGCATCCGCCCGGGCTGGGCCGAGCAGGGACACCAACACCGCGCTCCCCAGCCAGCAGGCGATCCCCCAGCAGCTCCGGGCTCGAGGGCGCACGGGCAACCACCGCGAGGCAAAGGTCGGGGAAGTATGGCCGATCTGGCCAATCCGCCGGAGCTCCTGCAAGCTGGCCTCCATGACCGGCTCCCCGATCCGCGCACGTTGGCAGGGCCTGGGCGATCACGGCCAGGTGGGGGTGTGCCTGGCGGCGGTGGCGGCGGCCCTCGGCCTCTGGGCCCTGCTCTGGCCGGTGCCCACCGAGGTGAGCGGCGAGGGGGTGCTGCTCCATCCCGACAACGCCGGGGTGCTCAACGCCCGCGCCGCCGGCCAGGTGCGCGCCCTGAACGTGCGGGTGGGGGAAGCTGTGCGCCGCGGCCAGGTGCTGATGCGCCTCGATCTGCCGGTGCAGGAGCGCCAGCTGCAGCAGCAGCGGGGCAACCTGGCCCAGCTGGAGCGCATCGACCGCGACCTCACGGCCCGTGACCGCCAGCGGCTGGAGAGCGAGCGGCAAGCGGTCGAGACCGCCCTGGCCAAGCTGGCGGCGGACGGCCGGCGCTACCGCGACCTTCAGGCCACCTATGCCGGCAAGCTGCGCAACCTGGAATGGCTCAGCCGCCGCGAGGTGGTGGCCCCCCTCTCGGCCGAGGTGGTGGCGGCGGAGCAGGGGCTGGCCAGCACCAGCGTCAATCTCGACCAGGTGCGGATCGAGGAGCGGCGGGTGCGCACCGACCACCAGCAGGTGAAGCTGCAGATCGAGACGGAAGCCCAGCAGTGCCGCTTCCGCATCGATGACCTGCGCCGCCAGATCCGGGTCAGCGAGGCGCGGATCGCCTATGACGGCCAGGTGCTGGCGGAGCGGGACGGCCATGTGCTCGACCTGCAGGTGATCGAGGGGCAGACGGTGGGGCTGGGCCAGCGGCTGGGCACGATCGGCCACCAGGATCGCCCGGGCCTGGGCGCTGCGAGCCTGCGGGCGGTGGCCTACTTCGCCCCCGCCGATGCCCGCCGCCTGCCGATCGGCCTGCCGGTGGAGGTGGTGCCGATGTGGAACCAGCGCGGCCGCTTCGGCGGCATCGTCGGCCGGGTGCGGGAGGTGCTGACCCTGCCCGCCACCCTGGAGGATGTCTCCACCACCACGGGCAACCCCCAGCTGGCCCGCGACCTCACCCGCAACGGCCCGGTGATGCGGGCCGAGATCGAACTGGAGCGCGATCCGGCCAGCTTGGATGGCTTCCGCTGGACCCTCTCCGGCGGCAGCGGCGTCTTTCCGGTGCGCTCCGGCCTGACGGTGACCAGCCATGCCTACGTGGAGTGGCGCTCCCCCGTGAGCTATCTGCTGCCCGGCCTGCGCTCCCTCACCGGCGGCTATCGCACGCCGCGGCTCGACCGCCTCTGGAATGTGCCGTCCCTGCGCCAGCCCCGCAGCTTCCCCTGACCCCCATGGCCGCTCCCGCTCCCTCCCTGCTGCGCCGCGAACTGCCCTGGCTGGCGGCGGAGCTGGCCCTGCTGCTGATCCTCTGCAACGCCAACCCGCCGGAGCTCTGGTTCTGGCTGGTGGTGCTGCTGGTGATCCTCGGCTACCGGATCGAGCGCTGGTGGGCCGCCCGACCGGAGGGCTGAAGGGCGGACCACTGTCGCTCCGCCTGCACCATCGCCCCCTGGGCGAGTCGGCAGAGCATCAGGCGGGCGGCGAGACGTTCCAGGCGCTCAAGGGAGGCGGCATCACTGCTCGGATCCTGCAGGGTTTGCTCCAGCTGGCGCCAGCTTGGGGGCAGGGGGAAGGGCTCGCTGGGGGCAGGGGGCAACAGCCCCCGCCGCGTTGCCAGGAGCACCCGCCAGCGGCCCAGGCGTGCCGCGAGGCTGTGCAGCAGGTCGGCCTCGGCCCGCTGCAGATCGTCCGCCAGGACGTCAGCGCCGAGGGGAGGGGGGTGGCGCAGCATCTCGCCGGCGGCATGGACCAGCCGCGAGCTGGCCTGCTCGAAGGCCTCCATCAGCCGGTAGGCGGGATGGCGGCGGGGGTTGGCCCCCAGCTCCTCCGCCAGGAGGGGCCGCAGGCGGCGCAGGGCCCGCAGTTGCCCCCGCAGGGCCTGATAGCGGCTGGCAGCCGGGGGCTCGCCCCGCTCGGCCAGGGCGCCGAAGAGCCCCTGCAGATCCTCCAGCAGGGCGTCGAACTCGCGGAACATCTGGTCCAGGCCCCGACTGGGCCAGAACAGCCGCACGCTGAGCAGGGCCAGCACCACGCCGAAGCAGGTCCAGCCGAGGCGCAGTCCGATCCAGCTGGCCAGCTGCCGCTCGTGCACCAGCCAGCCCATCACCACGATGAAGCCGCCCACCTTGTAACCGGTCTCCAGGCCCAGAAGCCCGCCCAGCAGGCGCAGAGCGGCCAGGGTGATCGCCAGGCCCAGGGGCATCGGTAGGCCCGCCAGTCCCGCGA
Organism: Aphanothece sp.; assembly: GCA_040381155.1. GTDB lineage: Bacteria > Cyanobacteriota > Cyanobacteriia > PCC-6307 > Cyanobiaceae > Cyanobium. The sequence continues at coordinate 30,811 of JBEIHT010000018.1, forward strand.
AGCCCACCTCCAGCAGGGCTGCGCCGAGCACGCTGCCCAGGATCCGCTGCCGGCCGATCGCCAGGGAACCGCCATAGCTGCCCGCCCCGACCGCCAGCACCGCCAGGGGCACGTAGTAGCCGAAGGGCAGGCCGGAGAGGCTGGCCAGGGCGTTGCCAAGGCCGGCGGTGACGGCCAGGCGCAGCTCGGCGCGGCGGATCAGCACGGCTCCCGCCGGCCCAGGGAGACCAGGTTGGTGTGCAGGGGGCGGAGTTCCTCCGCCAGGGCGAGCAGGGAGAGCATCGGCAGGCCCCGGGCCAGGGCCAGTTGCTGCCAGGCGCCGGGGTCCCGGGGTGGGGTGGGCAGATTCCGGCCCGCCAGCTGGCCGAGCAGCCCCGCCACACTGCGCTCCAGCAGTGGCGCCTCGCCGGCGCTCAGGGGGGGGAGGGTCGCCAGCAGGCGCTCCCAGGCAAGCCAGTGGAAGAGCACCAGCTGCCAGTGGCGCAGGCGCCGCTCCCAGCCGCTGGCGCGCAGCCGCTGCTGGCGCGGTCCGCCCAGCTCCCGGTGCACCAGTTGCTCCATGCGCGCCACCGCGTCGCTCAGTGGTGCCGGATCGAGGGGCTGCGGCCGGGGCAGTCCCTGCTGCAGGCCCTGGCGCAGGCCCTCCAGCTGGGAGCCGATCTGCTGCCGCAGGCGGCGATCGGCCCCCAGCAGCTCCTCGTAGGCACTGCGGGGCCAGAACAGCAGGCCCACCGCCAGGGCGACGGCGCAGCCCAGGGCGGTGTCGAGGCTGCGGGCGAACACATACCTCCAGTCGAGGGCGACGTAGGTGGGGGTCATCAGGAACACCACGCTCAGGGTGCCGGCCGTGGCCAGACCCCCCTCCCAGCCGAACAGGCGCAGGACCGGAATGATCAACACCAGGGACACCAGCACCCCCATCCAGCCGCTGAGGATCGAATGCACCAGGAAGGTGACCAGACCGCCGCAGATGGTGCCGAGAATCCGGGCCGTTGCCGCCTGCACGGTCAGGTCGTCGTTGTCGTCAACCACGATCACCACCGCCAGCAGCGGGTACCAGAGAAAGGCCAGCCGCTCACTCCAGGCCGCGATCGAGGCGGTGAGCAGCGCCGCGACGAACAACTTGAGGCTGTTGCGCAGCAGCTGCGGATCCATGCTCCGGAGGGGTGGCGGCGCGCCTTCATGCTGGAGCCTATGGCGAGGGGCGCGGGGATGGCCTAGATCGGGGGCAGCCTCCTCACCCCGTGCCATGGCCGGCCCATCCAGCCTCTGGAGCCACAAGCCTTGGTGGTGCCAACCCTGGTCGATCCTGCTCACCGGCGTGGCGCTGGTGGGCGGCAGCGCCTGGTGGCCGGGCCGCTGGTGGCTGACCCTGCCCCTGGCGGCCGCCGTGCTGCTGTGGTGGTGGCTGTTTCTGGTGGTGGTGCCGGCGAGCTACCGCGATGGGGCGGAGACGGCGGAATGAGCGCGCCGCTCCTGGCCCCGGCCTTGGCGTTCCCCGGTGGCGACGCCCTGCGCCTGCAGGTGGCGCTCGATCTGGGCGCCCTGCTGCGCATGGGCCTGGCGGTGCTCTGCGGCCTGGCGGTGGGTCTGAACCGCGCTCACCACGGCACGGTGCCCCACCCCAATCGCCTGCGGGTGCATGTGTTGGTGGGGCTGAGCGCCTGCCTGATGGTTCTGGCGGCGGGCCCCGATGTGAACGCCCGCAGCCGGGCGATCCAGGGCGTGGCCACGGGCATCGGCTTCCTGGGGGCCGGCGAGATCCTGGTGCCCCGCCAGTACGACCCGGCAGCCCAGCCGGAGGTGCGGGGACTGAGCAGCGCCGCCTCGATCTGGTTCACGGCAGCCCTGGGGGTGACGGTGGCTGCCTCCAGTCCGCTGCTGGCGCTGGTGGCTCTCGGGCTGGCCCTGATCACCCTCTCCACCGGCGATGGACAGATTGTGCGCCCGAGCGGAGGTGGCCGGCCCCGCTCCGGCGAGCCGGACCCGGCAGCCGGGAGGAACGACGCGGATCAGAACAGGAAGCGCTGAAGGCCGCGGCCGGCGGGTTTGGCCGCCTCCTCCTTGGGCAATGCGCTGGTGCCGGCGCCCTTCCAGTCGGCTTCCCAGTAGCTGATGCCGTCGAGGTCGAAGGGGCGCCCATCCAGGTGGGCCGCCTGCAGGTTCGTGCCGCCCATGCGGGTGATCAGACCGCCCAGCTCCATCGGCCCCAGGTCGGTGCGCACGTCCTTGCCGGCGGCCAGGAGCAGGGCGGGCAGCCGCAGGATGTTGTCCGGTCGGGTGATCTTGCGGAACAGGGCCTTCAGGGCCAGCTGCTGGCGTTCCATCCGGCCGATGTCACCGGTTTCATCGTGCCGGAAGCGCAGGAAACCCTCCAGGTCGCGACCCCGCAGGGTCTGCACGCCGGGCTGGAGATCGATGTAAAGACCCTGGCTGCGATCGGTGTAGTGCATCCGCTTGGGCACGTTCACCTCGATACCGCCGAGCATGTCGGCCAGCCGCCGGATCGCCGCCAGGTTGATGACGAGGTGGTGGCTGACCGGACGACCGAGGCCCTCGCTCACCTGCTGCTTGATCGCCTCGGTGCCGCCCAGGGCGTAGAGCGCATTGATCTTGAGGGGGCCGAAGCGCTGGGATTCGATGTAGGTGTCGCGCGGGATCTGGGTGACGCGGGTGATGTCCCCCTCCACCCGCAGCACGGCGATCACATCGGTGTTGCCCCCCCCCACGTCTGTGCCGAGGAGCAGGAGGTCCTGGCTGCTGACATCGGCCCAGGCGGTGAAGGGATTGGCGAAAGCCGGCAGCACGCCGCCCGGGGGCCGGCTCAGCAGGTCGGCCAGGGGACCGGAGAGCATCAGCCCGCCCCCGAGACCCAGGACCATCGCCAGCAGCACCGGTGCCCTGCAGGCGGGATGGCCATGGTGGCGGCCGATCGGCCGGGCCGGATTTCGGTTCATGACGCAAACGCTACGGCATCCTTTAGATCCGCAACGCCTCATCCGGCCGCAGTCCGGCCTGCACGCGCCAGAGGGCGGCGTAGGCCCCACCGGCCTGCAGCAGCTGCTCGTGGCGCCCGCTCTCGATGATGCGGCCGCGATCGAGCACCACGATCCGATCGGCGTGGCGCACGGTGCTGAGTCGGTGGGCGATCAGCAGGGTGGTGCGCCCGGCGGTGAAGCGATCCAGGGAGCGCTGGATGGCCGCTTCGGTCTCGTTGTCCACCGAGGCGGTGGCCTCATCGAGGATCAGCACCGGCGGATCCCGCAGGATGGCCCTGGCCAGGCTGATGCGCTGGCGCTGGCCGCCCGACAGCCGCTGGCCCCGCTCACCCACGACGGTGTCGTACCCCTGGGGCAGCTCCTCGATGAAGGCGGCGGCCTCCGCCAGGGCGGCGGCCCGCTCGATGGCGCGCCGGTCAGCCCCGAAACTGCCGTAGGCGATGTTCGCCGCCACGCTGCCATCGAAGAGGAACGCCTCCTGGCTGACCAGGCCGATCGCCCGGCGCAGATCGCCCAGTCGCAGGGTTTCGATCGCCAGGCCGTCGAGGCTGATGCGACCGGCCTGCCGCTCGTGCAGACGCAGCAGCAGCTTCACCAGGGTGCTCTTGCCCGAGCCGGTGGCGCCGACGATGCCCAGGCTCTGGCCGGCCGCCACCGTCAGATTGAAGTCCACCAATAAGGGAGGCCGCCCGGCGTAGGCGAAACCGACGGCCTCGAAGCGGATCTCGCCGCGCACGGCCGCCGGCGCCAGGGGCCGCTCCCCGGCCGGCACCGTCACCGGAACCTCCAGCAGGTCGAGCACCCGCCGGCTGGAGGCCATCGCCCGCTGCCAGTCATCGAGGGTGCGGCCCAGACCGGTGAGGGGCCAGAGCAGCCGTTGGGTGACGAACACCAGGAAGCTGTAGGTGCCGATCGCCAGCTGCCCCCGCCAGGCCTGCAGGCCGCCGATCACCAGGATCGCCAGGAAGGCGAAGAGGATGGCAAAGCGGATCAGTGGCACGAACGCCGAGGAGAGGCGGATCGCCCGGCCGTTGCTGGAGCGGTAGGCCTCACTGCGGCGAAGCAGCGCCTGGCTGGAGAAGGCCTCCGCCGCGTAGCACTTGATCGTCAGGATGCCGCCGAGGTCGTGGGCGAGCTGGCTGGCGATCGCACCGGCCCGCTCGCGCACCTCGGCGTAGCGGGGGGCCAGCCGCTCCTGAAAGCGCAGCGAACCCCAGAGGATCACGGGGATCGGCAGGAAGGCGACCCCTGCCACCCCTGGCGAGAGCCAGAGCATGGCGCCCCCCACCGCCAGCACGGTGGTGGTCAGCTGCAGGATTTCGTTGGCGCCGCTGTCGAGAAAGCGCTCGAGCTGGTTGATGTCGTCGTTGAGGATGGCCAGCAGGCGGCCGCTGCTGGCCCCCTCGAACCAGGCGAGGTCGAGGCGCAGCAGATGGTCCCAGGCTTCCATGCGCAACTCATGCTGGACGCGCTGGCCCAGGTTGCGCCAGAGCAGCCGCTGCAGGTACTCGAACAGCGACTCGGCGCTCCAGAGCACGAAGGAGAGCACGGCGAGCACGGTGAGCTGGCCCGGCACCGACCGGAAGCCGAAGGCCGACAGCCAGGAGGAGTTCTGACGGCTGACCAC
>JBEIHT010000019.1:0-34791 GCA_040381155.1 Aphanothece sp.
CAGGCTCATGTGGTCATCGAACTGGATGCCATCCGCGCCGCTGCGCTCGACGATCTCCTCCACCAGCTCGGTGATCAGCTGCTGCACCTCCGGCCGGAAGGGATTGAGCCAGGCCACCTCGCCGGCGGCGCTGATCGAGGTGAGGCTGCCGTCGCGGGCGCGGCTGAGCCAGTCGGGATGGCGACTGGCCAGCTCCATGTCGGGCGGCGCCATGAAGCCGAACTCGAACCAGGGCACCACCAGCAGGCCGCGGGCGTGCGCCTCGGCCACCAGCTCCGCCAGGGTGTCCTGCCCCTGCAGCCCCCGCGGCGTGAAGCTCTGCAGCCCGCGCCGCTGGGTCACCTCACTCGGATACCAGGCATAGCCGCCGTTCCACACCACCGGATACAGGGTGTTGAAGTTCAGGCGTGCCAGCTCGGCCACCGCCGCCTGCATCCGCTGCCGATCCCGCAGCACCGCCATGTCGTTGAGCGTCAGCCAGACGCCGCGGATCTCGGTGGGATCCGGCGGGGGCGCGGGGGCCGCAGGAGCGGTCGAGGCCGCTCCCTGGGCCGACGCCGACCATGGCAGCAGCAGGGGAAGGGCCAGGGCCAGGGTTACCCCCAGCAGGGCCAGGAACGCCAGGGCGAGGCGGCGACGCCGGGGCATCAGAAGCCGGCGGCAGCCCGCCGACGGACAGGATCGCACCTTAGGGACCCGCCTCCACGACGGATAATGGGTCCACCCCGGCCCCGGCGGCCATGACCCTCAGCCCCCCCTCCGGAGCGATCACCACCCAGCTCGGCCAGCAGGGCCTGGGCCAGCAGCCCTGGTGGGTGGAGCAGTGGATGGAGCTGATCAACTCCTACCGCTACAAGAAGCGCCTGGAGCGCGCCTGGGACTACGCCCGCTCCGGCAACGTGCTCTCGATCCGCTTCGAGGGCCGCCGCGTGCACGCCCGCGTGCAGGGCACCGAGAAGGACCCCTACAAGGTGAAGCTCTGGCTCGACGTGCTCAACGACGAGGACTGGGGCTACGTTCTCGAAGCCCTCAGCCAGAAGGCCCGCTGGTCGGCCCAGCTGCTGGCCGGGATCATGCCCCAGGACATCGAGCGCGCCTTCGCCGCCAGCGGCCGCCGCCTTTTCCCCTTCAAGCTCCAGGAGGTGCGCAGTGAATGCACCTGCCCCGACAAGGCCAACCCCTGCAAGCACACCAGCGCCGTCTTTTATCTGATGGGCGATCGCTTCTCAGAGGATCCCTTCGTGCTCTTCCAGCTGCGCGGCCGCACCCGCGCCCAGCTGCTGGCCGAGCTGGCGCGGCGGCGGCGTGAAGGGGCCGAGAACCGCCTGGAGCACGCTCCCCACCCCCTCCACCCCGCCCTCGGTGATCCGGGGCGCTGGTGGCGATACGACGCCCCCCTCGACCCCGACCTGGTGGTGATCGCCCCAGCCCTCGAGGGGGAATCGGGCCTCGACGGCGCCGGCCCTCTGCCCCTGGCGGTGGAACCCCGCTTCCCCGACGCTAACCGCCTCTTCCTCGAACGCCTGCGGGAGGAGGGCCAGCGGCTCGGCCAGCTGGCGATGGCCCGCGCCATGGCCTCCGGCGCCAGCGAAGCATGAGCGATCCCCCGGAGGGGGAGCCGCCCTGGCTCACCCCGGCGGCCCTCGCCTGGGTGGAGCGGATCCTCGTTTCCCACCAGCGGGCCTTCGGCCGGCCCCTGCTGGCCGGCACCGGGCCGACCCGCGACCGCCGCCAGGCCGCCCAGGAACTCTTCGCCGCCGCCACGGTGGTGCTCGCCCACGACGGCGGCGCCGATCCCCGCTTCGTCTACGCCAACGGCGCCGCCCTGCGGCTCTGGCAGCGGCCCTGGCTGGAAATGGTGGGTTTGCCCTCGCGCCTGAGCGCCCCGCCGGCCCAGCGGCACGAACGCGCCGCCGCCCTGGCCCAGGCGCGGCAGGAAGCGATCGCCAACTACAGCGGCATCCGGGTGGACAGCCGCGGCCGGCGCTTCCGCCTGGAGGGGGCCCGCCTCTGGAGCCTCCACCACGGAGCCGACCGCACCGATGGCCAGGCCGCCTGCTTCTCGCGATGGCACTGGCTCTGAGCACGTTGTGCGGCAGAGCACCAGAGCACCAGCCTCGCGGTCACGCTGGTCAGTGCCGCTGAAGACCTGGCAATCATTCCTTAAATGGCCGTTAATCTGCGCGGGTGGATGGCTCACCAATGTTGGAGCAAGATATGCAAGTTTCCGCCCAGTGGCCCTCACCTTTACGCTGGTCAATCCAGCCCAGGAAGCTACAGCCGGAGTGCTCAGTGCTGCTGCCTTGGGGGCCAATGCCGAGATCTCAGCCTACAACTCTGTTACGGGATATCTTTACACGGTTGGTGGCGGCTCGGGCGCCATTCTAGTCAGCGATCTGCGCACACCTGGAGCGGCTAGGATAGTGGCCAAGGCCACACCCGGAGGCAACAGCCAGACATTACAAAGCGCTGCTGTCTTCGGAAAGCTGCTGGCTATCGCTGTTCAGAATAGCGTCAAGACCGAGGCTGGATTCGTTGAATTCTATAATCTCAACGACCCCGCACTGCCTGTTCACGTCAGTACGGTCAACGTGGGCGCACTGCCCGACATGGTGAAGTTCAGCAGCGACGGCCGCAAGCTGCTGGTCACCAACGAAGGTGAACCCAATACCGCCTATACGATCGATCCAGTCGGCTCGATCTCCGTGATTGACACCGCCGGCTACCTCGCCAGCACTCCTGTTGCGCCAGCCCAGGTCAATGTACAGACCATTGATTTCAGCGCCTGGAACAACCGTCGGGCTGAACTGATCAATCGTGGCATCCGCATCACCGGCAAGGCTGGCGTCACCACCACTGTTGCGCAGGACATCGAGCCCGAGGCGATCGCGATCACCGCAGACGGCAAGACGGCTTACATCTCACTCCAGGAGAACAACGCGATCGCCGTACTGGACATCAGCGGCGCGGCGCCGAAGATCAGCTCAATCTTCTCAGCCGGTATTCAGGACTGGGATCGCGGCCGGGCTTCGGGCCAGAATTTCAGCATCAGCCTCAGCTATGCCGCTGGCAATGCAAACCTTCCTGTTGGAGTTCAGTCCGGTGGTCTTTCCGGCCTCTGGTTTGCTGGGGCTGAGGCGGTAGCCGGCAAGCAGCTAGACATCTACTACTCGATCACCGATCGCGGCCCGAACGGTGCCCTGATCGCCGGCAAACGCCAGTTTCTCGACCCTGATTTCCAGCCTTCGATCTACAAACTCGGCATGGATCGGGCCACCGGCACCGTGGTGGAACTGGGGCTGATCGGCTTGAAACGGCCTGATGGCACACCACTCACCGGCCTGCCTCAGCTCGCAGTCAAGGATGAGGTGCCCGCGGATGCCGCGAACAACCCGCTGGCCTACGACCCCTTCGGCATCGACTCGGAGACGGTGTCGGTCCTCAACGTGAGCATCGGCGGGGTGAGCCGCAAGGTGTTCGCCGTGGGCGACGAGTATCGCGGCCAGATTGGCCTGTTCGACTTCAGCACTGGCAATCTGATCCAGCGCTACATCCCCGCCGGCCAGAAAGCCCTGCTCCAAGCGCAGCATGGCAACCAGATCGGCACCGAAACGATCGACTCTCTACCAGCCATCTACGGCAACCGATGGAGCAACCGCGGCATTGAGGGCATGGCCTTCAACAGCAACGACGGCCTGCTCTATGCCTTCCTGCAGAGCCCGCTGGATATCGACGCCAATGGCGATGGTGTGGTCGCCGAGCGCAGTCCATCCCAGCTCACCCGGATCCTGGCGATCAATCCAGCCACGGGTGCAGCAATCAAGGAGCATCTGTACCTGCTGAGTGGCCGCGCCGGCCAGGACAAGATCGGCGATGTCACCTTCGATTCAGGCCGCAACCTATTCCTGGTGATGGAGCGCGACAGCACCCGGGCGCTGAACGGATTCAAGAGCGTCTATGAGGTGGATCTACGTGGTGCCACCAACACCTTGCCGCTCACCCTGGACAACGCAGGCTGGCTCAACGCGCTTGGTGTCACAGGCCCGGAGCTGCTCGACAACAGCCTCACCCTTGTGAACGGTGTCTACACCGCCTCCAGTGCCGATCGACTGGCGGCCGCCGGCATCAAGCTGGCCAACAAGGTAGAGGTGTTCAACCTGCCCTCGGTGGGTGGCAGCCTCAGCTACGACAAGCCGGAAGGCCTCACCCTGCGCGACGATGGCGCCCTGGTGATCAACTATGACAACGACTTCGGCACCGAGGGCGCCAGTGGCAACGCCTTCACGGTGGTGACGTTCAGCAACCCGGCCTTAGACACCGAGGACAGCGGCGATGGCGGCGGCTACAAACCCGCCTCCAACCACGACATCTATGGCCTGACGATGCCCGATGGCCTGGCCACGTTCAATTACAACGGCGAGAACTTCATCCTGGCCGCCGGAGAGGGTGACGACCGCAATGACTTCCTGGATCCTGATGAAACCGCGCGCGTGTCTGCCCTGCTGACGGCCGCAGCATCCGGCACAACCGCCCAGAAGGCGGGTCTGCTGGCCGCCAATGCCCAGCGACTGAACATCCTCACCAACACCGGTGATCTCGATGGGGATGGCATCGTGGATCAGGCCTACACGCTGGGCTCACGCTCCCTGCGAATTTTCGATTCCAAAGGCAATGTGGTCTTTGATTCCGGCACGGCCCTCGAAGAACTGGCCGTCGCCAAGGGTCTCTATCCGCTCAACAGCCGCGAAGACGACAAAGGCGTGGAACCGGAGATGGTGGAGGTGTTCACCACCAACGGACGAACCTACGCCTATGTGGGCCTGGAGCGCAGCAGCACCAGCATGGCGGCGATCCTTGATGTGTCGAATCCCTATGCGCCGCTGGCCGTCGATCCGCTGATCTTCCCTGGCGCCCAGCGGGTGGAGGGCCTCACCTTCCTCACCAGTGCCACCAATGCCGCCCGCAGCGTGATCGCTTCCAGCGAAGGCAATGATGTGGTGTCGGTGGTGGATTTCCCGGTTCCCTGGCGCTTGCAGCTTCTCCACCTCTCCGATGGCGAAGCGGGTCTGCTGGCCTCCCAGACTGCCCCCTATCTAGCGGGCCTTGTGGATGCATTCGACAACGCCTATGCCAATACCCTGATCCTGGCGGGCGGCGACAACTTCATCCCCAGCCCCTTCCTCAACGGCGGCACCGACATCAGTGTGCGCGATGAGCTGAACGCCGTGACGGGGTCGACCATCAGCCTGGCTGCCAGCACCAATCATCCGATTGCGGCAGTGGACATCGCCATCCACAACCTGATCGGTGTGGAGGCTTCCACGATCGGCAACCATGAATTTGATCTGGGGCCTCGGGTGTTTCGTGATGCCTTCATGCCGGCCGCTGGTTGGGTGGGTGCCCAATTCCCCTACCTCTCCGCCAACCTCGATTTCAGTCTCGACGCCGACCTCAATCCCCGTTTCACCAACACCACCGCCACGGCTGGTCTGGAGGAAGCCAGCTCCCAGAAGGGCAGAATCGTGCCTTCGGCGGTAGTCACCAAGAACGGCGAGAAGATCGGTCTGGTCGGCGCCACCACCCAGGTGCTGGAGCAGATCAGCTCCACCGGGGGGGTCGAGGTGAAGGGTTTCACAGGCGATGGTTCCGAGCGCGACAACATGGCGCTGCTGGCCAGCCAGCTGCAACCGGTGATCGACGACCTGATCAATCAGGGCGTGAACAAGGTAATCCTGATGGCGCACCTGCAGCAGATCGCCAATGAGAAAGCACTGGCGCCGCTGCTGCGCGGCGTGGACATCATCCTCTCGGCCGGCTCCAACACCCGCCTTGGCGACAGCAACGATCAGGCTGTGGCCTTCCCTGGCCATGCCGCCAACTTTGCAGACACCTATCCTCGGGTGACACAAGGGGCCGACGGAGCACCCACCCTGATCGTCAACACCGACAACGAATACACCTACCTGGGCCGATTGGTGGTCGACTTCGACGCCCAGGGACGCATCATCCCTAGCAGCATTGATCCCCTGGTGAGCGGCGCCTATGCCGCCACGGCGGCCACTGTGGCCAAGGCCTGGAACGTGACCGAATCCCAGCTCGCCACCACCGCCTTTGCCGATGGCACCAAGGCTGAGAACGTGCAGGATCTCACCGATGCCGTGCAGGCGGTGATCGCCAGCAAGGACGGCCAGGTGTGGGGTTTCACGACTGTATATCTCGAAGGCGAGCGAGCCTTCGTACGCTCCGAGGAAACCAACCTGGGTGATCTCACGGCAGATGCCAATCTTGATTACGCCCGCAGGATCGATCCCTCGGTGGTGCTGTCGCTCAAGAATGGTGGTGGGATCCGCTCGCAGATTGGTGGAATCGATGTGGTGAGTGGCGCCAAGTTGCCTACCTTTGCCAATCCTGCTGCCGGCAAGCTGGCCGGCGGTGTGTCCACCCTCGACATCGAAAACTCGCTGCGCTTCAACAACAGCCTCTCCCTGGTCACCGTGAGCGCCGACAAGCTCAAGGAGTTGCTGGAACACGGAATCGCCGTCTACCCAAATCAGGGACGTTTCCCCCAGGTGAGCGGTGTGGCCTTCAGCTTCGACCTCACCAGGCCCGCCGGCAGCCGCATCCTCAACCTCGCGATTCAGGACAGCCAAGGCAATGACCTGGATGTGGTGGTTCGCGGCGGAGCTCTCGCGGGGGATCCGAGTCGAACCTTCCGCATGGTGACCCTCAACTTCCTGGCCAGCGGCGGCGACAGCTACCCCTTCCCCACCGATGCCACGGCCCAGCGAGTGGATCTGTTCAATGCCTCCGCCCCGCTCACCGGTGCCGCCACCTTCAGTGGCGACGGCACCGAACAGGATGCTTTGGCGGAGTATTTGAGGGCGAATCACGGCACAGCAGCCAAGGCCTACAACCAGGCTGAAACAGCACCAAGCCAGGATCTGCGCCTGCAGAACATGGCGGTGCGCAGCGATGAGGTGATTGATGTGAAACTCGGCACGGGCGCAGCTGATGACAGCCTCAGCTCGGAGGCAATCAAGCTGCAGGGCTTTGACGGCAAGGGCGATGTGCTCTTCACCGGTGCCGGCGGCGATCAGGTGGACATCGCGATACTGAGCGGATCTGGCAATCAGATCTTCACAGGCAGCGGCAAGGATGTGATCGACGCCGGCAGCCGTGATGTGATCACCGGCGGCAGCGGCGATGATTGGTTCAGTGCCGAAGCCGGCGATGGCAACCGTCTCAGCGGCGGTTTCGGCAACGACACCTTCATCATCGGCAGCTCGTCCAACCGTGCCCTGGGCGGTGGCGGTAATGACAAGTTCTACGTACAAGAGGGTGCCGGCACCAACCACCTCAACGGCGGCGCCGGCAACGATCAGTTCTGGCTGGTCACTGGCCCCGGCGACCTGCCGGCCGCCAAGCAGTTTGTGATGGACTTCAAGGTTGGAGACGACAAGGTGGGGCTACAGGGCGTGTCCTTCTCCAGCCTCAGCTTCAGTCAGGTGGGCGCCGACACCCTGCTGAAGGTGGCCGGTGTGGAGGTGGGACATTTCACCAACCTCAGCGCCACCAGCCTCAACAACCAGATCAACTTTGCCGGGATGGCGTAAACCCGTCTGGGCAACTACTTTCTGTGCCACAAAACACTGATGGGCGGTGCTGCTCATCACGTCTCCAGGGAATCATTCGGGCCATAATTGGTCAGGCCCATATCCACTTTTTGCCTCAAGCTGATTGGAGCAGATAGAAGGGTATCTATATCGTTCGTTCCGCCCTTTCAACCGCCCCCTTTTTCTGGTCTCATGACATCCACCGTGATCAAAACCATCGGCCAGGTCACTGCCCTGATCCCCGAAGCGAGTACCGCCAATGACGCCAGAGAACTGTTGGACGGCCGCAGTGGTGATACCGATTTCCCCTATGCCCAGTTCAAGGCACTGGCAACGGTTGGGGAAGTGGATCCCGTCACCAACATGGCCCTCACCGGCTGGCCGGATGGCAACGCCGCCTGGCTGAAGGACAACACCACGATACGGCTTGCCTACCAGTCCGAGTCCTACGCCACCAACTCCAACGAGACCTACGGCTGGGTGATGGAGAGCGGTGTGAAATTCACCGGTTCGCACATCCACACCATCGACTACGACCGCGCCAAGTTTGCCAGCTTTCTTGACAACGAGGCGCCAGCTAGCGCGATGTTCAAGGGCTCAGGCCATTTGTTTGATAAGGTTTATAATGTCTTCGGCAAGGAAGTCACTAAAAAGACCACGGACAAAGCAGATCTTGGTGGCAAGTGGGGCAATCAGACCAACCCAGATGGCACCATCGTAGAGTTTCTGCCAGCCAAACAGCTTACCCAGGGAGATTTCTTCTTCCATTCCTTCTGCGGCGCCTGGTATGAGCCCGCCAACAAATACGGTGCTGGCATCGGCTTCAGCGATGACGTATGGCTGATGGGTGAAGAATGGAACATCGGCAACTCCATGTTCGCCGATCCAGATGGATCTGGCCCCCTGCGTGGCTTTGATGTAGCCAACAACACCATGGGCCTCGCCTCCATGGTGGTGGACATCAAGAACGAGGTGGCCTACACAGCCCCAGCCCTGGGTCAGGCTGGCTACGAGAAGTTGATGCCGATCAACTCCGGCCACAAGGATTTCGTGGTGATCGTGGCCTCCGGCTACAACCATGACATCAACCCAGCTCCGCTCAAGGTCTATGTCGGCCGCAAGGGCGTCGATGCCAGCGGTACGGCGATCGACCAGGCCAGCACCAGCGTGAGTGAGCGCGACAAGTTCCTGGCGCGCAACGGCCTGCTGTATGGTCAGCTTTATGGCATGGCCGCCACGGCCGCCACCTACACCCAGCTCGGCATCACCAGCGTGAACGCCGACAACAAGATGCTGGATGCCTACCTGCAGAACGCCGCGGCACCCGACGACTTCTCGGTTCGCTACTACCCCACCAGCTACCGCTGGGATGGCTTCAACACCCCTGAGGCCGTCAAGGATACCGAGACGCTGCGTTGGGCCAAGGATGGTGACCTTGTCGCTGGAGTTGCGGAAGCCAATGAGCAACCGGCCGGGTACACCTACTTCAACAGCGATACCAAGGTGGAGCACCCAGCCGTGGATCCGGATGGAGGATTCCGCTACATCCAGAACCACACCCGCACCGGCGGCATTCTGGGGATTGAGTTCACCAACATGGTGGGCGATCTCACGAACAACGACCTCGACAAAAACGGCCTACCTGATTACCTTTCGGCCGATGTCACCCGGATCCTGCCCGCTGTCAATGGTGCACTGAAGCTTGATGTGGGCGACAAGGGCATCGGCCACTTCGATCCTGTCGGCAACCCATCTGGAGCCACCGCCGAGCAGCACATCGAACTCAAGAATCGCAAGGCCAACGACCCCGATGGCCTGCTCTGGGTGAAATCATCCGATGCAGATATTCTGATCGTTGATGAAGACTCTGGCAACGACTACGGCGAGCGAAAGTATGCGCTGGTGCTGAACGAGGACACCCTCGCCATTGAACCCGATGGCACGGGCTATTTCATCGCCCAGGCCGGTGGCAACAAGAACCCACGTGCTCTTGCCGGGGTTTCCGCCTATGGCGGCACATTTGAGAGTAAATCGGGCTCTGAGTTCTCGGGCAGTTGGAATGTCACTTCGCTGGTGGCCACCAAGGCCGACGGTTCTTTCTACACAAAAGAAGAATTGGTCGGCAATGCTGCCCAGACCATTGAACAGAGTCGGCCCCTCTCCGAACATGTCTTCATCGGCACTGTTCAACAGGGAGGTGAGTCTGGTGGTGCACTGAAAGCCACCAAGGCCGATTACGGCGGTCAGATCTTCATGTTCAGCCTGGATCTGCCCGGCATTGAGCCCAAGCCCGTGGTTGGCACCACGGGAGTGGATACGCTGATGATGCCTGATGCCAGCAAGGACCTCACGCTGATCGGCAACACCATCTTCACCGGCGCCGGCAACGACGAAGTGGATGTGGCGCTCAGCGACGGCTTCAAGAACCGCATTTTCACGGGCTCCGGTGTGGACACCATCTATGCCGGCACCCGTGATGTGATCACCGGTGGCAGTGGTGATGACGTGCTCAGTGCCGAAGCCGGCGATGGCAACCGCCTCAGCGGTGGCCTCGGCAGCGACAGCTTCATCATCGGCAGCTCGGACAACCGGGCCCTGGGAGGTGCTGGTAACGACAAGTTCTATGTGCAAGAGGGTGCCGGCACCAACTACCTCAACGGCGGCTCCGGTAACGACCAGTTCTGGCTGATCACTGGCCCCGGCGACCTGCCGGCCGCCAAGCAGTTTGTGATGGACTTCAAGGTTGGAGACGACAAGGTGGGGCTGCAGGGCGTGGCCTTCTCCAGCCTCAGCTTCAGCCAGGTGGGCGCCGACACCCTGCTGAAGGTGGCCGGTGTGGAGGTGGGGCATTTCGCCAACCTCAGCGCCACCAGCCTCAACAGCCAGTCCAACTTTGCTGGTCTCCTGGCGGCCTGAGACGTGAGTTTCTAGCCCCGTCGCCGTTCCATTCCTGCCGGTCTCTCCTTTCTCGGGGGAGATCGGCTTTTGCCACCAGGTCCGCTCACTCCATGACAGTGTCCAGCATCCGCTTTGCCCACGGTGTCGCCTCCGGCGATCCCTACGCCGATTCGGTGATCCTCTGGACCCGGATCAGCCCTCCCGAGGGATTCGTGGGCTCGCAGACTGTGCAGTGGGAGCTCGCCAGCAGCGCAGACTTTGCGCCGGGTTCCATCAAGGCCAGCGGCAGCTTCACCACCAGCGCCGACCGCGACTGGACCGTGAAGCTGGAGGCGGCAGGCCTCAGTGCCGACACCACGTATTTCTACCGTTTCCGAGCCGGGGATGGGGTCTCGCCCGTGGGTCAGACCAAAACCCTGCCGGTGAACAGTGATCCGGTGCGGTTGGCAGTGTTTTCCTGCGCCAACTTCCCCGCGGCCCAACAGTTCGATGCCTATGCCAGGGCAGCGGCGATCAACAGCGCCAATCCCTATGACGCCTGGCTTCAGGTTGGCGACTACATCTACGAATATGGCCCCGGTGGCTACGGCTCCGCCGAAGACGCCGCCGGCAGCCGCGGCTTCCTACCCAACCGCGAGCTCCTCAGCCTCGACGACGTCCGCCAGCGCTACGCCCAGTACCACACCGATGCCGGCCTGCAGGCGCTGCGGGCCGCGGCGCCGCTGATCGCCATCTGGGACGACCATGAAACGGCGAACGACAGCTGGAAAGGCGGTGCCGAAAACCACCAGAGCGCCACGGAAGGCGACTGGATCGCCCGGCGTGACGCCGCCCTGAAGGCGTATTACGAATGGATCCCGATCCGCGAACCCGGCCAGCGGCAGCCGAGCGATGGGGCCACGGCGAGTTCCCCCCTCACCCAGGGCTATCGCTCCTTCAGCTTCGGCGATGTGCTCGCCCTGCACATGCTTGAAACCCGGCTCACCGCCAGGGATCAGCAGTTGCAGTACCCCGATGCGGCGGCGGTGCAGGCCCGCATCGGCGCGATCCTGGCCGATCCGGCTCAGGTGGCCAGCTATGCCGCCAAGGCAGGCATCGCGCCGCCCACCAGCGCCGCGGCCACCCCGGCCTTCGCCACAGCCCTGGCGCCGCTCGTCACCCAGGAGCTGGTGCTCGCCACCGTGCAGCAGGCCTGGGGCGATCCCAACCGCGACCTGATCGGCGACACCCAGATGGCCTGGCTGCAGCAGCAGATGGCCCGCTCCCCAGCCGCCTGGCAGGTGCTGGGCCAGCAGGTGCTGATGCAAAGCATGGCCGTTCCGGCGGAACTGCTGCTCAATGCCGGCAATCCCGCCCTGCTCGACAACTACGCCGCACCGCTGCAGAAGCTCGCCACCGGCACCCCCTTTGCCAGCCTCTCCCCCGCCGAGCAGGCCCTCTTCGCCGAGAGCGGCAAGATCCCCTACAACCTCGACGCCTGGGATGGCTACGGCGCCGAGCGGGAAACGATCCTGCAGACCGCCCTGGCGCTGGGCAAGCGGCTGATCAGCCTCGCCGGCGACACCCACAACGCCTGGGCCGGCCTGCTCGACACCATGGGCGCCGGCAGCAAGCCGGCCGGCACGGTGGCGGGGGTGGAGTTCGCCACGCCGGGGGTTACCTCACCCGGCCTCGAGAAATATCTCACGGGTGCTGATGGCTACATCCGCGCCAGGTATCCGGCTGTGGATGGCCTTGATGGTCTGTTTCTGGGCTATGTGAATGGTCTGAAGTACGCCGATCTCAACCGCCGCGGCTTTCTGGATCTCACCGTGAGCAAGGATCAGGCGCTGGGCTCCTTCCAGTTTCTCAACGGCACAGACGCCTTGGGCGACCAGCCCCTCTGGAGCAGCGAAACGGTGGTGTCCAGCGCCAGCTACGGGCTCTCCACCACCGCCGAGGCCCGGCCCCTGATCACCTGGCAGCCTGGCTGGCGCGAATTGGATCTGGTCACCGGCCTGGCCATCGACGCCGCCGGCATCGCCACCCTGCTGAATCCAGATGACTACGCCAGCGTTCCGCGGGCGGGCGTCCGGCTGGCGGACGTGACGGCCTCGGGCTCGGCCGGCGACGACCGCCTGTTCGCCGGCATCGACTCCACATTGAACGGCGGGGACGGCAGCGACGAACTCTTCAACATCGACAGTCTCGGCGGCAACTGGCTGATCGGTGGCGGCGGCAGCGATCGCTTCCTGCTGCGGGCGGTCGACGACCGGATCATCGGCGGCAGGCTGCTTGACAATGCTCCCACCTTTGGCCTGAGCGCGGCCACCGCTCTGGTGGACCGCACGCGTGATCTGATCCTGATCACCACCGACGAACCGGGCGAGAGCGGCACGCTGCGCATCCTCGATTTCGAACTGGGCACGGATCAACTGCTGCTGGATGGCGTCGCCCCCACCGGCGACTGGTCGGCGCTTCGCCGTCAGCTGGCGAGCCTGAATGTGACGGTCAACGCCGCTCCCCAGATCGGAGTGGAGCCGGTCAGCCTGTCTTTTCAGCCGGGTGTTGCCCTGGCGCGCGATCTGGGAGCCGCCGCCAGCGATCCCGATGGCGACACGCTCACCCTGCTCAAGCTCAGCGGACCGGACTGGATCCGCACCAGCGGCACCACGCTGCTGGCGACACCTCCCGCAACTCTGACCGCGCCCCAGCTTGCCGCCGCTTCCTTGAGGCTGGCCTTCAGCGATGGAACCGCCCTGGCCGATTTCACGCCGGTCTTGACGTTCACGGTTTCGCCACCACCCATACCACCCACACCACCAACGCCACCAACACCACCAACGCCGCCGTCACCTCCGGCCGCTCCCCCCACCCTGGCGATCAGCGCTTTCGACGCGGGCAAAGCCGAAGGGCATCGGGGCAGCACAACCTTCCGCTTCACCGTCAACCGCAGCGGCGACAGCAGCTCCGCCAGCGAGGTGTCATGGACCGCACGGTCGATCGGGGCGAAAGCAGCCGCAGCGGACGACTTCAGCAGCGGGGTGCTGCCCGCGGGCCGGCTTCTCTTTGGGCCCGGGGAAACCAGCCGCACCATCACTCTTGAAGTGCGCGGCGATCGGTCTCAGGAGCCGGATGAGACGTTCGCCCTTGATCTGCTCAGCCCGGTGGGGGCCACTCTCGGCAGCGCCAGGGCCATCGGCACGATCCGCAACGACGATCGGATCGGCACCCAGGGGCGAGACCAGATCATCGGCAGCGAGGAAGCAGACTTTCTCGACGGCGGAGCCGCGGCGGACACCCTCAGCGGGGGCGGCGGCGCGGATCGGTTCGGCTTCCGGCACGGGCAATCCCGATTTGGCAACCCCGATCGCCTGACCGATTTCCGTTTCGGGGAAGATCGGATCGAGATCTTCCGCAATGGCGACAACAGCTCCTCGCTGCCAGAAAACTTCAGCCGGGCCGCGAACAACCGGCAGGCGCGCAGCCTGCCGCAGCTGGCCCGGGCCGTGTTCGCCGATGCCGATGGGGCAAGGGGCGGCCAGCAACGCCTCGGGGCCAACGCTGCCGCCTTGGTGCGCGCCACCCATCCCACCATCGCCGGCACCTATCTCCTGATCAATGACGACAACGCCTCCTTCAACCCCAGCACCGATCTGCTGATCAACCTCAGCGGCTTCAGGGGCCGGCTGCCCAGCCTGGGCGAACTGCCGGTCGAGTCGGTGTTCGGCTGAGCGCGCTGGGGAGCGGTCAGCGCGACGACCAACGCCTGACCCGTCTCCCGGAAGGAGTACCTAGAGTCATAGGCCGCCAGCCGCGACGGGTTTCCCATGACCAGCACCCCCACCGCGCCCTCCAGCCCCACCGCCCTCCAGGCGCCGAGGCTCAGCCTCCAGTGCGAGCGCATCGCCGCCGACACCACCACAATCCGCTCCCTCGACTGGGACCGCAGCCGCTTCGATATCGAATTCGGCCTGCGCAATGGCACCACCTACAACGCTTTTCTGGTGCGTGGCGAGCGCACCGCCCTGATCGACACCAGCCACGCCAAATTCCGCGACACCTGGCTGCCCCTGCTGCGCGAGCAGATCGACCCAAAGGCGATCGATGTTCTGATCGTCTCCCACACCGAGCCCGACCACTCCGGCCTGATCGGCGATCTGATCGACGCCAACCCCGAGATCGAGATCGTCGCCAGCAAGGTGGCGATCCAGTTCCTGGAGAACCAGGTGCACCGCCCCTTCCGCAGCCGGGCGGTCAAGAGCGGCGACGAACTCGACCTGGGAACCGGCCCCGACGGCGTCGCGCACCGCTTCGAGTTCCTCAGCGCCCCCAACCTGCACTGGCCGGACACGATCTTCTCCTTCGACCACGGCACCGGCATCCTCTACACCTGCGACGCCTTCGGCCTCCACTACTGCAGCGACGACCTCTACGACCGCGATCCCGGCGCCATCGCCCCCGACTTCCGCTTCTACTACGAGTGCCTGATGGGCCCCAACGCCCGCAGCGTGCTGCAGGCCCTCAAACGCATGGAGGCGCTGCCGGAGATCACCACGATCGCCGTGGGCCATGGGCCCCTGCTGCGCGACCACCTCTCCCTCTGGATCGACGACTACCGGGAGTGGAGCGGCCAGCGCAGCGTCGGTGAGGCCTACGCCGCCGTCTGCTACGTGAGCCAGTACGGCTTCTGCGACCGCCTCAGCCAGGCGATCGCCCGCGGCGTCGCCAAGGCCGAGGCCCAGGTGCAGCTGGTCGACCTGCGGGCCACCGATGCCCAGGAGCTCAGCGCCCTGATCGGTGAGGCCGCCGCGGTGGTGGTGCCCACCTGGCCCGCCGAGCCCGATCCGGAGCTGCAGGCCTCGATCGGCACCCTGCTGGCGGCCCTCAAGCCCAAGCAGTGGCTGGCCTGCTACGACGCCTTCGGCGGCAACGACGAACCGATCGATTCCGTCGCCGGCACGCTGCGCTCCCTCAATCCCCAGGAGGCCTTCACACCCCTGCGCATCCGCCAGGTGCCCGGCGCCGCCGACTACCAGCGCTGCGAGGAGGCGGGCACCGACCTGGGCCAGCAGCTCACCCGCGAGAAGACGATCGCGGCAATGAAGAGCCTCGATGGCGACCTCGACAAGGCCCTCGGCCGCCTCTCCGGGGGCCTCTACGTGGTGACGGCCCGCCAGGGGGAGGGGGAGAGCGTCCGCAGCGGCGCCATGGTGGCCAGCTGGGTGAGCCAGGCCAGCTTCGAACCGCCCGGCATCACCGTGGCGGTGGCCAAGGACCGGGCGATCGAATCGCTGATGCAGGTGGGCGATCGCTTCGTGCTCAACATCCTGCGGGAGGACAACCACCAGCAGCTGCTGCGCCACTTCCTGCGCCGCTTCCCGCCCGGCGCCGATCGCTTCGCCGGCGTGAACGTGCTGGAGGGGGCCGCCGCCGGTGGCCCGGTGCTGGGGGATGCCCTGGCCTTCCTCGGCTGCCGCGTCGCCCAGCGGATGGAGGGTCCCGACCACTGGATCATCTACGCCGAGGTGGAGCAGGGCAATGTGGCCGACACCACCGCCAGCACCGCCGTGCATCACCGCAAGGTGGGCAACCATTACTGAGATGACCGCCACCCCCACCAGCTCCGCCGCCGCCGGGCCCTCCGGCGCCGCCAGCGGCGGCGACCGCCGTGTGCTGACCCTGCCGATCGACAGCGGCCTGATCTGCCTGCGGGGCCTCAGCCCCAAGCGCCTGCGCTTCGAGGTGGAGTACGGCCTGGAGCGCGGCACCTGCGCCAACAGCTTCCTGCTCGAAGCGGGCCAGGCCGCCGATGGCCACCCGGTGCCGCCGGTGCTGATCCATCCGCCGGGGATGACCTACGCCGAGCCCTTCTTCGCCGCCCTGGCGGCGCTGGTGCCGGCCGAGGCGCCCCTGAAGGTGGTGGTGGGAGTGGTGAACCCCAACCGGGTGGAGCTGCTGCGGGCGATGCTGGAGCGCTGGCCCAACCTGGCGCTGGTGGCCTCGAACGCTGGCGCCAAGCTGGTGCGGGAGCTGTGGCAGCAGCGGCGGCCAGCCGCCCCCGGCGCCCCGGAAGCGCCACCCCTGCCGCCCCTGCCGCCGATCGATGTGGTGAAGCAGGAGCTGAGCCGCCCCCTGGCGGGCGGCCTGCGGCTGCGGCTGATCCCCGCCCCCACCCCCCGCTGGCCCGGGGCGTTGCTGGCCTTCGAGGAGAGCACCGGCCTGCTGATGAGCAGCAAGTTCTTCTCCGCCCACCTCTGTGTGGAGCCCTTCGCCGAAGCGAACCGCAGCAGCACCGAGGAGGACCGCCGCTGGTTCTACGACTGCCTGATGGCGCCGATGGCCCGCCAGGTGGACGCCCTGCTCGACCGCCTCGAGGACCTGCCGATCCGCACCATCGCCCCCTTCCATGGTCCGGCGGTGAGCGACAGCTGGCGCAGCCTGCTGGCGGATTACCGCCGCTGGGGCGAAAGCCAGGACCGCTCCGGCCTGGCGGTGGCCCTGCTCTACGCCAGCGCCTACGGCAACACCGCCGCCATCGCCGACGCCCTGGCCCGCGGCGTGGCCCGCAGCGGCGTGCGGGTGGAAAGCCTCAACTGCGAATTCGCCGAACCGGAGGCGCTGCAGCAGACCATCCGCGACTGCGACGCCCTGCTGATCGGCTCCCCCACCCTCGGCGGCCATGCCCCCACGCCGATCGTCTCCACCCTCGGCACGGTGCTGGCGGAGGGGGACCGGCGCAAGCCGGTGGGGGTGTTCGGCAGTTTCGGCTGGAGCGGCGAAGCGATCGACCTGCTGGAAACCAAGCTGCGGGATGGGGGCTTCAGCTTCGCCTTCGAGCCGATCCGGGTGCGCTTCAGCCCCGATGCGGCCACCCTGCGCACCCTGGAGGAAACCGGTGTGGCCCTGGGCCGGCGCCTGCTCACCGATGCGCGACGCCGCAACCTGCGCCGCCCCGGCGGCGGCCTCAGCGAAAGCCGCAGCAACCCCGCCCTGCAGGCCCTGGGCCGCGTCGTGGGGCCCCTCTCGATCATCACGGTGCGCCGCGGCGAAGGGGAGGAGGCCGCCAGCGGCGCCATGGTGGCCAGCTGGGTGAGCCAGGCCAGCTTCAGCCCCCCCGGCTTCACCCTGGCGGTGGCCCGCGACCGGGCCGTGGAGGGCTTTCTGCACGTGGGCGATCGCTTCGCCCTCAACGTGCTGGCGGCGGGGCGGGAGAAGGAGCTGATGAAGCGCTTCCTGCGGCCCTTCGCCCCCGGCGCCGACCGCTTCGAAGGCCTGGTGATCGAGAGCAGCCCCGGCGGCCAGCCGCTGCTGCCGGAGGCCCTGGCCTGGCTGGAGGCCACCGTGAGCCAGCGGATGGAATGCGGCGATCACTGGCTGATCTACGCCCAGGTGAACCACGGGGGGCTGCTCGATGCGAGCGGCACGCCAGCGGTGCACCAACGGCGGATCGGCAGCGCCTACTGATCATCAATTTCCAAAGGAATTGCGAAAGGTTTACCCTTGCCTCAGGAGCGAACCTCTGCCCCTGAAGGAAGCAAAAGTGCCGAATTCAATCAACCCAATCTGCAAACTTTCTAAATCCGGTGATCTAAACTACAAACGCTCCGGAATCGGCTTTGTCGCTGCTGCGCGGGCTACTTCAGGGTCCTGAAGGCTTGGCAAAACTGCGCTGAGTCGTTGCGAAGCGGATGAGCCGGACCCAGCACAACCCACTCTCTCTGCCGATCCAGGCCATGCCCACCACCCAGGCGGAGATCGAAGGTCTGCTCGGGCAGGCGGTGCGCTACCGCGGCTTCGTGCTCATCCCCCAGAGCAACCTCACCTGGCTGATCCGGCCGGAGCGCAGCCCGATGCGGGTGTTGCCCTTTCGGGTGCCCGCCAGCTCCCTCAGCGATGTGCAGGCCCTGATCGACTGGCGACTCTCCCAGCAGGGCCAGGCGGCCTGATCTCAGGCGGCCCAGGGGGGCGTGGGGCCGCCGCCGCCGGCCTGAAAGGGGATCACCAGGGTGGCCCAGTGATCGGGCCGCTGGGGCCGGCGGCGGCGGGAGCGGCGGACGCCGAAGGGAACCCGCACCACGTTGGTACCCTCCACCCGCAGGGTGCCGCTCTGGATGTCGCCGCCGTTGCCGCTGCCGCCGTTGCCGTTCATGGTCCCCAGGTAAAGGAATGGCAGAGATCCGCCGCAAGAAGCGACGAACGCGGCCATGATGCGTGATGCGGGGCTGAAAAGATAGCCCAGAAACCCCTAGGCAGCCACTTCGGCCACCGGCACAGCCAATTCGGTCACCGAAGGGCAGGTGCACACGAGGTTGCGATCCCCGTAGGCGTTGTCGATCCGGGCCACCGCCGGCCAGAACTTCGTCTGCCGCTGGGAGGCTCCCGCCGGGAAGGCGGCCTGCTCGCGGCTGTAGGGGCGGTCCCACACGTCAGCGGTGACCACCGCCAGGGTGTGGGGGGCGCCCTTGAGCGGATTGGCCAGGGGATCGGCCACGCCGCTCTCGATCGCCGCCGCCTCGGCCCGGATCGCGATCATTGCGTCGCAGAAGCGGTTGAGCTCCGCCAGCGACTCACTCTCGGTGGGCTCCACCATCACCGTGCCGGCCACCGGCCAGCTGACGGTGGGGGCATGGAAGCCGTAGTCCATCAGGCGCTTGGCGAGATCATCCACCTCCAGGCCGGCGCTGCGCTTGAGGGGCCGCAGGTCGAGGATGCATTCATGGGCCACCCGGCCGCCGGCACCCCGGTAGAGCACCGGGAAGTGTCGGTCGAGCCGCTCGGCGATCAGGTTCGCCGAAAGCAGGGCCACCTGGCTGGCGCGGCGCAGGCCATCGCCCCCCATCATGCGGATGTACATCCAGCTGATCGGCAGGATGCCGGCGCTGCCCCAGGGGGCCGCGGACACCGGCCCGATCGCCAGACCCTGGGCGTGGGCCGCGCCGCCGCCCACCGGCGCCAGCGGGTGACCGGGCAGGAAGGGCACCAGATGGGCCGCCACGCCGATCGGTCCGACGCCGGGACCGCCGCCGCCGTGGGGGATGCAGAAGGTTTTGTGGAGGTTGAGGTGGCAGACATCGGCGCCGTACTGGCCCGGCTTGCAGAGCCCCACCTGGGCGTTGAGGTTGGCGCCGTCGAGATACACCTGGCCGCCTCGCTCATGCACCAGGGAGCAGATGCGGCGGATGCCGGTCTCGAACACCCCGTGGGTGGAGGGGTAGGTGACCATCAGGGCCGCCAGGTCGGGGGCGTGGGCGTCGGCCTTGGCCTCCAGGTCGGCCAGGTCGATGTTGCCCTGCTCGTCGCAGGCTACGGCCACCACCTGCATGCCCGCCATCACGGCGCTGGCGGGGTTGGTGCCGTGGGCGCTGGTGGGGATCAGGCAGATGCGCCGGTGCCCTTCGCCGCGGCTGCGGTGCCAGGCCCGGATCACCATCAGGCCGGCATACTCCCCCTGGGAGCCGGCGTTGGGCTGCAGGGAAACGCCGGCGAAGCCGGTGATCGCCGAGAGCCAGGCCTCCAGGTCGGCCACCAGGCGGGCGTAGCCGCGGGTCTGGTCGGCCGGGGCGAAGGGATGGAGCTGGGCAAAGGCGGGCCAGCTCACCGGCGCCAGCTCGGCGGCGGCGTTGAGCTTCATCGTGCAGCTGCCCAGGGGGATCATGCCGTGCACCAGGGAGAGGTCGCGGCTCACCAAAGCCTGGATGTAGCGCATCAGCTCGGTCTCGCTGCGGTAGCGATGGAACACCTCCTGGCGCAGCCAGGGGTGGCGGCGGGCCGGAATGCCCTCGGCCAGGGCAGCCGCCGGATCCATCGCCACGGCCCGCAGGGCGGTGATCGCCGGCTCCGCCGCGGCGGGGGAGGGGGCGAGGGCCAGCAGCAACCGCTCCAGCTCGGCCACGGTGGAGAGCTCATCAAGGCTGATCGCCAGGTGGGCGGCGTCGCTGGCGCCGGTGAGACCGGGCCGGAGATTGAAGCCGGCGGCGGCGGCCAGGGCGATCAGGGCATCGGCCTCCGGGCTGGCCACCACCACGGTGTCGAAACCGGGGCCGCCGTCGGGCGGCAGGCCGAGGGCGGTGAGGCCGGCCACCAGGCCCTGGCGCAGGGCCAGCACCCGCCGGGCGATCGCCTCCAGCCCGTCGGGGCCGTGGTGCACCGCATAGAAGCTGGCCATCACCGCCAGCAGCACCTGGGCGGTGCAGATGTTGCTGGTGGCCTTGTCGCGGCGGATGTGCTGCTCGCGGGTCTGCAGGGCCAGGCGCAGGGCGGGGTTGCCCTGGGCATCGCGCGACTGGCCCACCAGCCGGCCGGGGATCTGGCGCTTGAACTCCTCGCGGGTGGCGAAGAAGGCGGCATGGGGGCCGC
This sequence comes from Aphanothece sp., assembly GCA_040381155.1. Classification (GTDB taxonomy): domain Bacteria; phylum Cyanobacteriota; class Cyanobacteriia; order PCC-6307; family Cyanobiaceae; genus Cyanobium. The sequence goes on from JBEIHT010000019.1 coordinate 20,850, forward strand.
CGAAGCCCATCGGCACCCCAAAGCGCTGCAGGCTGCCCACGGCGATGTCGGCGCCCAGCTCGCCCACCGGCGCCAGAAGCACCTGGGCCAGGGGATCAACCGCCACGGTGGCAATCACCCCCGCGGAGCGGGCGGCGGCCAGCAGGGGCGCCGGATCCCAGAGACGACCGCCGCAGCCGGGCAGCTGAAGCAGCAGGCCGAAGGCCTTCTCCGGCAGATCCTCCAGGGACTCGGCGTCGCACAGCTCCAGGGTGATGCCGAGGGGCTCGGCACGGGTCTGGAGCACCGCCAGGGTCTGGGGGAAGACCGAGCGGTCCACCAGAAAGCGGCGGGCGTCGGTGCGGCGGCTGACCGCCAGGGCCAGGGCCATCGCTTCGGCGGCCGCCGTGCCCTCATCCAGCAGGGAGGCGTTGGCGATCGGCAGGCCGGTCAGCTCGCTGACGAGGGTTTGGTAATTGAGCAGCGCCTCCAGACGACCCTGGGCGATCTCCGCCTGATAGGGGGTGTAGGCGGTGTACCAGCAGGGGTTTTCCAGCACGTGGCGCTGGATCAGGGCAGGGGTGGCGGTGCCGGAGTACCCCAGGCCGATCAGGCTGCGGCGCGGCTCGTTGGCGGCGGCGATCGCCGCCAGCTCCGCCAGGGCCTCCGCCTCGCCGCAGGCCAGGGGGAGGCCCTCGGCGGCGGCGGCGGGCAGCAGGATGTCAGCGGGCACCACGGCGGCCGAGAGGTCCTCCAGGGACCTCAAGCCCAGTTCGGCCAGCATCTGCTCCTGATCCTGCTCGCTGGGACCGAGGTGGCGGACCAAGAACGGAGCCGACATGGCAATGGTGCTAACGGTCGGAAGATGTTACAAAAATCGAAGGCTTCCCGAGCCGGGACTCACCCGGCCCGGACAGTGGCCCCTCAGGCCCCCGCCACCTTGCCCCGATAGGTTTCGGCGTCCATCAGGCTCTCCAGATCGCCGGGATCGGCCGGGCGCACCAGCAGCAGCCAGCCCTCTCCATAGGGATCGTTCTGCAGCTCCTCCGGGCTCGAGAGCACCGCCTCATTGCGGGCCTCCACCACGCCGCTGAGGGGTGCCACCAGATCCTCCACCGCCTTCACCGACTCCACCGAGCCGAAGCCGCTGCCCTGGGAGACGGGGGAACCCACCGCGGGCAGGTCGACGAAGACGATGTCGCCGAGCTGGTCGACCGCGTAGGCGCTGATGCCAACCCGCACCAGGTCGCCCTCGCTGCGGGCGTACTCATGGCTGTCGGCATAGCGGCAGTCGTCGGGGAAGGTGAGCGGCATCGCCGGCGAGGGGGTTCGGGGCGCCTCCAGTTTGTCGGAACGGCCGCACCCCGGCTCAGGGGGCGGCGGGCAGGGCGGTGAGGGCCCGCTCCAGGGCGATGGCCACGTGCTGGTGGTGGGTGCCGCCCTGGGCATAGAGCACCCAGGGCGGCCGCAGCGGACCATCGGCGGAGAACTCGCTGGTGCTGCCATCGATGAAGGTGCCGCCGGCCATCAGCAGCTCGCTGGCGTACCCGGGCATCGGCGCCGGCACCGGATCGAGGTAGGAGCCGATCGGCGAGGCGGCCTGGAAGGCGCGGCAGGCGGCCTTGAGCCGCTCCGGCGAACCCAGCTGCACCGCCTGGATCACGTCGCTGCGCCCGCCGCCGGGCAGGGGGTTGACCGCATAGCCCAGCTCGCTGAACACCCGGGCGACCAGCTCGGCGCCGATCAGGGCCTCGGCCACCATCTGGGGGGCCAGGAACAGCCCCTGGAAGAGCAGCCGGTTGAGATCGAAGCTGGTGCCGCCCTCCGCGCCGATGCCCGGGGCCGTGAGCCGGCAGCAGGCCAGGTCCACCAGCTCGGCGGCACCGGCCACGTAGCCGCCGGTGGGGGTGATGGTGCCCCCCAGGTTCTTGATCAGCGACCCGGCGATCAGATCGGCGCCCACGGCGGTGGGTTCCAGCTCCTCCACCAGTTCGCCGTAGCAGTTGTCCACGAACACCACACAGCCCGGCCGCAACGCCTTCACCCGCTCCGCCAGCCGGCCGATCGTGGCCACCGGCAGGGACGCTCGCCAGCTGTAGCCGCAGCTGCGCTGGATCAGCACCAGGCGCGTGGGGACCGCCAGGGCCTCCTCCAGCCGCGCCTCATCCACCTGGCCGTCGGGGGTGAGCGGCAGCTCGGCATAGCGGACGCCGAAGTCGGCCAGGGAGCCCTGGCCGCAGCCCCGCAGGCCGATCACCTCCTCCAGGGTGTCGTAGGGGCGGCCGGTGAGGGCCAGCATCCGGTCGCCGGGGCGGAGCACCCCGAACAGGGCGGCGGTGATCGCATGGGTGCCGCTGACGAACTGGAGGCGCACGGCCGCCGCCTCGGCCCCGAGCACCCGGGCGAAGACCCGATCCAGGACCTCCCGGCCCAGATCGCCATGGCCGTAGCCGCTCACCGAGGCGAAGTGGTGCACCCCCACCCGTTCGGCGGCGAAGGCCGCCAGCACCCGCTCCAACCGGGGCCGCACGGCAGCGGTGCGGGCCGCCGCCAGGGGGGCGTTGCGCGCCAGGGCCGCCGCGATGCGATCGGCGGCCTCGGGGGGGGAGAGGCAGGGCGGGGCGACGGTCATCGGAGCCGGGGGGCTGGGGCCATGCTGCCCGGCGGGAGGCACCGAAACACAGGGCTAGATTGGCGCGTTCCCCCTTGGCCCGCCCCCTTGCCCCCACGCCCCTCCGTTGCGTCCTCCCCTGAGTCCTCCACCGGAGATGCCGCCGAGGCCCTGGCGTTCGGAAGCCTTCCCCACCCGGGCGATCCGCTGGAGTCGTCGCCCTCGCGGCGGCGTCAGCACGCCCTGCGGGAGGGGCTCACCAGCCCGCGCCCGCGCCTGCCGGCCCGCCAGCGCCGCCTCAAGGCCGGCACCACCACCTTCATGCTGGCCATGCATGTGGGGGCGGTGTTCGCCCTGCTGCCCCGCTTCTGGAGCGTGCAGGGGCTGATGGTGCTGGCTGTCCTGTATTGGATGACCGTGCTGGGGGTCACCCTCGGCCTGCACCGGCTGGTGGCGCATCGCAGCTTCGAGGCTCCCCGCTGGCTGGAGCGGCTGCTGGTGCTGATGGGAGCGCTGGCCTGCCAGAGCGGTCCGATCGAATGGGTGGGCCTGCACCGCCACCACCATCTCTTCTCCGACCAGCCGAACGACCACCACGACGCCGCCCGCGGCCTGTGGTGGTCGCACAGCGAGTGGATGCTGCATGAGATCCCGGCGCTGCGGGAGATCCACCGCTTCACCGGCGACCTGGAGCGGGATCCCCTCTACCGCTGGCTCGACCGCTGGTTCCTGCTGCTGCAGCTGCCCCTGGGGGCCGTCCTGTATTGGTATGGCCAGACGGCGGGGGTCCCCGGCGGCGGCCTGGGCCTGGTGCTCTGGGGGATCCCCCTGCGCCTGGTGCTCGTGTATCACGTCACCTGGCTGGTGAATTCCGCCACCCACGCCTTCGGCTACCGCAACTTCGACAGCCCCGACCTCTCGCGCAACTGCTGGTGGGTGGCGCTGCTCAGCTTCGGCGAGGGCTGGCACAACAACCATCACGCCCATCCCGCCAGCGCCCGCCACGGCCTGCGCTGGTTCGAATTCGACATCACCTGGCAGCACATCCGCCTGCTGCGGGCCCTGGGCCTGGCCCGGCGGCTGCGGATCGCTCCCCAGCCCCAGGGCTGAACCACCCGGGGCTTCAGCCGCCGCGCAGCTCGCGCCGGATCGCCGCGGCCAGATCGGGCGTCTGGCCGGCGCCGGCGCGGCGGCGCAGCAGCTCCAGAAAGCCTTCGGCGGAGAGCTCCTCCTCGCCGGCGGCCCCGAGCACCGCCAGGGTGCGGCGCAGGTCGGGCAGCTCGGCCTCCAGTTCGGCGGCGCTGTAATCGGCCTGGCCGGCCATCACGGCGGCGAAGCGCTCACGCCGCTGGCGCCGATCCGCCGGATAGGCCGCCAGCAGTTGGTCGCGGCAGAGGCGCCAGGGGCGGCCGGCGGTGAACAGCAGGGCCAGGGCGGCGCTCAGGGCCGGGGCCTCCTGCTCCACCACCCGCAGATCGAAGCCGGGCGGCGGCGGCCGCTGCCCCACGAACACCTCCAGCAGATCGCCGATGCCGAGCACGTGGCCATCCGGATCGCGCACCGGCAGGGCGGAGCTGCGCAGGGCCTCGATCAGCTCGGGGTGGCCAGCGAGCAGCCGCTCGGCCCGCTGGGCATCGAGCCGGCCCGCGGGGGCTTCGGCCGCCAGCCAGCCGTTGATCGCCCCGAGGGCCAGGAACACCTCCGGCCCGGGGGAGGCCAGCTTGCCGTTGCGCAGCATCGAGAGCTGGGAATTGTGCACGCGGCCGAGATCGAGCGCTTCCGCCAGGCCGGGCAGAACCCGGTGGGACCAGCCGTTGCCGCTGTGCCAGAGGCGGATCAGGTGGGCGAAGGCCACCCGTCCTGATGCGAGTCGTTCTCGATGCCCCAAATGATCGGGATCCGTATTGCTATCATCGTAACGTCCGATCCGGAGTCGGTCCTTCATGGCCGCCACGCTCTCCTCCCGCCCGCCCCTGTCCAGCCACACACGCAGCTCCGCCACCGTGAACGGGGCCGAGGTGCACCGCCGCGCCCAGGCCCTGCACCAGCCCCGCGACGGCGGGCCTCCCCTGGTGGTGCCCCCCGGCCTCAACTGGCCGGTGATCGGCTTCATGGCAGCGGTGCACGCCCTCGCCTTGGTGGCCCTGCTGCCGAGGTTCTGGAGCCTGCAGGCCGTGGCCACCCTGGTGATCCTTTACTGGGTCACCGCCTGCCTGGGGGTCACCATCGGCTACCACCGGCTGCTGAGCCACCGCTCCTTTCGCGTGCCCCGCTGGCTGGAGCGCTTCTTCGCCACCTGCGGCGCCCTCAGCTGCCAGCACGGACCGATCGACTGGGTGGGGCTGCACCGCCACCACCACAAATTCTCCGATACGGATGCGGATCATCACGACAGCAACAAGGGCCTCTGGTGGAGCCACATGGGCTGGATGTTCGTCACGGTGCCGGCCCTGGCGGCGGTGCCCCGGCTCACCGGCGACCTGGCCCTCGACCCCTACCACCGCTGGCTGAACCGCTGGTTCCTGGCCCTGCAGCTGCCCCTGGCCGGCCTGCTGTTCTGGATCGGCACCGTCAGCGGCGCCGGCGGCTGGGCTCTCGTGCTCTGGGGCATCCCCCTGCGCCTGGCGGTGGTGTACCACGTCACTTGGCTGGTGAATTCGGCCACCCACGCCTGGGGCGACTCGGTGCACGCCAGCGGCGACCGCTCCCGCAACAACCCCTGGGTGGCGGCCCTCACCTTCGGCGAAGGCTGGCACAACAACCACCACGCCTTCCCCCATTCCGCCCGCCAGGGCTTCGGCAACCAGATCGACCTCACCTGGCAGCACATCCGCCTGCTGCGGGCCCTCGGCCTGGCCACCCAGGTGCGGGTGCCGGCGGCCGCCGATCCAGCCCGGCGCCTTTCCCGCCCCGCCCCGGCGCGCCCGGTGGCGTAGGGTGAACAATCGCCTTTCCGGCGGGTTTCCGCAGTCTCCGGCAGTCAGGTCATGGCCAAGCGCGTCCAGGTGGTTCTGAACGAAGACGTCCTCAGCCTCGGCAAGGACGGTGATCTGGTGGAGGTGGCCCCCGGCTACGCCCGCAACTACCTGCTGCCCACCGGCAAGGCGGTGTCCGTCACCGCCTCGGTGCTGCGCCAGGTGGAGCACCGCCGGGCCAAGGAGGCGGAGCGCCTGGCGGCCCTCAAGCAGGAGGCGATCACCTTCCGCACCGCCCTGGAAACGATTGGCCGCTTCACGGTCCGCAAACAGACCGGCGGCGACGACGTGCTGTTCGGCACCGTGACCAACGGTGACGTGGCTGAAGCGATCGAAGCGGCCACCAAGAAGGAGGTCGAACGCCGCGACATCACGGTGCCCGAGATCCATCGCACCGGCTCCTACAAGGTGCAGGTGAAACTGCACCCCGAGGTGGTGGCCGAACTCAACCTCGAGGTGGTCAGCCACTGAGCGCTGGCCACCGCCAGTCACAAGCCCCGGGTGCCCCCCAGGAGTGGTGTGCCCGGGGCTTTTTCATGGCTGGAAACCACTGCCCATGGTGTGGTGTGGGTCTGGTCAAAACCCCAGGACCGGGGGATGATGGATTCCCGCTCCGCCCTTCCCCTACCCCGAGCCCCCTCCAGACACCATGGTGAGCCTGCCGCTACAGGGAAACGGCTCCGCCGCGGAGGGGCGGGAGGGGGGCTCCCGCCAGGCGGGCAACGGCCTGCCCGATGGCCTGCCCCCCCAGAACCTGGAGGCGGAGGAGGCGGTGCTCGGCGGCATCCTGCTCGACCCGGACGCCATCGGCCGGGTGGCCGATGTGCTGCAGCCCGAGGCCTTCTACCTCGGTGCCCATCGCGAGATCTACCGCACCGCCCTGATGCTGCACGGCCAGGGCCGCCCCACGGATCTCACGGCGATGACCGCCTGGCTGGCGGACACCGGCCACCTGGAGAAGGTGGGCGGTGCCACGCGGCTGGCGGAGCTGGTGGAGCGCACCCTCTCCACCGCCTCGATCGACCAGGTGGCGCGCCTGGTGATGGACAAATACCTGCGCCGCCGGCTGATCCGCTCCGGCAACGAGGTGATCGCCCTGGGCTTCGATCAGTCGAAGCCGATGGAGCAGGTGCTCGATGAGGCGGAGCAGAAGATCTTCGCCATCAGCCAGGAGAAGCCCAGCCTCGGCCTCACCCCCACCGCCGAGATCCTCACCAGCACGTTCGAGGAGATCGAAACCCGCTCCCAGGGGACGGCCGTGGCGGGCATCCCGGTGAACTTCTACGACCTGGATGCCATGACCCAGGGGCTGCAGCGCAGCGACCTGATCATCATCGCCGGGCGGCCGGCGATGGGGAAGACGGCGATCACCCTCAACATCGCCCGCAACGTGGCCCAGCTGCACGACCTGCCGGTCTGCGTGTTCAGCCTGGAGATGAGCAAGGAGCAGCTCACCTACCGGCTGCTGGCGATGGAGGTGGGCATCGAGAGCGGCCGGCTGCGCACCGGGCGCCTGCAGGAGGAGGAATGGCCGCTGCTGGGCAACGGCATCAGCGCCCTGGCGCGGCTGCCCCTCTACATCGACGACAAGCCCAACGCGGGCGTGCTGGAGATGCGCTCCCTCTGCCGCCGGCTGATGGCGGAGCAGGGCCGCAAACTCGGGCTGATCGTGATCGATTACCTGCAGTTGATGGAGGGCTCCGGCTCCGACAACCGCGTGCAGGAGCTCTCGCGCATCACCCGCGGCCTCAAACAGATGGCCCGCGAACTCGACGTGCCGGTGGTGGCCCTCTCCCAGCTCAGCCGCGGCGTGGAGGCACGCACCAACAAGCGGCCGATGCTCAGCGACCTGCGGGAATCCGGCTCGATCGAGCAGGACGCCGACATCGTGATGATGATCTACCGGGATGAGTACTACAACCCTGAAACCCCCGATCGCGGCATCACCGAGGTGATCGTCACCAAGCACCGCAACGGTCCGGTGGGCACCTGCAAGCTGCTGTTCGAGCCCCAGTACACCCGCTTCCGCAACCTGGCGGCCTGAGGGCCCCGTCCCCGCTCAGCCGCCAGCGCGGCGCAGACGGGGCAGACGCATGGCGCGGCGGCCGTCGGCCGAGCACACCGTGTCGGCCGTGCGGTAGTGGCGGGGCGTGCTGAGCAGCAGCCGCCAGGCCTCGCGGCCATCGAGCAGCTGGTACCGATCGCCGTGGTGCTCGAGCAGCAGGCGCCGCACTGCGGGGTAATAGCGACTGTTCAAGCCCGGAAAGATGTGATGTTCGGTGTGATGGGAGAAATGCAGATGCAGGCGATCCAGCCAGGCCGGCACTCGCAGAGAGAGGCTGTTGGCCAGCGGGTCGTTGCCCTCATCGAGGGGGGTGAGCATGTGATTGGTGTAGATGTACGCCATCACGCCGGCATAGCCGAGCCAGATCGGCAGGAAGTAGGCGAGCAGCAGGCCGCGGGCCTCAATACCGATCCAGCCGATCACCGCGGCGTGCAGGGCGATCACCGCCAGCAGCTCGGCGGCGATGCGGCGCCGTTGGCGAGGGCTCACCCGGAACGGCGCCGGCGGAAAGGGGGCCGTGCCATCGGGCACCAGCAGCACCGAGCCGAGGGTGCGCAGGTTGTGCACCCCCCAGGCACTGGCCATCCCCAGCAGCAGCCCCAGGCCGCTCACCTCGTCGGAGGGGATGAAGCGCTGCTGGATCCACTTGCCCCAGCTGGCCGGCTGGCCCTCCAGGTAGCTGCGATCCGGATCCCGCAGGCTGTTGGTGTGGCCATGGTGCTCCCGGTTGTGCACCGCCAGCCAGAGGCTGGGGGGCATCCAGAGCAGGGCCAGCCCCACCAGGCCCACCGCCCGCCGCCAGGACGACCCCCGCAGCGCCTTGCCGTGCAGCAGGTCGTGGCTGGTGAACAACAGCAGGATCACGGCGTTGCCCATCGCCAGGCTGAAGGGCAGGAAGAGGGGCAGGGCCTGCCAGGGCCAGCGCTCCAGCTGGCGGGCCAGGGTCCAGCCCAGGCCGAGGATCGCCAGGTTGAACAGCAGCAGCCCCAGCGGGAAGGGATCGGAGCGGAAGGCCGCGGCCGGGAGCAGGGGGCGCAGGCTGCGGGCCAGGGACTCCACGCTGTGCCGGGGGGCCGTCGGGGCCGAGGAAGAAGGGGCGGGGATCAGGAGCACCGGGTGACACCCCAGTCGAACACGGCGCCGGCTGCAGGAGAATGGGTCGATGGCGCCCTTCTCCTGCAGCCCCACCGAATCCTTCGACCTGATCGTCGTCGGCGGCGGCCACGCCGGCTGTGAGGCGGCGATCACGGCGGCCCGGCTCGGGCTGCACACCGCCCTGTTCGCCCTCAACCTCGATCGCATCGCCTGGCAGCCCTGCAACCCGGCGGTGGGCGGCCCCGCCAAGAGCCAGCTGGTGCACGAGGTGGATGCCCTCGGCGGCGTGATCGGCCGCCTCGCCGATGCCACCGCCCTGCAGAAGCGGGTGCTCAACGCCAGCCGCGGGCCGGCCGTCTGGGCGCTGCGCGCCCAGACCGACAAGCGCCAGTACTCCCGCCAGATGCTGCAGCTGCTGCAGCACACCCCCAACCTGGCCCTGCGGGAGGCGATGGTCACCGGCCTGGAGGTGGAGGGCGACCCGGAGGCCGACGCAGCCGAGGGGAGGCCCGCCTGCCGGGTGATCGGCGTGCGCACCTACTTCGGCAGCGTCTACGGAGCCGGCGCCGTGGTGCTCACCACCGGCACCTTTCTGGGGGGCCGCATCTGGGTGGGTGACCGTTCGATGCCGTCGGGTCGGGCGGGCGAGCCGGCCGCCGAAGGGCTCACCGAGGCCCTGCAGGCCCTGGGCCTGCGCACCGGGCGGCTGAAGACGGGCACCCCGGCACGGGTGGACCGGCGCAGCGTGGCTCTCGACCGGCTGGAGGAACAACCCAGCGATGCCCATGATCGCTTCTTCTCCTTCGATCCGGCCGCCTGGGTGAGCGGCGAAGCGATGGCCTGCCACATCACCCGCACCACCGCCGCCACCCACCAGCTGATCCGCGACAACCTGCACCTCACCCCGATCTACGGCGGCCACCTCGACAGCGCCGGACCGCGCTACTGCCCCTCGATCGAGGACAAGATCGTGCGCTTCGCCGACAAGGACAGCCACCAGATCTTCCTGGAACCGGAGGGACGCGACACCCCCGAGCTCTACGTGCAGGGCTTCTCCACCGGCCTGCCGGAGCGGCTGCAGCTGGAGCTGCTGCGCACCCTGCCCGGCCTGGAGCACTGCGTGATGCTGCGCCCCGCCTACGCAGTCGACTACGACTACGTGCCCGCCACCCAGCTCAGCCCGTGGCTGGAGTGCCAACGGGTGGCGGGGCTGTTCTGCGCCGGCCAGCTCAACGGCACCACCGGCTACGAGGAGGCCGCCGCCCAGGGGCTGGTGGCGGGGCTGAACGCGGCGCGGCGCATCGGCGGCCAGGAGCCCGTGACCTTCCCCCGTGAGGGCAGTTACATCGGCACGATGATCGATGACCTGGTGACCCGCGACCTGCGCGAGCCGTACCGGGTGCTCACCAGCCGCAGCGAATACCGGCTGGTGCTGCGGGGCGACAACGCCGACCGGCGCCTCACCCCCATGGGGCGCGAGCTGGGGCTGATCGATGAGCGGCGCTGGGGGATCTTCACCGCCAAGCAGGCGGCGATCGCCGCCGAAAGCCGGCGGCTGGAGGGGGAGCGGCTGAAGGCCGGCGATCCGGCCGCCGCGGCCGTGGCGGCCCAGAGCGGAGCGGCGATCCGGGGCTCGATCACCCTGGCCGACCTGCTGCGGCGCCCCGGTTTCCACGCCGCCGATCTGGTGGCCCACGGCCTGGCCGACCCCGATCTGCCGGCGGCGGTGCGCGAAGGGGCCGAGATTGACATCAAGTACAGCGGCTACCTGGCCCGCCAGCACCAGCAGATCGAGCAGGTGCAACGGTCTCAGTCGCGGCCGATCCCGGAGGGGGTGGCCTGGGAGGGGATCGCCACCCTCTCCGCCGAGGCGCGGGAGAAGCTGGCGGTGGTGCAGCCCCGCACCCTCGGCCAGGCCGCCCGCGTCCCCGGCGTCAGCCCAGCGGACGTGACGGCGCTGCTGCTGTGGCTGGAGCTGGAGCGGCGGCGGCAGGCATAACATCTTTTGGAAGAAGCGGATGACAGAGCCGCAGGGCTTGATCAGCATGGAGCCATGGGACAACCACAGGCACGAGGCAGATGCTGACAAAGATTCTTCGAAATCTTGGTGATTATTTGTTCAGGCTCGCTGGTGTTCCCACCGGCTCTCCGTCGGGAGCCGCCCCTGACGAGACTGAACTGATCTCAACCTTGGCCGATGGGAAGGTTGTGCAGATGGTGCCCGTGAAAAACTTCCTGCACTATCTCTGAACGCCAGGATTCGATCAGCGCTGGATCACACCCAGGCCGCCGAGCACCCCGGCCGCCGCCATCAACCAAAGTGGTGACCAGCGGGTGCGCAGCATCAGGGCGCACACCACAGCGGAGACCACCAATCCGGCGAGATTGTGATCGGCGGTCCGCACGATCTTCACCCCCACTGCAAAGAGAATGCCCAGGGTCACCGGCCCCAGGCCCCGCTCGAAGGCGATCCGCCAGGGGGAGTGCTCCAGCCGCTTCCAGCTCAGGCAGGCCGCCACCATCAGCAGGGTGGAGGGCAGCAGGATCGCCGCCTCGGCGCCATAGGCCGTGAGCAGGGCCCAGGAGGGGCCGTGCTGCCAGCCGGCGGCGAGCCCCAGCAGCCCCACGATCATCGAGCTGGGACCCGGCGCCGCCTCCGCCAGGGCGTAGAGATCGGCGAACTGACTGTCGCTGAGCCAGCAGTAGGTGTCCACCGCCAGGTGGTGGTATTCCGCCAGCAGGGTGTTGCCGCCCCCCAGGGAGAAGAGGGAGAGCGAGAGAAACTGGCCGAGCACCTGCAGGAGGGTGCCCAGGTCGCTGAGGGGGGTGGGGTGGCAGGCGGCCGCGGCCGTCGCCAGCACGAGCGTCATGGCGGTGTCAGGGCTGGCGGGGCCCCTCGGGCCGGCGGGGCCAGTACCAGGCCATCGCCAGCGGCCCGCTGACCAGGATCACCGGGATCAGGCGCAGCTTCGCCCAGGTGAGCGCCAGGAACACGCCTGCGGCCAGCAGCAGGGCGAAGGGGTCGCGGCGGTAGTCCCCCAGGATGCGGAAGCCCATCGACAGGGCCATGCCCGCCGCCGCGGCCACCACGCCGGCCAGCACCCGATCCAGCGCCGGCAGCTCGTGGAAGGTGAAGTAGGCCACCCCGAAGGCCATCAACAGGGTGAAGGGGAGCAGGAGCATGCCGGCCAGGGCCGCCAGGGCGCCGGGCAGGCCGCGGAAACCGGCGCCGATGTAGACGGCCAGGTTGATCTGGTTCGGGCCCGGCAGCAGGCGGGCCACGGTGAGGCCGGTGAGGAACTGGGGATCGCTGAGCCAGCGGCGCTGCTCCACCACGATCCGCTGGCTCCAGGCCGAGAGGCCGCCCCCGAAGGAGGAGAGGGCCACCTGCAGCATCCCGCCGAACAGCTGCCGCAGCCCGGGTGGCGGCGCCAGCGGCGGGGCGGGCTCAGTCATGGACGAAGTGGGGATCGGGCGGCAGTTCGCCGGCCTCGTGCAGGCCGGGTTCGAGCGGATCGGGGGCGTGGTAGGGCTCCGCGGCATCCCAGTCGGCCTGGAAGCTGGCCCGCAGGCGTTCCACCACGGCGGGCGCATCCGACTCGATGCCCAGCTCGCGCCGCAGGTCGAAGGCGCTGCGATCGAGGTTCATGGAGCCGGTCTGGGCGTAGCGCCCATCGGCGAGCATCAGCTTGGCGTGCAGCTTCGGCCGCTTCTGGCGACGCACCTTCACCCCGAAGCGGCTCATGATCCGCAGCGAGGCGAAGGTGTCGTAGATGTCCCAGTCGGAGATGCCGTGCTTGCCGCCGCAGAGGAAGTGCACCTTCACGTCGCGCTCGCGGGCGGCGACGATGCGGTCGAGCATCACGGCGTCCACCACCTTGGGGTGCTGGATCCAGAGGCTGTGCTGGGCGAAATCGATGATGCGGGCCAGCTGGCCGCGGCTGTGCAGGTTGCTCCACACCAGGCCCACACCCAGGTCGGGCTGGAAGGCCACCCGGTTCCAGTCGGCCTCGAAGCCGGCGATCACCTGCTCCACCACCGCTGGCGCATGGGTGACGACGCCGTAGTCGCGGGTTTCGGTGAAGTACTTGTCGCTGAGGTTGAAGGTGGCGATCAGGGCGGTGTGGCGGTCGACCACCAGCGACTTCTCATGGGTGACGGGGAAGGGCTCGCTGGTCCAGGCCACCTCCATCCCCCATGCGCCGAGCCGGGCGTAGGCCTCATCGTTCCAGCGGTCGCCGCCGGAGGTGTGGGGGTTGAGCATCACCCGCACCCGCACCCCGCGCTCCTGGGCGCGCCGCAGCGCCTGCTCGATCGCTTCCGACTGCAGCTTGAACTGTTTGAGCCGCAGGCTCTCCCGGGCCTCCTCGATCAGGGCTACCACCGCCTCGGCGCCGTCGTCGGGCATCACCAGCAGGCGCTGGTGGGGATGGCTCAGCTCCTGCGGGGGGGGCGGAGCCCCGGCGATGCGGCCATGCCAGGGCGTAGGCGTTCGTTGGCTCCGTTGTAGCTCCCTTCCGCCAACCCTGGTGTCGGCAGGGGAATGCCGGTACGGTGGCCCAGCCAAGTCGCCAGGCTGCACCGGTGAGCGAACCCCCCGCCACGCCCCCCGTCGCCGCCAGCCCCCACGGCGAAGCACCGCGCCCGCCCCGGCGTGCCCTGCGGGGCATTCCCAGCTCACGCGCCTACTGGGAACTGAAGGCCGAGCAGATGATGAACCGGATCTTCGATCCGGCCAGCACCGTCGACCTGCCGGTGGAGGAGGCACCGGCGCCCCCCCGCCGCCTGCTGCCCACCGCCACGGTGCGAACGGACACCGCCGCCGCGTCCAAACCGCCGCGGCGCCCCTCCACCACCCTGCTGCTGTTCTCGCTGCTGGCGGGGGTGTCGATGGTGAGCGCCGTGAGCACGGTGCTGTATCTCACCTCCTGGAACCAGGCGCAGCAGAGCCTGCGCCAGGAGCGCAACCTGCTGCTGGTGGAACGGCTGCGCAGCCTCGGCCCCGCCAACCCGGCGCCGGTGCCGGCCGCCCCCCAGCTGCCGGCGCCGACGCCCGTGGGCCTGCCGGACGCCGCCACCGCCCCCGGCGACGACCTGCCGCCGCCTCCCCAGGAGCCCTGGATCGAGGAGCTCTCCCAACTGCCGGATCCGGAGCGTCCCGCCGCGCCGGTGCTGCGGGTGCCCCTGAGTCCGCGCCTGGCGGCGGCGGCGCCCCCG
>JBEIHT010000020.1:0-34489 GCA_040381155.1 Aphanothece sp.
GAGCCGCGCAGCCGCTTCGCCAGCCAGTCGGCATCAAACTCCGGCGCGAAGGGCTCGGGCCCCAGCCTGGCCAGTCCCCCCATCACCTCCTCGGCGGCGACCCCCGGTGGGATCCACCACATCTGGCCGAAGCTGCGGGTGTCCACGAAGCGCAGCTCAGCCCCGCTGGGGGTGAACAGCCGCACGCGGGTGTGGGTGCAGGGGTCTCGGGGCTCATCGAGCCAGAGGAACTGGCCGGTCATGCGTAGGTGCACTCCCCAACGGCCGGCGTCGCCGCCCTCCGTATCGAAAAGCTCGACGAGCAGGTACTTGCCGCGCCGCTGCCAGTCGCCGAGACGGCAGTCCTTCAGGCCCAGGGCGAAGAGCTCAGGGTCTGGCGGGCTGGCGATGGCCCGGGCGCGCAAGATCTCCACGCGGCAGATGCGCAGACCGTGGGTCTGGGCCTGCAGGCCGCGCCGAACGGTCTCGACCTCGGGAAGTTCCGGCACCGGGGCCTAGGCGAGACGCCCCAGGCCTCAGGCCTTCTCGAGCTCGCTCTCGGCGAAATTGTTGGTGTTGATGCCGCCCTCGGAGCCGCTGTAGCCGTTGTAGTTGACCTTGTCGAAACGCACCACGACGGGGTAGCGGATGCCGGAGGTGTCAACCGTGGCCACGGTTCCGACCTCGTTGAACCAGTAGGACTCGGGACGCTTGATGCGCACTTTGTCGCCGCGGGAGATGGCCATCGCTGCGCTTCGGGGTTTGGGGTGGCTTCCCGGCGACCCTACCCGCAACGTCGGGCTCCGGGGAGCGGGGTGTCACGAATCGTCGCCGCCGGGCGCCGGCGGAGTCCATGGCAGCATCCACTCTCCCCCCGCCGCCGCCGTCGATGCTCCAGAACGAGGCGCCCGCCTTCACCCTTGAGCTGCCCGACCCGGAGGATGAGGCGGTCGGCAGCCTCGAGTTCCATGCCCGGCTCGATGAGGCCTGGGCGGTGTGCGACCGCTTCGATCTGCAGACCGAGATCTGGCGGGGCCGCATCCTGCGGGCCGCCCGCGACCGGGAGCGCCGCGGCGGCGAAAACCGCGGCACCAACTTCCTGCAGTGGCTGCGGGAGCGGGAGATCAGCAAGACCCGCGCCTACACCCTGATCCAACTGGCGGAGTCCGCCGACCAGATGCTCGGCGAGGGGGTGCTGGAGGAGCCCAGCGTCAACAACTTTTCCAAGAGCGCCTTCCTGGAGGCCTCGCGGGCCGAGCCGGAGGTGCAGCTGATGGTGGGTCAGGCGGCCAACGAGGGCCAGCAGATCACCCGCACCCAGGTGCGTCGCCTGAGCGATGAGTTCCTCGCCGCCACCAGCCCCCTGCTGCCTGAGGAGATCCGCCAGCGCACGGCGGACAACCTCCTGCCGCCGCGGGCGGTAGCGCCGCTGGTGAAGGAGCTGGCCCGCTTGCCGGAGGAGCAGCAGAACGATCTGCGCCGGGTGCTGCGGGAGGAGCCGGAACTGGAGCGGGTGAAGGATGTCACGCTCACCGCCCGCTGGCTCAGCCGCACCAGCGAGGCGGGTCTGGCGGTCCGGGCGTTCCAGCAGGGGGAGCTCGACCTTGAGAAGGCGATCCAGGAGGCCCAGCGCCTCGATGTGCTCGGCATCCTCTCGGACGCGGTGAACCAGGCCCAGCAGGTGGAGGGGGCCGTGCTGCGGCTGCACACCAGCTGGCGTCGCCTGAACGGGCTGCAGGAGCGCCTGTGGGTGGAGAGTGGCAGCAGCACCCCCCACCTGCGGGAGCTGATCACCGCCCTGCAGACCCTCAGTGGCAACACGATGCGGGTGTCCCTCGGGGAGCTGGGGGGCGGCAAGCGGGTGCGGCTGCAGCTGGTGGAGGAGTCGGCGGAGGCGCTGGAGCCGCCGCCGCTGCCCTGAGACTCGCCTCCACATCTGGTGGTCGCTATGGTCGGGCCGCACCAGTGATGGCGTGGCCTTGGCGGACGACGGGCGGCAGGATTCCCTGAACGAGGCGCTCGGCAGACATTTCGGCTGGCAGGACTTCCGGCCCGGCCAACGTCCTGTGGTGGAGGCGCTGCTGGCCGGTCGCGACTGCCTGGCGGTGCTGCCCACCGGCGCCGGCAAGTCGCTCTGCTATCAGCTGCCGGCCCTGGTGCGCGACGGGCTGGTGGTGGTGATCTCGCCGCTCGTGGCCCTGATGCAGGACCAGGTGAGCCAGCTGCAGCGCCGCGGCATCGCCGCCGCCTGCCTGCACCGGGGCGTGGAGAGCGGCGAGCGGCGGGCCCTGCTGCAGCGCCTGCGGGAGCATCGCCTCAACCTGCTCTACCTCGCGCCGGAGCGGCTGCAGCTGGAGAGCACCCGGGCCCTGCTGGACGACATCCTGGCGGTCGGACGGCTGGTGGCCCTGGCGGTGGATGAGGCCCACTGCATCAGCGCCTGGGGCCACGACTTCCGGCCCGACTACCGCCGCCTGGGCCAGCTGCGCGCCCTCTGCCCGGGCGTTCCCCTGGTGGCCCTCAGCGCCACCGCCGCCCCCCAGGTGCGCGCCGACATCATCCGCCTGCTGCAGCTGCGCCGCCCCCTGATCCAGGTGCGCTCCGCCCGCCGCGGCAACCTCGCTTACACCATGCGGCCCCGGCCGGCGGATCCCCTGGCGGAGGTGCTGGAGGCGGTCCAGGCCAGCCGGGGCGCGGCGCTGCTCTACGCCCGCACCCGGCGTTCGGTGGAGCACTGGGCCGCGCGCCTGGCCGCCGCCGGGGTGGAGGCGATCGCGTACCACGCCGGCATGGATCCCCCGAGCCGGCTGCTGGCGCTCGAGCACTTTCAGCGCCATCCCCGGCCGGTCCTGGTGGCCACCGTGGCCTTCGGCATGGGGGTCGACCGCCAGGACGTGGGGCTGGTGCTCCACCTCGACCTGCCGGCCAGCCCCGAGGGCTACCTGCAGGAATCGGGCCGGGCCGGCCGGGATGGACGGCCCGCCCAATGCCTGGTGCTCTTCGATCCGGCTGATCGGGTGAGCCTCGGCTGGGCGATCCGGGCGGCGGGTCAGAAGGGCGGCGGCGAGGCGGCGGAGCTGCGGGAGGCGGAGCGTCAGCGCCTGGAGCTCGCCCAGCGCAAGCTGCGGCGCATGGAGGCGGTGGCCGAGGGGGAGGGCTGCCGCGAGCGGGCCCTGCTGCTGGCGGTGGGGGAGCTGGCGCCCGCCTGCGGCCGCTGCGACAACTGCCGCTCCAGTCTGCGGCCGCGGGACTGGTCGGAGCAGGCGGGGGTGCTGCTGGCGCAGCTCGAAGAGCGGGGCGGGCGGGATCTGCGTGGTCTGGCCGGTGATCTGGCCGGCAGCCACGACGGCGACGAGGAGCGCTGGGCATGGCTGGCCCGGCGGCTCGTGCAGGAGGAGCTGGTCAGCGAAAGCGATGATGGCGCCCAGCGGCTGTGGCTGCGCTCCAGTGGTCGTCACTGGTTGCGCAGCCCCTGGCCGCTGCACTGGGCGGCCTAGCTCAACCGCGGGCCTTGCAGAGGTCGCCGACCAGTTGCTGTTCGAACTCAGCCTGGGGATCGTCCCAGGTTTTCCACTGGCCCGCCTGGCTGGTGGCGTTGATCTTGCGGGCCGTGCAGTTGATCGCCAGGTAAAGCGATTGCCCTTCGCCGTTGAGGGTGGGGGCCACCATGCTGCCGCCCATCGGCTGCCAGTTGGCCCAGTCCACCTGCAGGGGGCCGTAGGTGCGCCAGTCGGGCTTGCCGGTGCCCGGGGTGGAGGCCAGGCCTGTCCCGGCCGGGCGGGCTGCCATGGCCGTGGTGGGGGCCGTGGTGGTGGCGGGGGTGGTGCTGACGGCCGGCCTGGCCACCGCGACTGGCTTGGCGGCGGGTGTCGGCCGGGGGGCGAGCGGCTTCGGGGTGGGCCGCGGCGCCACGGCGGCGGCTGGCGCGGGGCTGGCGGCCGGGCTGCCCTTGAGCTTGAGGCGGGTGCCGGCCTGCACCAGGT
Organism: Aphanothece sp.; assembly: GCA_040381155.1. Taxonomy (GTDB): domain Bacteria; phylum Cyanobacteriota; class Cyanobacteriia; order PCC-6307; family Cyanobiaceae; genus Cyanobium. Next base: position 3,963 of record JBEIHT010000020.1, read on the forward strand.
TGGGATCGCTGATGGCGTTGATGCTCACCAGCCGGCTCATCGGCAGGCCGTAGCCGTCGGCGATGGTGGAGAGGCTCTCACCGGGGCGGACCACGTGCTCACTGGCGCCGCGCCGGTAACCGCCGCTGGGGGCGGCGGCGGCGGCGACCGCACCACTCACCCGCAGGCTGCGACCCGCTTCAACATGATCCGGGTCGCTGATGCCGTTGATCGCCATCAGCCGCTGCATGCTCATGCCGTGCCGCTCGGCGATCTGCGAGAGGGTCTCGCCCTCCTTCACGGTCACCGTGCTGCCGCCGGCGGCGGCCGCTGCCCGAGGGGAGACGCTCCCCGAGGATCCGGGCACGGTGAGCACCCGCCCGGCCTCCACCAGGTCGGGGTCGCTGATGCCGTTGAGCTTCATCAGCCGGCTCATCGGAATGCCGAGGCGATCGGCGATCTCCGACAGCGTTTCACCCTCCCTCACAGTGATTTGCCCGGCCAGAACTGGCAGGGGCAACACCAGGGCCAGGGCCAGGGCGACGATCGGGCGGCGCATGGACGCTAGGTACGGGGCACGCCGGCACCATAAGGATCAACTCGGGTCTCGCCCAGCCCCCCGGGGCCCCAATTTCCCAAATTCGTTTCAGCCCAGCAGCCATTCCATCCAGCGCAGCTTGCCGGCGTAGGGGGGATAGCGGAGCGGGGCATCCAGGGCGAAGGGGCGCTTCAGGACGCTGCGGCGATGGGAGAACGCCAGGAAGCCATCCTCCCCGTGGGCCTGGCCCATGCCGCTTTCGCCCACCCCGCCGAAGGGCAGGCTCGCCAGCCCGGCCTGGAGGATCACGTCGTTGATCGCCACGCTGCCGGAGCGGCTGGTCGCCAGCAGCCGCCGTGCGGCTGTCTCGCTGCGGCTGAACAGGTAGAGGGCCAGGGGGGCCGGGCCACCGCGGACCCGATCGAGGGCGTCCTCCAGGTCGGCCACCTCCAGCACCGGCAGCAGGGGCCCGAACAGCTCCTCCTGCATCAACGGGTCGGACTGGGGCTCGCGCACCGCCACCACGGTGGGCTCGATCCGCAGTCGCTCCGGGTCGCTGCCGCCCCCCAGCAGGAGGCGCCCCTCGCGGCGCGCCCCCTCCAGCAGGGCGGACAGGCGGTTGAAGTGGCCCGGGTTCACGATCCGTGCCAGATCGGGGCTGGCCAGCGGATCGTCGCCGTAGAAGTTGCGGATCTCCGCGGCGATCGCCGCCAGCAGCGGCTCCCGCACCGCGGGCACCACCAGCAGGTGGTCGGGGGCGACGCAGGTCTGGCCGGCGTTGGCGCCCTTGCCCCACAGCAGCCGGCGCGCGGTGACGGCGATGTCGGCATCCGCCAGGGCGATGGCCGGGCTCTTGCCCCCCAGCTCCAGGGTCACCGGGGTGAGGTGGCGGGCGGCGGCGGCCATCACCAGCCGGCCGACGCGACCGCTGCCGGTGAAGTGGATGTGATCGAAGCGCTCCTCCAGCAGCCGGGCCGCCACCGCCCCGTCGCCGCACACCACCTGCACCGTGTCGGGCGGCAGGTGGCGGGCGAGGGAGCGGGCGATCAGATCGGCCGTGGCCGGGGCCAGCTCCGAGGGTTTGACCACGGCGGTGTTGCCCGCCGCCAGGGCGCTCACCAGCGGCATCAGGCAGAGTTGGAACGGGTAGTTCCAGGGGGCGATGATCAGCACGCAGCCCAGGGGCTCGGGCACCACGCTGGCCTGGGCGGGCCGGGCCCAGAGGGGCACGGACCGCCGGCGGGGTCGCATCCAGGCGCGCAGCTGACGCCGGGCCAGGGCCACCTCCCCCCGCACCAGAGCGAGCTCCCCGTTGGCCTCCAGGGGCGGCTTGCCGAGATCGGCCGCCAACGCCTCCAGCAGCGCCGGCTTGATCTCACTCAGCAGGCTCTCCAGCCGCTTCAGCTGCTCCAGCCGCCAGGCCAGGGGGCGGGTGTCTCCCCGCAGGACGGGAGCTCGCATGGCCTCCAGGGACACGGCCAGGGGCGCCAGCGGCGGGAGGGGGGAGGGGATGGCCATGGCTTCGGGGCGGATCCTCTGGATGCCACCGACTCTGGCGGACCCTCGCCCAGGCTGGGGTTCAGGGGGGCGGCCCCCGCTGGCAGCTGTGCTGGTAGGCCTCCAGGCGCAGGCGGTCCAGGGTCGGGTCGCTCGGACCCTCGAAGGCGAACAGCAGGGCGGTGGCCAGGGCCGCTTCGCCCCGGCTCACGGCCTGCTCCACCGCGTTCCGCCAGGCGTCGGGGTTCGCCTGCAGGCTCCTCAGGACGGCGTCTGTGCGGCGCAGCGTGGCGCCGTCGGCGGCACGCAGGCGGATCTCGGCGAAGGCGTCCGCTCCGCTGCCGACGGGTTGGAGCAACAGCCTGAGGTCATCCCCGGCGGCCAGGGGGGGCAGCGGCCAGGCGATCGGCCCCTCGATCGCGCCCCCCAGCCCGCCCTGCCGCTCCCAGAGCACGGTGGACCCCCGCAACAGGCGAACAAGGGCGAGGGGCTCGCGCACGAAGATCGTGGGCTGGCGGAGGGGCACGCTGGCCAGCGCCCGGCTGCTGCGGTCGGCCTCGGTTCGCGGGGCGATCACACAGACCTCCGCCGCCGCCGGCGGCAACGCCGACGCCATCCCGGTGAGCAGGGGCGTCAACGCCAGCAGGAGCAGGCCGGCCAGTCGCCTCGTTGGGGCGCGCTTCGGGAGCATCAGGATCCGGACCCGTCCCCGGGATCCTCCGCCATGGTGTCGTACATCGCCATGACCTCGCGGCAGTGGTGGCGGTGGCGCTCCCGCAGGCTGGCGGGGGCTTCGATCCTCAGCCCCGCGCCGAAGCCGAACAGGGCCGTGCGCAGATCCACATCCTCCTCCACCGTCCAGGTGGGCAGATCGATCTCCACAGGGTAGGGATGGCTGTCGCCGACGGGGTTGGGGGCCAGTCCATGGGGGGCCTCGGGATGGCGCCACCAGCTGTCCCCGGGCAGGGGGAGGGAATAGCGGCTGTGCTCGATCGGGAAGCGCTGCAGGCTCTCGCGGACGAAGGCGAAGGCCCAGGGCTGGCAGGAGAAGCGCAGGGTGGTGAGGGCCTGCTGGCGGCGGCGGGGCGAGTCGGAGGTCACGGCCAGCTGCGCCTCCAGGTCGCGGCCGAAGTGGATGCCGCCGCAGTGATGCAGCAGCCGCCGCACCCTCGCCAGGGCGCGCCGCCGCGCCTCGGGCTCGCGCCGGTAGCCAGCCTCGCTGCGCCGCAGGGCCAGGCGATCGAGCCGTTCGCAGCGGATCAGCCCCTCCGCCCGGCCGATGCTGTCCTCCTCGAACACCAGGTACCAACCGATCGTGTGGAAGAGCAGCTGCAGCGGCCAGACCCGCAGCAGGCCGGCGGGTCCGCCGACGTAACCCGCCGCCGAGGTGTAGCGCTCAAGCTGCACGCGCCGGTTCTCGACGATCGCCGTCTCCAGTCGCTCCGCCTGCCGCTCCGCGGCCAGAGAGTCGGGGCGCACCATCGCCGGGTGCAGCACGGATCGGTTGGCGAAGGCCCGCAGCGGTGGCTCCTCGTCGTCGCGGCCCCCGGGCCAGGCGAGGCGCTGGTCGAGCTCCCCCAGCAGGCCGTGGGCGGTGGGATCCCCGAGCCGTTCGGACGCCTCGCGCACCACTTCGTGCAGCTCCCGCAGGCGCGGCGCCGAGAGCAGCGCCGTGCCGAGGGCGTAGCCGCGCCGCACATTGTCGTGGCGCCCCCGGAAGCCGTAGGGTGTGAGCAGCTTCTCGAGGTCTTTGCGCAGGCTGGCGGCCTCCCCGGGCAGGTAGGCCCCCGGGGTGACCTCCATCCGGCCGATCAGGTGCTCCCCCAGGGGAACGCCGGGCTGCCGGTCGAAGGGGTTGTGGAGGATGTGGCGCAGCAGCGTCGCCAGGCGCACGAACACCGCCCGGTCGCCGGTGGGGGGAAAGCCCCCGTTCACAGCGCCGCCGCCCAGCGGCGAGGGCGCCGGCGGCGGCGGCACGATCGGCGCCTGGCGGTTGCCCCGCTCCCAGGCGTCGGCGCTGAAGCCCTGCTCCTGCAGCCAGATCAGATCGCCGCGCAGGGCGGCGGCATCGGCGTAGCAGCTGCCGTGCAGCCGCCCCAGGAAGGCGGCGGCCCGTTCGGCCAGGTCGCCGCTCGGCAGCGGTGAGATCACCGCCTCCAGCTCGGCGCGGGTGAGCGGGTCGCCGGCCTCCAGCTCCGGCCAGCGGCTGAGCAGCCGCAGCAGGTAGAGCAGTCGCTCCATGTCGAGCAGGCGCGAATAGCCGTGGCGCTGCCAGTGGCGTTCGCGGTTGCAGGCGGAGCGGATGCGGCGGTCCAGCCTTTCCAGCTCGTCGGTCAGCAGCGGGGTGAGCGCCTCGTGGTGGGTCGGCACCACGGCCACCACCGCCGCAAACCCCTCGGCCCGGCAGGGGCCGAAGTGGGGGTCGCCCAGGGCGGCGGCCATTTCCTGGATCACCGCTTCCGGCACCCGTCGCTCGCGGCGGCGGTTCCACTCCAGGCAGGTGGCCAGGGGGGTGTAGAGCCACCAGCCGATCCACTCCACCGGCGCCGGCAGGGCGAGGGCCTGGGTGATCGCCAGCCGCCAGGGCCGCCGGGCGTGGGTCGCGTCGACGATCACCGGAACGCCTGCGGCGACGGCCTCGCGGATGCGCTGCTGCAGATGGGCTTCGATCTCCCGCCAGGGTCCCTGGACGGCGGCGTCGCCGAACAGCTCGGCCCGGAGGCGATCGGTGGAAAGCAGCCGGGCCGGCTCGGCGCCGGGGGGGGTGAGCAGCGGCACCAGCTGCCGTCCGAGGGTGGTCTTGCCGCTGGCCGGGGGACCGATCAGCAGGTGGCAGCGCAGGGGGCGGATCAACCTGCTCTTTCGCACGAATGACGTCATTGTCACGTGCTCCACGGCAGACGCTGGCGGAAGCTCCCCGCTGGGATCCATGCCCGCCACCGATGCCATCTCCGCTGCCGCCTCCGGCTATCGCCCTCCCGCCCTCCTTCGCGATGTGCTGCTGCTCGATCTGCTGGAGCTGACGGGAAGCACCCAGGAGGCCAGTCGCCACCTGGCCCTCTCCCAGCCGAGCGTCAGCCGGCGCTATCGGCGCCTGGCCCGCGATTTCGGTCTGCGCCGCGACCTGCGCCTGCGCTGGGGCTTTCGCTTCGGAAGCAACGGCAGCATCCGCCATCTGCGCCTGGCCGCCCGCGCCCACCGAATCGCCGCGGGCCAGCTCGTCCTTGGCGCGGATCCGTGGCATCGCCCCTTGCTGGAGGGGGTCGGGGGGCTGCTGCTGCCGCCTGGGCGCTTCCTGAGCGGGGCGGACTGGAGCCAGTTGCTGCGGGAGGGGGTGGTGGATGGGGCCCTGGTTCCCGCCCTGGAGCTGGAGCACGGCGGCCGGCCCGGCCCCGGGGTGCGAATGGTGGAGCTGGGGGAGCTGCACCTCGCCATGGTGGTGCCGCTGGGGGGACAGCGGCGGACGGCGCTGGCCCCATCCCTGTCCCAGGCCCCGGGGATGGGCCGGCTGCTGGAGGACCATGGCCTGAGACTCCAGGCGGCCCCGCGCCAGGCTCAGGACTGGAGCGGCTGGCTGGCGCTGCTGGGACCGGGGGGGCCAGGGCTGCCGGTGCCGGGCCCGCTGACGGCGGCGGTGGCCGCCTCCACCCCGGTGGTGCTGGAGCCGCTCTCCGCCGCGGCGGTGCTGAAGGAGAAGCTCTGGCTGCTGCTGGCGGAGGACCTGGTGGACCGGCAGCTGGAGAGCCGGATCCTGTCGGGATTGCGCCAGGGTGCGGATGGGGCTATCAGAGCCAGGCCAGGGTGAGCCAGCAGCCCCCGGGGGCGAGCTTCTCGATCACCAGGGGATGGCGCGGGTCGGCCGTCACAGAGTGGGCATAGCTCCTGGCGTCCGCCAGGCTGGCGAAGCGTGGAGCGGACACCTCGTCTGGCACCGTGTGCTCATTGGGTGCCAGCGCACGCACCCGGTAGGGACCCTGCAACGCCGCAGGCAGGGCGGTGGAGGGTTCCCCGTCAGGCTGGGGACCGTCAGGACCCGGATGGAGGGTGTTCAGCTGCGCTTGCCACGGCCGTAACCACCACCGTTGTAGCCGCCGCCGCCGCCGAAGGATCCGGAACGATCATCGTTGCGGCGAGGGCCACCACCACCGCCTCCGCCGCCCCGAGGTTCGGCTTTGTTGACGCGAATCGCACGGCCCATCCACTCGACGTTCTGGAGGTCGGCGATGGCAGCCGTCTCCGCCTTCTCGTCGATCATTTCGACGAAGGCGAAGCCCCGCTTGCGGCCGGTTTCGCGATCGAGCGGCAGGCTGCACTGCTTCACTTCGCCGTACTCGGCAAAGAGACTGCGGACGTCCTCGACTTCGGCATCGAAGGAGAGGTTACCGATGTAAATGGTCATCAAAGGAAACGGGAACTATGAATGATTCGTCGAAAGCCCTGGAGAAAGTCGCTGGCCTTGTGGTGATGTCCTTGTCGCCCTGGGGTGGCCGGGGGGTTGCGGGAGCCGCCGTTTCGGTGAGAAACCTGCTGAAGAGAAATTCGTGAATCATCACAACGCTAGCGCAGGAGCGCCCAAGCCAAAAGGCGGATGACTTGGGAGTCATCCGCCAGGAGTCGAGGCGCGACGGTCTGGCGGTGCTGGGACTCAGCCCAGGCCGATCTGGCTGAGGATGCCTTGGCCGGTGAGAAGCTCGGTGGCCAGGCCGATCACGAAACCGAGCATGGCGAGGCGGCCGTTCCAGGTTTCGGCGAAAGCAACGAAGCCGTAGCGGGGGGTGGATTCGGTCATGGTGGGAAGGATGTTTCAAAACCTAAAGACACTGTAACGGACCGTGAAGCCTGGTGGGTGTGTCGCTGGATGCAGCCAGCAGCTTTTCTCCGCCGGGGGCGGCCAGCATGGAGGCTCTCAGCGCAAGGCGGATGGGATGAAGGCAGGCCCGGCTGCTGGACCTGGTCCGCCGGCCCCCCCAGGGCGTAGCGACGCCTTGCTGGCGGCCCTGCGCCCCGACGAGAAGCTGGCGTTGCTGGAGGGCGCCACCCCCTTCTGGTCGGGAATGGCCGACATCGCCCTGCGGGACGCCTCCCACCGCCATCCCTGGCCGAGCGGCGTGCTGCCGCGCCTGGGGCTGGAGGGCCTGCATTTCGTCGATGGACCGCGCGGTGTGGTGCTCGAGGGTGGCGCCACCACGTTTCCGGTACCGATCGCGCGAGGGGCCACCTGGGACCCGGAGCTGGAGGAGCGCATCGGTGAGGCGATCGCCCGGGAGGCCCGCTGCTTCGGTGCGAACTGGGCGGGGGTCGTCTGCGTCAATCTGCTGCGCCATCCCGGCTGGGGCCGCGCCCAGGAGACCTACGGCGAGGACCCGGTGCTGCTCGGCGCCCTTGGGGCGGCGATGACCCGCGGCGTTCAGCGGCACGCGGTGGCCTGCGTCAAGCACTTCGCCCTCAACTCGATCGACAGCTCCCGCTTCCTGGTGGATGTGCGCGTCTCGCCGCGGGTGCTGCATGAGCTTTATCTGCCCCATTTCCGCGCTTGTGTGGACGCCGGGGCCGGTTCGGTGATGAGCGCCTACAACCGGGTCAACGGCGCCTGGTGCGGCCAGAACGCCCCGTTGCTCGACGGGATCCTCAAGCGCCGCTGGGGCTTCAAGGGCTTTGTTGTCACCGATTTCATCTTCGGCCTGCGCGACGGGGTGGCCGGGGTGGAGGCGGGCCTGGATCTGGAGATGCCCTTCCGGATGATTCTCTCCGCCTGCCTGCCGGAGGCGGTGGCCCGCGGTCGGCTGCCGATGGCCCGGGTCGATGACGCGGTGCGCCGCCAGCTGCGGGCCCAGCTGGGGGTTCCCCAGGGGGACTATCCGCCGGCGCTGCGGGGCTGCGCCGCCCATCGGGCCCTGGCCCGGGAGGCGGCCCGCCGCGCGATCGTGCTGCTCCGCAATGAGGGGGGCCTGCTGCCGCTCTCGGGCCTGCGCTCCCTGGCGGTGCTGGGTCCGCTGGCCGCGGCGGTGAACCTGGGCGATCGGGGCTCCTCCGACACCCGTCCCGCCCCGGGGTCGGTGCTGACGCCCCTGGCGGGCCTGAAGGCGGCGGCGCCGGAGCTGGCGATCCACCACTGGGGGGGGCTGGAGCCCCGACGCGCCGCCCGCCTGGCCGCCGCGAGCGATGCGGCCGTGGTGGTGGTGGGCCTGGACTGGCGCCACGAGGGGGAGCACATCCACCCGGGCGATCTCGCCCCGATCCTGGCCCAGGTGCCGCCACCCGAGGGCCTGGAGCGGCTTCTCGGGCCCGAGCGCACCGGGCGCCTCTGGTCGCCGCTGGCCGCCCTGCTGGCGGCGGTGACCCGCTTCGGCTCGGCCCGCAGCGGCGGCGACTTCGCCGCGGGCGATCGCACCGACCTGGCCCTGCCGGCCGAGCAGGTGGCGCTGATCCGGGCCGTGGCCGCCGCCAACCCGCGCACCGTGGTGGTGTTGATGGGCGGCGGCGCGATCCTCTGCCAGGGGTGGCTGGAGCAGGTGAGGGGCCTGCTGCTGCTCTGGTATCCCGGCCAGGAGGGCGGGGCCGCCCTGGCAGACGTGCTGCTGGGTCGGGTGTCCCCCTCCGGGCGGATGCCCTTCAGCGTGCCCAGCCGCGCGGAGGATCTGCCCCCCTTTGAACCCCGGGCGGAGCGGGTGGTCTATGACCTCTGGCACGGCTACCGGCGCCTGGCCCGCGCCGGCCGGCCGGCGATGTTCCCGTTCGGCTTCGGCCTCTCCTACAGCCGCTTTGAGCTCAGCGATCCGCAGCTGTCGTTTTCCCCCGGCGCGCAGGCCATGACACTTCGCTGCCGCCTGCGCAATGTCGGCTCGATGGAGGCGGCGGAGGTGGTGCAGGCCTACGTGGAGCCGCCGGGCCGGGTGGTGGAGCGACCGGACCGGCAGCTGGTGGGCTTCCAGCGGCTGTCCCTGGCCGCCGGGGAGGCCCGGGAGGTGGTGCTGACGATTCCCCTGCGGCGCCTCGCCTGGTTCGACGAAAGCCGCGACGCCTTCCGGCTCGAGCCGGGGCGGCATCGGCTGGTGCTGGCCCGCCACGTGGAGGACGGGGGGATTGCCCTGGAGATCGACCTGGACGACACACTGCTCGGCCCCTGATCCGCCCACCCCCCAGTCCTCACGTTCGCCAACGCCGCAGCGTCCTTCCCAGACGCAGGCGGTTGTAACGCTGCACCAGCAGGCAGGGCAGGTTGAAGGCGCAGGCGAACCCCAGGTTGATCAGCACCCCGGCCGGGGGTAACCAGAGGCTGGTCACGATCCAGAACGGCCACAGCGCCCCGTGCACCAGTTCGGCCCGCCGGGTCTCCTGCATCAGCCGTTCCAGGTGTGCCGGATCGCGGCGGGCCAGGCCCGCCTTGCGCAGCCCCCCCGGCAGGGCAGCGCCGGCATCGGGCAGCCAGGGCTTCCAGCGGCGGATCGCCAGATGGCGTTCGTAGAACGCGGGGCTCTCCCACCGGGCCGCAGGCTGTCTGGCCGAGAGCCAGCGGGCTGGCAGGCGGTTGGCCAGGCCGCCCACCAGCAGCGACCAGAGCAGCCAGCCCAGGGCCGACGTCAGCAGCGGCGCCAGCGGCGGGGGGACCTCGTGCCAGCCCATCGGACGCCGACAGCCTGCGGTGGATTCACGCTAGGAGCCTCAGCCCTGGAGAAGCTGCTCCGCCAGGGGCCTGATCGCGGCGGGGTCCCGCAGCAGCTGGGGGTGGGTCCACACCGGCAGCATGCGCCGGCTGCCCACCGGCAGCACCGCCCGCCAGCTCGGCAGCACTACCAGATCGATGCCGGAGTAGAAGCTGCGGCAGTCGATGCGAAGCAGCGCCTCAAGATCGCCGTTGAGGCGCTGCAGCAGGGGGCTGTCGGCGCGCAGATCGGCGATCCCGGCGAACAGCGCCCCCGGCCAGGGTCGGGCGGTGATCGTGCCCTGCTGGGGGCTGCCCACACTGAAGAAGCGCCGGGTGCGGGGGTGCCCCCCCAGCAGCTGAATCCAGGCGCGGGCGATGACGCCGCCCATCGAGAAGCCGAGCAGGTCGATCGGTTGCTCCCTCCCGAAGGCCGCCTCGATGTGCCCGCCCAGCAGCTGCGCCGCTTCCATCACCGGGGTGCGGCCGAGGCGCAGGGGCAGCTGGGGGACCAGCAGAGGGTCCTTTCGCCCCGCCAGGGCCCGCCGCAGCCCGTCGAACACCCGTGGCGTATCGAGCAGCCCGTGCACCAGCACCAGTGGCGCCGGCGGGGAGTCCCTGGTGGAAGGGGCGGTCATCCGCGGGGGGTGTGGGCCTCAGGTGAGCGGGCGCGCTTCGGGCTGGAGGGAGAGCAGATAGCGGCGGCGCTGGGGTGAGGCCCAGAGCTCTTCGGCTTCCAGGCGGTTGGGGCGGTTCAGGCGCTGGGAGTTCCAGGAGCGTCGCGCTGGGTTGTCGGCTGGCAGGGTGCGGGAGACGGGAAGCAAGGCGGAATCAGAAGGGCAGGGGAGATGACGAGAATTTTTTGGTTTCTTTCTCATCCCTAAACCCTAGGCGCGGTGTTGCCGTGTTGCAGGCGGATGCGATAGGTGATGTGTGCCGGCCCCAGGGCGCGGATCAGGACGTCCCGCGCCTCGTGGTGCCACTCCTCCCGGGAGGCGGCGCTCACCGTCAGCCGGGGCTGGGGCGCCGTGGCCTCGAGGTGGCCCGGCCGTTCGGCCGTGACCCGGAAGACGATCTCGCGCATGGCCATGGCAGGTGGTGACCTCAGCCTCGTTCCCCCGGCTGCCGTCGGGCGTCTGCCACGGATACGGGGAATCGTGCCCTGGGATTCAGTGCCCGGGATTCAGGTCGGCAGGACCGGCGGCTGGCCCTGGCGGATCAGCAGCAGGGAGAAGTAGGGCTCCTCGCCGGCGGCCAGCTCGGCGGCGGGGGCGAGCCGCTGCTCGGGCCAGCCGATCCGCGCCGCGAACAGCGCCTCCGCCAGCAGGCCCCGCCGCTCCAGCAGGGGGCGGACCCAGGCCCAGCGCTGGCCGAGCTTGAGCAGGGCCAGAACCCAGCCGGCGGCCGCCGCCCGATCGAGCAGGGCCGCCAGCGCCTCGGGGGTGTCGGGGGTGGGCTGGATCAGCAGCCCCTCCGACTGCAGGGCGAGGGGCCAGGCGGCGGCGGCGCCCGCGGCTGCCACGGCGCTGATGCCGGGGATCAGGCGCACGGGGATCTCCGGGTGATGCTGCCGCAGGCCGAGCAGCACGTAGCTGGCGGTGGCGTAGAGGGACACATCCCCCTCGCAGAGCAGCACCACGGTCCGGCCGGCCCGCACCGCATCCGCCAGGGCGTCGGCGGCGGCGCGCCAGGCGGCCCGGCGGGGCTCCGCTTCGCTCACCATCGGAAACGTCAGGGGCAGCCGCTCCTGCGCCGGCCGGATCCAGCTGGCGGCGATCGTGGCGGCCATGCCGGTGGCGCCGGCGCGGGCCACCGGGTAGGCGATCAGATCGGCCGCGGCGATCGCCCGCACTGCCGCCACGGTGAGCAGATCCGGATCCCCCGGGCCCACGCCCACCAGGGTGAGGCCGGCCGGGGCCGCCGCGGGGCGGAAGACGTCCGAAGGAGGGGAAATGGCTGGGGCGGATGCTGCGGCCTTTCTACGCTGGGCGCGTTCCCCCGGTAAGGCCCTGGCCGTGACCCAGCTGACGATGTACCAGCACGCGGGCAGCGGCGGGGGGCAGGGCGCCACGCTGGTGAGCCGCGACTTCACGGTGATCGCCCGGCAGCTGGCGCAGCGGGGGGTGGTGCTGCAGCGCTGGCCCGCCCGGGCCGCCCTGGCAGAGGGGGCGGACCAGGCGGAGATCCTCGCGGCCTATGCGCCGGAGATCGCCCGGGTGCAGGAGAGCGGCGGTTACGCCACGGTCGATGCCATCCGCATGACCCCCGACCATCCCGAGCGGCAGGCCCTTCGCCAGAAGTTTCTGGCCGAGCACACCCACAGCGAGGACGAGGTGCGCTTCTTCGTGGAGGGCTGCGGCCTGTTCTGTCTCCACCTCGGCGACGAGGTGCTGCAGGTGCTGTGCGAACGCAACGACTGGCTGGCGGTGCCCGCCGGCACGCGGCACTGGTTTGACATGGGGCCGGAGCCTCGCTTCTGCGCCCTGCGCTTCTTCAATGACCCGGCCGGCTGGGTGGCCGACTTCACGGGTGATCCGATCGCCGAGCGCTATCCGCGCTTCGATGATCCCCAGTTCCTCCCGCCCAACTGAGTTGGTTGGCTGCCGAAGGCTCTGCGGAGCTCAGACAGGCGTGGCGAATGCCCTTTGGAGTTGATCGATGCCACCTCAATCCTCCGTTGGCGCCCCCAGTCCGCAGGAGCGCTGGCGGCAGTTGCGGCACGTGTTTGTGCAGGAGATTCTGCGCTCAATCCTGGCCTTGACATTCGTGGCCATGCCCGTTTCGCTGATGCGCTCCTGGACGAGCGGCTGGCAGCCTCTTTATAGCGTGCATCTGGGTCTGGCGCTGGTTTTCCTGTGCTTCTATCGCTGGCGTGGTCGGATGCCTCTGGAGGTGAAAGCCGCGATTCCGATTGCCATCTACTGGCCTATGGCAGTGGGGGCGCTGCTCACCTGGGGGCTGGTGGGCAACGGCATCTTTGCGCTGACGATCATCAATCTGATGACGGCCCTGATCTATCCGCCGCGTGTGACGGTCTGGATGATCGCGGCTTCGCTTGCCATTTTGGCCGGTATCGGGGCTGGCGTGGTGACGGGCCAGATCGTGCCGCATGTGAATGCCAGCGCCTATGCGGTGCAGGCCTCCTCCTGGGCGACCACCTGGGTGCTGCTTTGCATTGTGCTGATGACGATCTTCCGTGCGCTCGGGATCTTCCAGCAGTCCACCCGCGATCTACTGCAGGAAATTCAGGAACAGCAGGAGGAGATTGTCTATCTGGCCAATCACGATCAACTCACGGGATTGCCGCTGATGCGGCTGGCGCATGATCGCTTCGCGGTCGCCTGCCATCGCGCCTTGCGACAGGGCACAAAAGTGGCGGTTCTATTTATTGATCTGGATGGATTCAAGGATGTCAATGATGGCTATGGTCATGACAGTGGCGATGGCGTGTTGCGGCTGCTGGCGCAGCGCATCAGCCAGGCGATACGGGCCGAAGACACGGTCGCCCGCATCGGCGGCGATGAATTTCTCGTCCTGCTGGGCGACGTCAGCGCCGCGGAATGGATCGAGGCCCGCGGCGAGGCCCTGCTCCACGCCCTCTCCCAGCCCGTTGTCGTCGCGGGCCGGAGCTGTCGGCTCACCGCCAGCATCGGTGTGGCCCTGTTCCCGGATCACGGCAGCGATCTGGACGCCTTGCGGGGGTTGGCGGACGCGGCCATGTATCAGGCCAAGCGCTCCGGATCCAACCGGATACAGGTGGTGGAATCCGGCTGATCCACACCGGCGGCGTGCATGCGCACCCACGCGGTGGCGGCGGTGGGGGCGCTCAGCAGCCGGTGTTCGGCCGACGCCAGCTCCTCCAGCCGCGTGAGCAGCAGCGGCCGGGGGAAGCGGCGCTCCGCCAGCACCCAGTAGAGGCCGAAGTGGCGCGCTTCGCTGGCCAGCAGCTCGGCCCACAGGGTTCGCAGTTCCGGATCGGCGCAGCGCTGGGCCAGCAGGGCCATGCGCTCGTGGCTGCGGGCCTCGATCAGCCCCGCCACCAGCAGGCTGTCGAGCAGGCGGCCCGGCTCCTGGCGCCGCACCTGGCCGGCCAGCCCGGCGCCGTAGGGCGGCGCCGCCAGCGGTTTCAGGGGGATGCCGCGCCGCTCCAGCAGGGCCTGGACCCGCTCGAAATGCTCCAGCTCCTCCCGCGCCAGGGGACTCAGGGCCCGGGCCAACTCCGCGTCGGAGGGGTAGCGGAACATCAGCTGCAGCGCCGCCCCCGCGGCCTTGCGCTCGCAGTGGGCGTGATCGAGCAGCAGGGTGTCCGGATCCGCCAGGGCGGCCTCCAGCCAGGCGGCGCTGCTGGGGGCCGCCAGCCACTTCACCCGCGTCCGCTCGGCTTGGCTCATCGCGACTCCAGGGCCCGCAGGTGGGCCACCAGGGCGTCGAGGGCGAGGGTGTAGCTCAGCGGCCCGAAACCGCAGATCACCCCCACCGCCTTGTCCGCCAGGGTGGAGTGGTGGCGAAACGGCTCGCGGGCATGGACGTTGCTCAGGTGCACCTCCACGAAGGGCAGGGCGACCGCCAGCAGGGCGTCGCGGATGGCGATCGAGGTGTGGGTGTAGGCCGCGGCATTGATCAGGATGCCGTCGCTGGCGGGGCCGCCGCCGCCGGCCCCCGCCCGCTGAATCCGCTCCACCAGCTCCCCTTCATGGTTGCTCTGCAAGCAGTCGAGGCCGATGCCGAGCGCCTGGGCCCGCCCGGCGAGGCTGGCGTTGATGTCATCCAGGGAGTGGCGGCCGTAGAGACCGGGCTCGCGGCTGCCCAGCAGATTGAGGTTCGGGCCGTGCAGCACGAGCAGATGCATGGGGGGAGGGTCGGCTGGTAAGTTCTCGGGGTGTGGTTCGGGTCGGTGCCCGAGTGGTTAATGGGGGCGGACTGTAAATCCGCTGGCTCTGCCTACGTTGGTTCAAATCCAACCCGGCCCATCCTCCACACGCCCTTGTAGCTCAGCGGTAGAGCACTCCCTTGGTAAGGGAGAGGTCACGAGTTCAAGTCTCGTCAAGGGCTTCCTCCCGCTCCCCCCTCCTCCTGGCCGTTCACCTCGGCCTGGCCGTCCCCCTCGGCCAGGGCGTCGTCGGCCCGGGCCAGCAGCTCCAGGGCCGCCGCCGGGGTGGGCGCCCGCATCAGGCCGTGGCGCAGCCGGGGGGCGCCGGCAAAGCCCTGGCAGGTCCAGCCCATGTGTTTGCGGGCGATCAGCAGGCCCTGCTCGCCCCGCTCCGCCACCAGCTCCCGCAACTGTTCGGCGGCCAGGGCGAGGCGATCGCGGGCGCCCGGTACCGCTGGCACCGCCCGGCCGCAGAGGGCGGCATCGAGGCGCCCCACCAGCCAGGGGGCCCCCATCGTTCCCCGGCCCACCATCACCCCGTCGGCGCCGGTGATCGCCAGGCAGCGCCGGGCGTCCTCCGGGCTGGTCACATCGCCGTTGGCGATCAGGGGGATCGCCAGGGCCCGCTTCACCGCGGCGATCGCCTGCCAGTCGGCCCGGCCGGTGAAGCCCTGCTCCCGGCTGCGGCCGTGCAGGGTGATCAGCTGGGCGCCCGCCTGCTCCAGCTCGCGGCACCAGCCCACCGGGTCGGCGTCCGTGCCGCACCAGCCCAGGCGCGTCTTGACGGTGACGGGGATCGAGACGGCGGCGGCCACGGCCTCGACGATGCGGCGGGCCAGGTCCGGTTCGCGGATCAGGCCGCTGCCGCCCCCCTTGCGGGCGATCTTGCGCACCGGGCAACCCATATTGATGTCGATCAGGAAGGCGCCGGCGGCCTCGGCCTGGCGGGCGGCCTCCGCCATGGCGGCGGGGCGGTGGTCAAAGAGCTGCACGCCGATCGGCCCGCTCTCGCCGCCGAGGTCGTCGAGCTTGCGCCGCCCGTGGCCCAGCTCCAGGCTGGTGGCGTTGACCATCTCGGTGAACAGCAGGGCGTCCGGGGCCCAGCGCCGCACCAGGCGGCGGAAGATGGCGTCGCTCACCCCCGCCAGGGGCGACTGGAGCACCCGGCAGCGCAGCCGGCGGCCGCCGATCGCCAGTGGGGTGGCGCCGGCGATGGTGGTGGCGCTGCCGGGATCGGGCGGAAAGGCGGTGGGATCGGCGATCATCGTTCTCTGATTCTCCGCCGCCGGGCCACACCCGCTCCGCCCGTGGATGCCCCCTTCCCCCTCAGCCGTGCCCTGCTGGAGGCCGTGCTGGCCGATCGCACCAGCGATCGCTTCGTCTGTGAGCTGATCTGGAGTCGGCTGGGCTACGAACCGGATGCCAGCGGCATCTGGCGCGCCGGAGCGGCCACGGCGGAGCCCTGGCGCACGGCCTTTGCCGTGGAGCCCGCCTTCATCGCCGAGCGTCCCGCCAGCGTGGCCCTCACCCGCTCGATCGCTGCGGAGCACAAACAACTCCTCAAGCAGCAGCTGGGCTTCGCGGGTTACCGCATCGGTGAGCTCTACCCTCGCCGCACCCGCCGGGCCACGGCGGTGAACTGGCTGCTGGCCCAGCAGGCCCTGGCCGGAGCGCCGCTGCCCGCCAGCGGACCGCTGCCGCCGCTGCTGGAGCCCCCCAGCGATCCGGTGGCCGGCCATCCCGGCGACCTGCCGGTGGCCTGAGGGCACCGCCGGCCGGGGCGGGCGGTAGGGTCGAACTACGAACTGAAACAGGAAATATCCGCGTGGCGTTGCCCGTCGTCGCCATCATCGGCCGGCCCAATGTGGGCAAGTCCACGCTGGTCAATCGCCTGTGCGGCAGCCGGGAGGCGATCGTGCACGACCAGCCGGGGGTCACCCGTGACCGCACCTATCAGGAGGGGTTCTGGGGCGACCGGCGCTTCCGCGTCGTCGACACCGGCGGCCTGGTGTTCGACGACGACAGCGAATTCCTGCCCGAGATCCGCGAGCAGGCGCAGCTGGCCCTGGCCGAGGCGGCCGTGGCGGTGTTGATCACCGACGGCCAGCAGGGGATCACCGCCGCCGATGCCAGCCTGGCGGAATGGCTGCGCGGCCGGGAGGTGCCCGTGCTGCTGGCGGTGAACAAATGCGAGTCGCCGCAGCAGGGTCTGGCGATGGCGGCGGAGTTCTGGACCCTTGGCCTGGGGGAGCCGCACCCGATCTCGGCGATCCACGGCGCCGGCACGGGTGAACTGCTCGATGCGGTGATCCGTCACTTCGGCGCCAGCGACGAGGCGGAGGGCGACGAGCCGATCCAGCTGGCGATCATCGGCCGCCCGAATGTGGGCAAATCGAGCCTGCTCAACGCCATCTGCGGTGAGAACCGGGCGATCGTCAGCCCGATCCGCGGCACCACCCGTGACACGATCGACACCACGATCGAACGGGAGGGCGCCACCTGGAAGCTGCTCGACACCGCGGGCATCCGTCGCCGCCGCAGCGTGGATTACGGCCCGGAGTTCTTCGGCATCAACCGCAGCTTCAAGGCGATCGAACGCAGTGATGTGTGTGTGCTGGTGATCGACGCCCTCGACGGGGTCACGGAACAGGACCAGCGCCTCGCCGGCCGCATCGAGGAGGACGGCCGCGCCTGCGTGGTGGTGGTGAACAAATGGGATGCAATCGAGAAGGACAGCCACACCTTGCCGGCGATGGAGAAGGAGCTGCGGGCCCGCCTCTACTTCCTCGACTGGGCGCCGATGCTGTTCAGCTCGGCGCTCACCGGCCAGCGGGTGGAGGCGATCTTCCCGCTGGCGAAGCTGGCGGTGGAACAGCATCGTCGCCGCGTGAGCACCTCGGTGGTGAACGAAGTGCTGCAGGAGGCCCTGCGCTGGCGCTCGCCCCCCACCACCCGCGGTGGCCGGCAGGGGCGGCTCTATTACGGCACCCAGGTGGCCTGCCGCCCGCCCAGCTTCACCCTGTTCGTAAACGACCCGAAATTGTTCGGCGACACCTACCGCCGCTATGTGGAGCGCCAGATCCGCGAGGGCCTGGGTTTTGAGGGTTCGCCCCTGCGCCTGTTCTGGCGCGGCAAGCAACAGCGCGACGCCGAACGGGATCTGGCCCGCTCCCAGTCGCGCGGCCGCTGAGCCATGGACTGGCTCCGCCAGCTGCCGATCGGCCAGTACGTGGACCCCGGCAGCGGCGGCGGCGGCTGGATGGCGCGGCTTGATCCGCGCCTCAAGCTCGCCTGGACCCTGGCCTTCCTGGTGACGCCGATCCTGGCCTCCTCGCCCTGGCGGCTCGCCCTGGTGGCCCTGTTGGTGCTGATCACCCTGGTGAGCGGCCTGCCGGCGCGGCTGTGGCGCCGCAGCCTGCTCCTCTGGCTGGTCCTGTCGCTGTTGGTGGGGCTGCTCTCGGCCTTCCTGCCCGCCGATGCGATCGCCCCCGCCAGCCTGCAGCGCCCGGCCACGGAGTTGCGGCTGGCCCCCTCGCCCCCCGGCGCAGCGGCGCCGACACGGGCCGGCCTGCCCTGGGAGGTCGTGCGGCTCGGCCCGCTGCAGCTGGGCCCCGCCTCCTTCGGGCCGCTGGTGGTGACCCGCCGCTCGGCCCTGCTGGGGCTGCGAAGCGGCACGCTGCTCTTCACCCTGATCCACAGCGCCAACCTGTTGCTGCTGATCACCGCTCCGGAGGAGCTGGTCTGGGCGATCGCCTGGTTCCTGGGCCCCCTGGGCGGCCTGGGGCTGCCGGTGGAGCGGCTCGGCTTCACCCTGCTGCTCTCCCTGCGGTTCCTGCCGCTGGTTCAGGAGGAATTGCAGAACCTGCTGCGGGCGATCGCCACCCGCGCCGTGAACCTGCGCGGCCTGGGTTGGCGCGCCGGCCTGGGGCTGGTGCTGGCGGTGGGCGAGCGGCTGCTCGCCAATGTGCTGCTGCGCGCCGAGCAGGGGGCCGAGGCCCTGTTGGCCCGGGGGGGGCGCTGGTTGCCGCCGGAGCAGCTGCACACCCCGCGGGCCGGTGGTGGGTGGGTTGGCTGGCTGGCGGGGGGGGGCCTGTTGGTGCTCGTCCTGCTGCGCTGGCGAGTGGGGGGCCTCTGATTGCCTCGGTGGCCTTTAATGGCCAAACTGCACGTTTGTCCGTGAGCGCCGAGCGCTATCTCAACCACCCCACGTTTGGGATGCTCTATCGCGTCGCTCCGGCGGCGGATGGCCGGGATGTGTATGCCACGCTCTACGCCCAGCGCATCTTTTTCCTGGTCACCCTGCAGCCGCGCGGGGCCAGCTTTGAGGTGATTCCCCTGATGGATGCCCGCCACCTGGCGGAGCAGAACCTCAGCCGCGCCCGTCGCGAGGGTCCTGAGATTCACGCCCGCTGGCGGCAGTTGTTCGACCAGACCTTCCTCTGAGCCCCGTTGATGCTGGATGCCGCCGGCGAAGATCCGCTTGAGCGGCGGCTGGATGAGGTCCGCCGCCTCCTGCCCCCCGGCTGCCGCCTGCTGGCGGTGAGCAAGGGGCAGCCGGCTGCCGCCCTGCGGCGAGCGGTGGCCGCCGGCCAGCGCAGCTTCGGCGAGAGCCGCCTGCAGGAGGCCATCGCCAAGCAGGAGGAGCTGGCCGACCTGGGCCCCCTCGACTGGCACTTCATCGGCCGCCTCCAGGCCAACAAGGCCCGGGGCGTGCTGCGCCGCTTTGGCACGATCCAGTCGCTCGACAGCCTGGCGCTGGCGGAGCGGCTGGCGCGCATTGCTGCGGAGGAGGGCCTGGCGCCGGCGGTGTTCCTGCAGGTGAAGCTGCGCCCCGATCCCGGCAAGACGGGCTTCACGGCCGAGGAGCTGCGCCAGGCCTGGCCGCGGCTCGCCGCGCTGAGCCCCTTGCGCCCCGTGGGGCTGATGACGATCGCCCCCTTCGGCCTGGCGGTGGCGGAGCGGCAGGCCCTGTTTCAGGAGTGCGCGGCATTGGGGCGGGAGCTGGGGCTGGGCGAACGGTCGATGGGCATGAGCGGCGACTGGCCGGAGGCGGCGGCGGCGGGCAGCACCTGGGTGCGGCTGGGCACGGCCCTGTTTGGCGAGCGGCCCAACGCGGCGGCCGGCGCGGCCTCCTGCCAGGAAACGGGGACGGATTCCGCGACGACCCCGGCCTGAAGCGCTTGCACCCTCGGGCATGGGACGCTATTCAGGCCTAGAGCTCCCTCCTAGAGGATTTTCCGTGTCGTTGTTCTCCCGCTTGCGTGCTGTCGTCTCCGGTGATGACTACCTCGACGGCGACTACGACGACGAGCTCGACTACGACGCCGGCGACCGCCAGCCGAGCGCCAGCGGCAGCAGCCTCAGCCGCGACTCGGGTGCCCTGGCCATCGCCACCGATTTCTCCACGGCCAGCGACCCCTTCGCCGGCACCAACGTCATTGGCATGCCTGGCATCAGCACCAGCGTGGCCGAGCTGTGCCTGATGGAGCCCCGCAGCTTCGACGAGATGCCCCGGGCGATCCGGGCCCTGCGGGAACGCAAGGCGGTGATCCTCAACCTGACGATGATGGAGCCCGACCAGGCCCAGCGTGCCGTTGATTTCGTGGCCGGTGGCACCTTCGCCATCGATGGCCACCAGGAGCGGGTTGGCGAGAGCATCTTCCTGTTCGCCCCCAGCTGTGTCACCGTCACCACCGCCGGCAGCGAGGACGCCGCCGCTCCCACGGTGTCCAGCCGCCCCGCCAGCCCGACGATCGAACCGGAAGAGGCGGCCCCCAGCCCCGCCTGGGGCCGCAGTGATGCCCTCGTCTGAGGGGTGAGCGACCCCGCGCAGGGCCGCCTCGGCGTGTTGGGCCTGGGCCAGATGGCCCAGGCCCTTCTGTTTCCCCTCCTGGAAGCCGGCATTCTGGAAGCCGGCCAGGTGCGGGCGGTGGTGGCCAGTGAGGCCTCCGCCGGTCGACTCGCCGGTGCGCATGGCCTGGAGGTGGACACCGACCCCGCCGCCGCCTGGAGCTGCCCCAGCGTGCTGTTGGCGGTCAAGCCCCAGCAGCTGGAGGCGGTGGCGGCCGCGGCACCGGCCTGGCAGGGCCCCGAACCGCCGCTGCTGATCTCCGTGCTGGCGGGGGTGAGCCTGGCCCGACTGACCCGTCTGTTTCCCGGTCGCCGTCTGGTGCGGGCCGTGCCCAACACCCCGGCCCTGGTGGGCGCGGGCCTCACCGCACTGGCCTTCGGGGAGGGGGTGGGCGAGCCGGAGCGGCAGTGGCTGCTCAGCCTCTTCGAGCGGGTGGGGGAGGTGATGGAGCTGCCCGAGGTCCAGCTCGACGCCTTCCTGGCGCTCACCTCCTCCGGCCCCGCCTTTGTGGCCCTGGTGGCCGAGGCGATGGCCGATGGGGCGGTGGCGGCGGGTCTGCCCCGCCGCCTGGCCAGCCATCTGGCCCACCGCACCCTGGCGGGCACCGCCGAGTTGCTGCATCAGCGCCACCTCCATCCCGGCCAGCTCAAGGACATGGTGAGCAGTCCCGGCGGCACCACGATCGCCGGCCTGCGCCGCCTGGAGAGCGGCGGACTGCGCTCGGCCCTGCTGGAGGCGGTGCTGGCGGCGGCGGAGCGCAGCCGCGAGCTGGGCTGAACCGCCGCCTCGCTCAGCCCCGCTTCTCCCCCAGCCGCGGTTCGCGGCCCTCCAGCAGCCGCGCCAGGTTCGCGCGGTGCCGCCAGACCACCAGCACAGTGGTGAGCACCGCCAGGGCCAGGTAGGCCGGCCGGATGCCGCCGGAGCCGAACCAGCCAAGCATCAGCAGGGGCAGGGAGAGGGCCGCCACGACGCTGTAGAGGGAGACGATGCGGCTGACGCTGAGGCAGGTGAGGAAGAGGCCGAAGCAGGCCAGGCCCACGGGCCAGGCCAGGCCGAGCAGCATGCCCAGCCCGGTGGCCACCGCCTTGCCCCCCTTCCAGCCCAGCCACACCGGCCAGATGTGCCCGGCCAGGGCGGCCAGACCGGCGGCCACCACCCAGCCGTCGCTGGCGGAGCCGCCGCCCTGGGGTTCCAGCAGGGCGCGGGCGAGCAGCACGGCGGCGGTGCCCTTGAGCACATCGATCAGGAACACCACCAGGGCCGGGCCCTTGCCCACCACCCGCAGCACGTTGGTGGCGCCGGTGGAGCCGGAGCCCTCCTGGCGCAGGTCGACCCCGGCCAGCCAGCGGCCGGCCAGCCAGCCGGCGGGGATCGATCCGAGCAGATAGCCGGCCAGCAGGGTGGCGAAGGGCAGGAGGAAAGTCATCGCGAGGGGCGGGCGTGGTGTCGGATCAGAGGAGGTCCTGCTCCTCGATCAACTCGCCGGGGCCGGCGGCGAAGGCGAGCCAGAGGGGGAACTGCAGCACCGGGATCTCCACGGTCCGCTCGGCCGCGTCGATGACGATGAAGGGCAGTTCGCCCCGCTCCTCCAGCCGGTCGGCCCGCTCGATCAGGGCATCGGCCCGCTCGAAGAGCACGATGCCGCTGTTCGGGCCGAAATCCTCGCGGCCGAGTCCCAGGCAGTCCTGCAGGCCGCGCCGCCATTCCCCCAGCCGCTCGGGCTGGCCGGCGAGCACGAGGGTCTGGAAGCGCTCGCCGTAGAGCTCGCCGAGGATCGCCACGGCGGCGGCGGCGATCAGGGCGTTGCGGCTGCGGCTGCCGCTGCTGGGCTGGGCGCCTCGCCCCCCCTGGCCCAGGAACCAGTCGGCGAGCAGGGCCGCCCCCTGCCGCTCCAGGCTGCGGCGCAGCTTCCAGGGGTCGGCGTAAAAATCGGGCTGGCCCAAAAAGCGCTCCAGCTGCTCGCGGATCAGCGCTTCGTCGTCGCGGAACAGCCCGGCGGCCGGCGGCGGAGCGCTGGCGGCGGCGTCCGCCGGGGCGGGGCTGCTGTCGAGCGGGGAGGGCTGGACCACCACCGGCTGGGCCACCAGCTCCACCTGCTCGGCGGCCACCGCCAGGTCCTGCAGGGCACCCACCAGATACTCCTGAAAGCCCTTGACCCGCCGGGCGATCGCATCGGACTGGCCGCTGAAGCTGCTGGCGATCTCCCGCTGGATCTGCTCGCGCCGCCGCTCCAGGGCGCTGATCTCCTCCTCCAGCCCCGCCCGCCGCTGGCGCAGCTCGACCAGGGCCAGCTCCAGCAGCTCCTGGCGGGGGCCGCCCGCCTGCTGCTCCGGCGGCAGGGGCGCTGCGCTGGCCTCGGGGGCGTCGGGTTCGGTCATGGCGAAGGGGTCAGAGCGGGGCAGCGGGAGCCCGCTCCCCCAGGGGGGCCATGTGGTGGCGCAGGCGCTCGTCGAGGGCGGTGGCGTCGAACAGGATCGGCAGCAGGTGCACGCTGCGCTCCTCGCGGAAGTAGAGCAGCACCGGGAAGGGCAGCCAGAAGAGGCGCCAGCTCAGCCAGCTGGCGTAGGGAAAACGGCGGATCACGGTGCCGTTGCGGCGCACCAGCAGCTCGGCGTTCGCGAACTGCAGGCGCAGCTGGCTGGTCTGCAGGGCCAGGAACAGCCCGAAGAGGGCCACCACCAGGGCCAGCCAGCGGGCGCCGCCCCAGAGGGGCAGCAGGGCCAGGGCGGCGGCCCCCAGCAGGATCACGCCGATGGGCACCCCGTAGCGCGGCGCCAGGGTGACGCCCTCGTCGGGATCGGGGATGGCGGGGTCCAAACGGGCACGGGCGACACGCCATTGTCCCACGCTCAGCCGAAGAGGATCTTGGTGAGCACCACGTCCATCAGCGCCACGGTCACCAGGATCATCACCACCGCGCCGGTGGTGCTGGTGCCCACCTCCTTGGGGCCGCCTTTGGTGGTGAGCCCCCAGCCGCAGGCGAGCACGGCGATCTGCAGGCCGAAAACCACCGCCTTGACCAGCATCGAGGGAAGGTCCTCCGGGTCCATCCAGGTGCGCACCGAGTTCCAGAACACTGCCGGGGGCAGGTTGTAGAGGAGGGTGCTGCTCATCTGCCCCGACCAGAGCGCCACCCCGAAGAAGAGCAGGCACTGCAGCGGCGACATCACCACCATCGCCAGCAGCCGGGGCACCACCAGGTACTGCACCGGATCGGTGCGCAGCATCGTGATCGCGTCGATCTGCTCGGTCACCTTCATGGTGCCCAGCTGGGCGGCGTAGGCGGTGGCCACCTTGCCGGTGAGCAGGGTGGCGGTGAGCAGCGGAGCGATCTCGCGGGAGAGGCCGAGGGCCAGCAGGCCGCCGATGGCGGCGTTGGCGCCCTGCTTGGAGAGCTCCGCCGCCACCTGGATGTTGAACACGGTGCCGGCCGCCAGGCCGGTGATCAGCACGATCAGGAAGCTGCCGGGGCCGGCCTCCAGCAATTCCTGGAGCAGGTCGTTGGCATCGACGCGGCCGCGGGCCAGGGCGCTCACCGCCTGGCCGCCGATCAACAGGCTGGCGCCGAGGCGCCGCAGCCAGCGCGGCGGGCGCCTCACGGGGTGCTGGCCCGCAGCTTGTGCAGGCCCCGCTCCGGCCAGCGGCGCATCACCACCAGGCCGAGCACGATCAGGGTGGCGGGAATCAGGCCCATGCAGAGGCGGATGGCCAGCAGGGCGCTGGCGGGTTGCATCACGCCGCGGCTGGCCACATAACCGCTGAGGCTCATCAGGTTGCCGAAGAAGAAGAGGGCGAAGCTGATGCAGATCTTCTGGGTGAACACCATCCAGGCGCTGTAGACACCGGCCGGCTTCTCCGGATCGGCGTCGATGGCGTCCGGCAGCAGGGCCCAGGGGATCAGGTAGGCGGTGGAGGCCCCCAGGCCCACCACCAGGATCGTGCCGATCAGGCAGATCAGGCGCACCAGATTGCCCAGCGAGCCGTTGGGGGCCACGGCTGGGTTCAGGGGGATCAGCACCATCGCCAGCAGGCAGCCCCCGATCCAGAGGCAGGCGCCCCAGTGCAGGGCCCGCACCCGGCCGTGGCGGCGCGACACCTCGGTCCAGACCCAGAGGCCCAGCAGGGCGCAGATCTGGAAGGGCAGCAGAATCCAGTTGCTCCAGGCCGGCGGCAGGCCCATCACATCCGGCAGAAAGATCAGGGCGGCCGTCTGCATCAGCTGCAGGGCGCACCAGAGCAGCAGGTAGAGGCCGAGCACCATCAGGAAGCGGCCGTTGCTCTTCACCCGTGCCAGCAGCCGGCGGGTGGTGCCGGTCTCACTCACCGGCCGCTGGCAGTGCAGGGCGGCCGGGGCGATGCCCCAGGCGCAGATCAGGGTGGTGACGCTGATGATCACGCCGGAGAGCACCCCCACCCGCCAGTAGCCGGCGGGGTCGCTGGGGTTGCGCAGCAGCAGGCCGCCGAGCACCAGGCCCACCAGACCGGCGATGATCGAGCCGGTGAAGCGGGCGGTGTTAAGGCGGGTGCGCAGCGGCACGCTGGTGGTGAGCTCGGCGGCAAGGGCCGAATAGGGCAGGTTGACGCAGGTGTAGAGGCTGTTGGCCAGGATCGAGATGGCCACGAAGATCACCACCTTCTGCCAGGGGCCGCCGGGGGGCAGCCACCACATCAGGGCCATGCCCACCCCCAGGGGCAGGGCGGTGCCGAGGATCCAGGGCAGGCGAGGCCCCCAGGGGGTGCGGGTCTTGTCGCTCAGCCAGCCGACGATCGGATCGTTGACCGCATCCCAGAGGCGGGCGAGCATCAGCACCAGCCCCGCCATCCAGGGGGGCAGGCCGGCGGCCTTGGTGTAGAAGATGAACAGGTAGAAGCCGATCAGCGAGGCCGCCATGCCGGTGCCGGCGTCACCGAAGCCGTAGGCGAGCAGCATGCGGTTGCGTTTGCCGGCCGGCTGCTCGGAGGGATCGAGCCAACGGGGAGCTCCTGGCGTGTCGGTTGGGGCCACGCTGGGGGGCTGCGCCGAGGGGGGGGTGGGGCTCACGCGTTACGGCAGACCTGGGCACGTCATAATGCTGCAGCTCAGTTCCCCCAGGAACGTGGGCGGGTCGGCGCTGCCGTCGGCCTTTCCCGGGCCTGCGGGCCCCGCGCAGGGAATGGTTATTCACTGCGGGCGTAGTTTAGTGGTAAAACCTCAGCCTTCCAAGCTGATGATGCGGGTTCGATTCCCGCCGCCCGCTTCCTGTTTTCAACAAGGGTTTCGCCAAGATTCCTTGCTGCGACTGGCGTTAGGGCTTCCGGCCTGTGCCGGCGCCTGATTGCCCGTGCCAGGCTGTGAGACCAGACATCTCACCAAACGTCTCACTTGCCGGTGGCCCGAGACTGGGAGGACACGATCAGGGCGGTGGTGTTTCACGCCCTGTCTCAGAAGGGCTGCCGGATGGATCGAGGGGAGCAGAGCTGCAGGTCCAGGCACAGGGGAATGGCTGCGGTGCTTGCCCCGGGGGACTGGGACGAGCTGATTGCTGCTTTCCTGGAGCACTAGCTGATCCGTGGTGAGATCAAGCCGTCGACCTGGCATCGGGTCTAGCGGCACCCCATGAACCAGGTGCTTGGAGCCGTGGTTGTCTGGCCCTGGGTGGCGGGCCGCGAGCGGCTGCTGCCGGGGGTCGGCAAGGGCGAACCCCTCACCGCCGATCAGTGCCAGCCAGGCGCGCTCCCATACCCGCGCCATCCACCAGCGGAACGGGCGGTCGTTCCCCTGGCTGCTGCAGGCCTACCGGTTGCATGCTTCGCAGTCAGCTGCCAGTCGAGCCCGCGCGAACCCAGTGGAACCCAGTTGAACCAATCCACCGATGGCAAAACTGGCGGCAATTAAACCTGTAGGCAGCAGCCGAATCGAACCCGACGAAATCAAGAAAAAAACAAACAAACTGTGTTCAAAAAGTTGCACATAGGGTAAACGCAAAAAAAACATGACCAATATGATTGCGAAAACTCCGAATTGTGGAGATTGGATTGCTCAGCTAAGCGCAGTCCTGCAGCAGCAGTCATGGCATCTCTCGCGCCTCAGCCAACGTCCAGATCAACAGCGGTACGACGGAACGGCGAGCCCCATCACCCGTTGAGTAACTTGCAGAAGAGGAGCCGACGTTCGGAGCAGCCATGCCAGATGAGACCATGCCCGGCGCAAGACCCTCCCATGTCGTCGTCGTCGGAGCCGGATGGGCTGGCTGGGGCGCAGCCAAGGCACTCTGTGAAGCCGGTCTGCGTGTCAGCTTGATTGATGCGATGCCCGATCCAACAGGCCGTACACCAATCACAACCAAAAGCGGCAAGCCTTTCGAGGCAGGCACCAGAGGTTTTTGGAAAGACTATCCCAATATCAATGCCCTCACCGATCAACTCGGCGCTGGCGATATCTTCACTGATTTCACAACGAGTGCCTTCTGGTCTCCCGATGGCTTAGAAGCAACCGCGCCTGTCTTTGCAGAGGCGCCCCAATGGCCAAGTCCGCTTGGCCAGATGCTGGCTACTATCACCAACTTCAAGCGACTACCGATCCAAGACAGGCTCAGCATCGCAGGGCTTCTCTATGCGATGCTTGACCTTTATCGCAGCGAAAAGGTTTACCAGCAGTACGACGATCTCGATGCGCAAACACTCTTTGTCAAGCTCGGCATCAGCGATCGGCTCATCAATGAGTTCCTGCGCCCCACCTTGCTGGTTGGCTTGTTCAAGCCGCCTGAAGAGCTTTCGGCCGCGGTTACCATGGAGCTCCTCTATTACTACGCTCTGGCCCACCAAGACTCATTTGATGTCCGTTGGATCAAGTCGAAAAGCATCGCCGAACATCTGTTTGCACCTCTGAGTCGAAGGCTGATCAGCCGCCATCATCTGCAGGTTTTTGGCGGAACGTTGGTGAGACGGGTGAATCTGTCGTCTGACTCGCGGACTGTCAGCTCGGTTGAGATTGAGAACGTGGCAACTCAAGCAGTTCAGGTGATTGATGAGCTGGATGCTGTGGTCTTGGCCGTTGGCGCAAAGGGGCTCAAGTCGCTGATGGCTCAATCGCCAGAGCTCAGCAAGGCAGCACCAGAGCTTGTTGGCGCTGCTTCGCTTGGTTCGATCGATGTCGTGTCAGCACGTCTATGGCTGGATCGTTATGTGCCAATCGCTTACCCAGCCAATGTGTTCTCCCGCTTTGAATCACTGAAGGGTTCTGGGGGCACTTTTTTCATGCTGGATCAGCTGCACAAGGATGCTCAACGGGCTCTCTGGGGTGATGAGCAGCCCCAGGGCTCGGTGGTCGCCAGCGACTTTTACAACGCATCGGCGATCGCCGTGATGAGCGATCAAGAGATCATCGATCGGCTCACGCGCGACCTGCTTCCCATCGCTCATCCCGAATTCACCAATGCCAGGGTGGTTGATTGCGAGGTACGGCGCTACCCAGGCTCGGTGTCGCTCTTTTCTCCGGGAAGCTTTAGCCAACGGCCACCCTTGCAAACCTCAGTGGAGTCGATCGTCTGCGCTGGCGACTGGGTGCGGATGGGTGACAAAGAACATGGAGCCAAGGGTCTGTGTCAGGAACGAGCCTATGTGTGCGGGCTGGAGGCAGGGAACTCCCTGATCAGACGCAAGATTGTCAACGGTGCCGATCACGCGCATCCCGTTCTCCCTATTCGGGCCGATGAGCCACAAGTCGTTCTAGGCCGTGTTCTCAACAAGCTCGTCATGGATCCAATCGAAGCCCTTGGTCTGAAACTGCCGTGGTTGATCTCCTAACCAGTGCTGCACTGACGGCCGACTCATTCAGGGCCTTCTCGCTGGAGGTGCCCCGCTCGTGCAGCAGCGGCTCGATACGGAAATTGCGGTCACTTACAATCTTGTATTGCCGCCGGGGTTGCCGTGTCCACAGCAGCAAGGTGAAGTTGAGCGCACTGTTTGACAGAACTGATTGCCGCCAACTCGGGCACGGAGTCGGTGCAGCCGGGGGTGCCCTGCAGCCTGCGGGACGCGTTGGATTCAGGCCCAAACCAGCATCACTCGTCATGCAAAAAGCAATACGCTCCGCGGCGGCCCTCACAGCCACCGGAGCGAGTTGAAAACGCTTCTGGAGGCGATCCGCATCGCGGGTCAGGCGGGTTTGAAGATAGTGCTCAAACACGCTGTGGGTGGTTGCAGGAAATAGACTGCCAGCCCGCATCTCTTCACATAACAGACCCAAAAACATCGGATTCTTTGCCATCTCTTGAATCTCACTTGGCGCGATCGCAATGTTCTGGCTGAGTTCTCGTTCGATTGCTGGATCAAGCTCGGCTTTGCGAATCAGCTCCCAGCGGCGGCTCTCCAAGGGGAGGATGCGAAACAGCGGCCAGCCCAGGTGTTTCGGTCCGCGAAAATGACGCGAAGCGATGATGGCGCGGCAGTTGTTAAAGCCAATTAAAAAGTCATCCATTGCTTGCCCATAATGGGCCGCGTCCCTTGAAGTGGTGTAAAACCCCAGGCCGGAATGCCCTGATTCGAGGTTGAACACGGTTGGATGATGGCAGATCATCCGGGAGGTGCAGTGACACCCCTTAAAGCCACGATGAAGCTGGACGAATGCGTTGTCAAGTCATTCGTCTACGGCTTGAGGTTTGGTGATCGGGAGGGACCTGTGCAGCCCCGGGGTTGGAGCGGCCGGCCCCCGGGCGGTGATCCGAGCGGCTGCGCCCTGTGGGGGCGCTGCCACTCGGATCACCTGGGGCCTGCGTGCTGCCTTGCTCAGGCGCTGGCGGTCAGCAAGGCAGGCAGTTCCTCCAGATCCGGGATCAGGGCCATGCTCTCGGCGGAGAACATGCGGCGACCCTCCAGTTGCCAGTGCTCATGCTGTTCCAGGAGCACCGCTCCCACCAAGCGGATGATCGCGGGGTCGTTGGGGAAGATGCCGACGACGCGTGTTCGCCGTTTGATCTCCTCGTTGACCCGCTCGAGCAGGTTGGTGCTCCAGATCTTGCGCCAGTGGTCCTTGGGGAAGTGGCGGAACGCCAGCACGTCCTCCTTGGCCTCGTGCATCAGTGCTGCGGCCTTGGGGAAGCGCTCCGCCAGGGAGGCGGCCAGATCATCCCAGCGCGACTCGATCTCCGCTGCGGTTTCCTGGGCGAACACGCTGCGCAGGGCAGCGGTGACCATGCCCTGGTGTGCTTTCGGGACGCACTGCAGCAGGTTGCGGGCGAAATGGACCCTGCAGCGCTGCCAAACACTGCCTTGCAGCTGGCGGCGGATCGCCTTGGTCAGTCCGGCATGGGCGTCAGAGATCACCAGCTTGACGCCGCCAAGGCCCCGCTCTTTGAGGTGGGAGATGAACTCTGCCCAGAAGGCCTCGGTCTCGCTGTTGCCCACCTTGAGCCCCAAAAGCTCGCGGCGGCCATCGGCATTGACGCCCATCGCCACCACCGCGGCACGGGAGGTGACCTGCTGGGCCTTGCCCTGCCGCCCGTTGAGGTACGTGGCATCCAGATAGACATAGGCATAATCACTGCTCTCCAGCGGGTGGCTCAAGAACGCCTGCACCTGAGCATCGATCTCCTGACAGATGCGACTCACCTGAGACTTGGAGATGCCGCTCTGGGAGCCCAGGGCCGAGACCAGGGCATCGACTTTGCGGGTTGATACCCCACCGATGTACGCCTCCATGATCACGCCATAGAGGGCCTGGTCCACCCGGCGCCGGGGCTCCAGGATCGAGGGCAGAAAGCTGCCGGCTCGCAGTTTTGGGATCTGCAAGGCGATGTCGCCCACTTGGGTCGTCAAGGTGCGGGTCCGGTAGCCGTTGCGGTGGCCGAGCCGCTCCTCGGTGCGCTCATGCCAGTCAGCACCAAGGAAGGCGGCGAGTTCCAGCTGGATCAGGCGCTGCAGGCCATCGCGGACGATCTCGGGGATCAGCTCCCCGGCGCTGCTGCCATCCAGTAGCGAGGCCAGGTCAACTGCGGCAGAATGAGGATTGGGCATGGTTCGTCTGGTTGAGGTGGTTCTCGAACCAGGGAAACGAACCTGCCCACCCTTTGCAAGACCGGCCGTAAGACCCGCTGCTTGAGGTGAGTGCCCCACCCCGGCTACGCCGGGATGGGGCTGCCGGGGGAATTACACCACTCGCGGGGACGCCAGC